>DATANP010000218.1:0-39550 GCA_036266195.1 Thermoanaerobaculia bacterium | reverse complement strand
CCAGTCCTTCTTGAGGAGCTGGGAGAGCGCCCGGTCGGCCAGCAGACGGCCGCCGGTCTGACAGGTGGGGCAGTAGTTGGCCTCGCTGTCGGCGTAGACGAGGCGCTGCACCGGGGTGCCGCAGACCGGGCAGGGCTTGCCGAAGCGGCCGTGGACCGCCATGTCCTCCCGGGAGGAGGTCACCTTGTCCGGGAAGCCGTCTCCGACCTCGGCGCGGAAGCGGTCGATCCATTCGGCGAGCACGTCGCGGCTGGCCCGGAAGAGGGTCTCGGTCTCCTCGGGCGTCAGGCTCCGCGTCAGCTTGAAGGGCGAGAGCTTCGCCCGGTGGAGGATCTCGTCGGACCAGGCATTGCCGATGCCGCTGAAGAGCCGGGGATCGGTCAGGGCGCGCTTGAGGGTGTGGCTCTCGGAGACCAGGGCGGCCTGGAAGGCGTCGAGGTCTGCCTCCAGGACCTCCAGGCCGCCGGGGTCATGGGCGGCCAGCGCCGCCTCGCCCTGGACGAGGTGGAGCGCGGCCCGTTTCTTCGAGCCGGTCTCGGTGAGCGTCAGGGTGCCGGTGGGAAAGTCGAAGGCGGCGAGGCCGATCTTTCCAGGGACCTTGGCCCCCCGCGGCTTCCATTGCAGACGCCCGGCGATCATCAGGTGGAGCACGGCGAACAGCTCGCCCTCGAAACCGATCACGATCCGCTTGCCCAGCCGGCGCAGCCTTTCCACCCGCCTGCCGATCAGGGCCGAGAGCGGCGGCTCCACGGTGCGGAGAAGGAACGGGCTGCCCATGCGCACGGCTTCCAGGGGCTGGCCCTGGATGCGGGGGCGCAGGGCCGAGAGGTAGACCTCGATGTCGGGCAGCTCCGGCATGGAAAGAGCCTGACCGCTGGAGTTGTTGATCGTCAAGCGGCTGGCGGGAAGCCATGCCCCTCCGCGTATCTCTCCAGCGAGAGAGGATGATCGCCCATGAAGCAAACCGGACCAAGGAAACCGTGCCGCAGCGCGGCACCCTGTGATATCGTCATCCTGCTATGAGACTGTCCGACGTCAACGCCATCGTGACCGGAGCCGCCGGAGGGTTGGGAGGGCACTTCGCCCTGGAGCTGCTGCGGGCGGGCGCCCGGGTGGCCGCGGGGGATACCAACGCCGCGGGTCTGCGCCGGCTGTCCTCGGAGGCCGAGGACCTGCCGGGTGAGGTGTTCGTGGCGCGGCTCGACATCACGGACGAGGCCTCGGTGAGCGAGTTCGTGGCGTCCGCGGCCGAACGGTTCGGGACGCTCAACGCGCTCGTCAACAGCGCCGGCATCGCGCGCGACGGCCTGCTGGTCCAGCCCGGCGAGGGCGGCGAGGAGTCGCAGAAGCTCCCTCTGGCCCAGTGGCGGAAGGTCGTGGACGTGAACCTGACCGGCCAGTTCCTGATGGCGCGCGAATTCTCTTCGCACGTGATCGAGAGCGGGGGGAGAGACGCGGTGATCGTGAACCTGTCGTCGATCGCCCGCGCCGGGAACCCCGGACAGTCCAACTACTCCGCTTCGAAGTCGGGTCTCGACGCCTGCACCCGGACCTGGGCCCTGGAGCTGGCCCGCCACGGCATCCGCGTAGGCGGCGTGGCTCCCGGTGTGACGGAGACCGGATTCCTGGAGGGCTTCTCCGACGAGGCGCTCGCCCACCTCAAGGCCGGCATCCCGCTCGGACGGCTCGGCCGTCCCGAGGAGATCTGGCTGGCGGTGAAGTTCATTGTGGAGTGCGATTTCTTCACGGGACGGACCGTCGAGGTTGACGGCGGTGCGAGCATGGGCATCCTCTAAAGCATTGAAGGCATTCTGATCTCCGGCGCCTTGCCCGCTTTCGGGCCGCCGGCAGCACTTATCCCTGTAAGGGGAGCCCGTCTCCCCGATTTCCACGAGGTTGTTCCATCTTGAGCCACGAAAGTATTGCCCCCGCAATGGCTGAGACTCCGGTTCCGACCCTGGCGGCCGGCGACAGGGATGCAAGGGATGCAACCCTGGTCCAGGTGCTGCGCCGCTGGGCGGCGACCTGTCCGGACCGGGTGGCCTATCGCTTCCTGGAGGACGGCGAGGAGGAGGGTGCCTCTCTCACGTATGCCGAGCTGGACCGCCGGGCTCGCGCCCTGGCCGCCTTCCTTCAGCGCCAGGGCGGAGCTGGCGAGCGCGCTCTTCTGCTGTTTCCTCCGGGACTGGACTTCGTGGTCTCGTTCCTGGGTTGCCTCTATGCCGGCACGGTGGCGGTGCCGGCCTACCCGCCGCGCGCCAACCGGCCGGACTCGCGCCTGCAGGCCATCGCGCGCGATGCCCGTCCCCGTTTTGCGCTGACCACGCCGGCCCTGCGCGACCGCGCCGAGGTGCTGACCGGCAAGAACCCGGAGCTGGTTGAGGTGAGCTGGATTGCGACCGAGGAGATCGACTCCGCGCTCGCCGACTCCTGGGAGCCCGGCGCCGGGCTGACGGCCGACGGCCTCGCCTTCCTCCAGTACACCTCAGGCTCGACCGCGACGCCCAAGGGTGTGGCGGTGCGGCACGGGAATCTGGTCCACAACGAGACCATGATCCAGCGGGCCTTCGGCCAGTCCGAGGCCTCGGTCATCGTCGGCTGGCTGCCGCTCTACCACGACATGGGGCTGATCGGGAACGTGCTCCAGCCGCTGTTCCTGGGCGCGACCTGCGTGCTCATGGCGCCGGTCGCGTTCCTGCAGCGTCCGCTGCGCTGGCTGCGGGCGATCAGCCGCTACCGGGCCACGACGAGCGGCGGCCCGAACTTCGCCTACGAGCTGTGCGCCCGCAAGATCACGGCCGAGGAGCGCGAGGGTCTCGACCTGTCGTGCTGGGAGGTGGCGTACAACGGCGCCGAGCCCGTGCGGGCCGACACGCTGGAGCGCTTCGCCGAGGCGTTCGCGTCCTGCGGGTTCCGCCGCGAGGCGTTCTACCCCTGCTACGGCCTGGCCGAGGCCACGCTGTTCGTCTCCGGCGGCGAGCGCGGGAGCTTCCCCGCGGTGCGCTCGCTGGACGCCGAGGCCCTGGAGCGCAATCGAGCTGAGGAGGCGGTCGCAGGCATGCCGTTGCGCTCACTGGTGAGCTGCGGCACGCCGTGGCTCGGCCAGCGGGTGGAGATCGTGGACCCCGAGACGCGCGAGGCCCTGCCCGAGGGGCGGGTGGGCGAGGTCTGGATCTCCGGTCCGAGCGTGGCCGGCGGCTACTGGAACCGGCCCGAGGAGACCGCCCGCACCTTCGGCGCCCGGCTGGCTCATGAGGTGGATGGCGATCTCTTCCTCCGCACGGGCGACCTCGGCTTCCTGGCCGAGGGGCAGATCTATCTCACCGGCCGGGCCAAGGACCTGATCATCGTCCGCGGCCGGAACCTCTATCCGCAGGACCTGGAGCTGACCGCGGAGCGCAGCCATGCGGACGCCCGGGCCGGCTGCGGCGCAGCGTTCGCGGTGGAGGTGGACGGCGAGGAGCGGCTGGTCGTGGTGCAGGAGGTGGAACGCGACGGCGAGAAGCGCTGGGCCAAGGGTCAAGGCTCGGCTGCCGAGGTGGCCGAGGCGATCCGCCGAGCGGTGGCCACGGAGCACGAGGTGGCGGTCCATGCCGTGGTGCTGCTCCGCGCCGGCAGCCTGCCCAAGACGTCGAGCGGCAAGGTGCGGCGCCAGTCGTGCCGGGCCGATTTCCTCAACGGCAGCCTGGAGGCGGTGGAGCAGTGGACGGAAGGGACGGGGGGGCCGGGCGCCGCGGGGGAGACTCCGCGGACGCCGACCGAGGAGCGGCTGGAGCGCATCTGGGCCGAGGTGCTGGGAACAGACCGGGTGGGGGTGGAGCGCGATCTGTTCGAGCTGGGCGCCGACTCGCTGCGCGCCACGCAGCTCCTGGCGCGGGTCAACGAGGCGTTCGGCGTCGGGCTGACGATCGACGCGCTGTTCGGCTCGCCCACCATCGCCGAGCTGGGTGCGCTGCTCGACCAGGGCGACGTGGCGGCCGCGGACGTGCGGCTTGAGAGGGTCTCCCGAGATGGCGAGCTGCCACTCTCGTTCGCGCAGCGCCGGCTCTGGTTCTTGCACCAGCTCGATCCCGAGAACCCGGTGCACAACATCGCGGCGTCGGTGCGGCTGGAGGGCCGCCTGGATGTCCAGGCGCTGGCCGCGGTGTTCGGCGAGGTGGTGCGGCGCCACGAGGCGCTGCGCACCGCGTTCGCGAGCCCGGGCGAGGAGCCGGTCCAGGTGGTGCGCGAAGCCGGACCGGTGCCGATGCCGGTGTTCGACCTGTCCGGCTGGGGCGCCGACCCCGAAGAGGAGGTCCGGAGCCTGGCGGCGGCGCTGGCGCGCATCCCGTTCTCCCTGGAGACGGGGCCGTTCCTGCGCGTGGCGCTGGTGCGGTTCGGCCCTGAGTCGCACGAGCTGCTGCTGTCGCTCCACCACATCGCGTCGGACGGCGGCTCGCTCGCGGTGCTGGTGCGGGAGATGGGCGCGCTCTACGAGGCGTTCGCGGCGGGGCGGCCTTCGCCCCTGCCGGAGCTGCCGGTGCAGTACGCGGACTTCGCGGCCTGGCAGCGGCGCCGGCTCGGGGTTCTGGAGACCGGGCTCGCCTTCTGGCGCGACCAGCTCGGCGGCGAGCTGCCGGTGGTGGAGCTGCCCGCGGACCGCCCACGGCCGGCGGTGCTCTCGTACCGCGGCGCGCACTGCGAGCGGCTGCTCCCGGCCGCGCTGGTCGAGCGGCTCGACGGTCTCGCCCGCGACGCGCGGGCCACCCGGTTCATGGCGCTCCTCGCCGGCTTCCAGATGCTGCTCCACCGCTACACGGGCATGGAGGACCTGGTGATCGGCACGCCGATCGACGGCCGCAGCCGGGTGGAGCTGGAGGGACTCATCGGCGTGTTCCTCAACAACCTGGTGCTGCGGACCCGATTGGATGGCGGGCCGGGGCTGCGCGAGCTGCTCGGGCGGGTGCGGCGCACGGCGCTCGACGCCTATGCGCATCAGGAAGTCCCGTTCGAGCGTCTGGTCGACGAGCTGCGGCCGGATCGTGGTATCGGCGATATGTCGCGCACGCCGCTCTTCCAGATCATGTTCGTGGGCCAGAACGCGCCGCTGCGCCGCCTGGAGATTCCGGGCCTGACGCTGCGGCCGCGGGAGGTGGACCTGGGCACGGCGCGCTTCGACCTGTCGCTCTCCATGGGCGAGGCGGACGGCGGCTGGCTCGGCATCTGGAAGTACAGCACCGACCTGTTCGACGCCGAGACGATGGAGCGCATGGCCGGCCACCTGGAGCGGCTGCTGGTAGCTGCCACGGCCGAGCCCGACCGCCCGATCGCCACGCTGCCCATGCTCTCGGACGCCGAGCAGGCCCAGGTGGTCGAGGGGTGGAACGACACCGCGGTGTCGTTCCGGGACGAGGCCTCCCTGCACGGCCTGTTCGAGGAGCAGGTCCGCCGCACGCCGGAGGCCGTGGCGGTCCAGTTCGGCGATGCCGAGCTGAGCTATGCGGAGCTCGACCGGCGGGCCGGCCGCCTGGCGCGGCACCTGGTGCGGCTGGGCGTCCGTCCGGACTCGCTGGTCGGGATCGCGGCCGAGCGCTCGGCCGAGCTGGTCGTGGGGCTGATGGGCATCCTCAAGGCGGGTGCGGCCTACGTGCCCATGGACCCGTCGTACCCGCTGGAGCGTCTCGCCTACATGCTGGCGGACTCGGGCGTCTCCGTGCTCCTCACCCAAAGCCATCTGGAGCCCGGCCTGCCCGAGCTGCCCGCGTCCGTGCGCCACGTCGTCCGCCTGGACGAGGAACCAGGAGAGGGGACGGGGGTGAGCGTCGCCTCCGAGCCCGAGGGCCTGGCCTACTGCATCTACACCTCGGGCTCGACCGGCCGCCCGAAAGGTGCCGGCATCCCGCACCGCGGCATCGTCAACCGCCTCTCCTGGATGCAGTCGGCCTACGGCCTGACGGCGGACGACCGGGTGCTCCAGAAGACGCCGTTCAGCTTCGACGTGTCGGTCTGGGAGCTCTTCTGGCCGCTTCTGACCGGCGCCCGGCTGGTGGTGGCGCCGCCGGGAGCGCACCAGGACGCGTCGCGGATGGCCGAGCTGATCCGCGAGCACGGCATCACGACGCTCCACTTCGTGCCCTCCATGCTCCAAATCTTCCTGGACCAGGACGGTCTTGCGGACTCCTGCCGCAGCGTGCGTCGGGTGTTCGCGAGCGGCGAGGCGCTGCCGTTCGATCTCAAGGAGCGCTTCCTCGACCGGCTGCCGGGCGTCGAGCTGCACAACCTCTACGGCCCGACCGAGGCGTCGGTGGACGTGACGTACCACGCCTGCCAGCCGGGCGGCTCGCGGCGCAGCGTGCCCATCGGCCGGCCGATCGACAACACGTCGATCCTCATCCTCGACCGCGAGTCGCAGCCGGTGCCGGTCGGCGTGCCGGGCGAGCTGCACATCGGCGGCGTGAACCTGGCGCGCGGGTATCTGGGCCGGCCCGAGCTGACCGCCGACCGCTTCGTGCCCGATCCGTTCGGGGATGGCGAGCGGCTCTACCGCACGGGCGATCTGGCCCGATTCCGGCCGGACGGCGAGGTGGAGTACCTGGGGCGGCTCGACTTCCAGGTCAAGATCCGTGGCGTCCGCATCGAGCTGGGAGAGATCGAGACCGCGCTGGCGAGCCATCCGGCGGTGCGCGAGGTCTGCGTCCTGGCTCGGACAGATCAAGGTGACGCGCGGCTCGTGGCGTACCTGGTGCCGAGCGGTGAGGACGCGCCGGCTCCGTCCGAGCTGCGGTCCTATCTGCGCGAGCGCCTGCCGGAGGCCATGGTGCCGGCCGCGTTCGTGGTGCTGCCGGCCTTCCCGCTCAACCCGAGCGGCAAGGTGGACCGGAAGGCGCTGCCCGCGCCCGAGGCGGACCGGGCGGAGCTGGACCGTTCCTATGTCGAGCCTCGCACCGAGCTGGAGCGGCGGCTGGCGGAGATGTGGCGCGAGCTTCTCGGGATTGAGCGCGTGGGCGTCCACGACAGCTTCTTCGAGCTGGGCGGCGACTCGATCCAGGGCGCCATGTTTATCAACCGGCTCCAGAAGGAGCTGGGCCGCATCGTCTACGTGATGGCGCTGTTCGACGCGCCCACGGTGGAGCGCTTCGCCGCCTACCTGGCCGACGCCTATCCGGAGGCCGTGGGCCGCTTGGGCGGTGAGACGGTAGCGGTCGCAACGTCCGCGACGCGCATGCCGGTCGAGCCGGCCCTGGAGAAGCTGCGCGAGGCCGTGGCGCTCCGGCTGGGTCGGAGCCAGGAGCCCGAGGAGAGCGAAATCGGCCCGAAGCTGCCGCGAGTGGTCTTCCTGCTCTCGCCGTTCCGCTCCGGCTCCACCCTGCTGCGCGTGATGCTGGCTGGCCATCCGGGCCTGTTCGCGCCGCCGGAGCTGGAGCTGCTCGCGTTCCGCACGATGGCCGAGCGCCGCGACGTCTACTCCGGCCGCAACCGGTTCGCGGTCGAGGGCCTGCTGCGCGCGGTGATGGACCTGCACGGCTGCGACGCCGACGAGGCGCGCCGGATCGTGGGTGAAGCGGAGGACGGCGGCTGGACGGTGAGCGACTTCTACCGCCAGCTCCAGGAGCAGTCGGGCGGCCGGCTGGTGGTGGACAAGACGCCGAGCTACGCGCTCGACGCCTGGACCCTGCGCCGCGCCGAGCGGCTGTTCGACCGGCCGCTCTACGTCCACCTCGTCCGCCACCCGCGGGCCACGATCGACTCGTACCTGGAAGCCAAGATGGACCAGGTCTACGGCTTCCCCTTCCCGGCCGAGGAGCAGGCCGAGCTGGTCTGGCTGCTCGCCCACCGGAACATCCTGGAGTTCCTGGCGGAGATCCCGGAGGAGCGCCAGCACCTGCTGCGGTTCGAGGACATGGTGAAGGACCCGCGCGGGTCCATGGAGTCGCTGAGCCGCTTCCTCGGCCTGGAGATGGAGGAGGGGATGCTGCAGCCCTACCAGGGCCAGCGCATGACCGACGGCCTCCACGCCGGCACGCGCATGATGGGCGACCCCAAGTTCCACCAGCACCAGGGGATCAACGCGGCCGTGGCCGACCGCTGGCAGACGGCCGGGGGGCAGCTCAGTGCCGAGGCCAGCGCGCTGGCCGTCGATCTCGGTTATCCGGCCAAGAAGGCCGATAACGATCTGGAGCTGAGACCGGAGCCCCGAACCGCGGAGCTGCCTCTGTCCTTCTCCCAGGAGCGCCTCTGGTTCCTCAACGAGCTGGACCCGGAGAGCCCGGCCTACAACATGCCGGCCGCGGTGCTGCTGGAGGGCGATCTCGACGTCGACGCCCTGGCGCGCAGCTTCGCCGAGGTCCGGCGCCGGCACGAGGTGCTGCGCACGGTCTACCCGGCGGTCCAGGGCCGGCCGTCGCAGATCGTGCTGCCGGTGGGACCGGCGATCCTGCCCGTGGCCGATCTCTCCGGGCTGTCTGCCGAGGTCCGAGACAAGGAGCGGAAGCGGATCGCCCTGGAGGAGGGCCGCCGGCCGTTCGACCTCGCCCGCGGGCCCATGCTCCGCACCTCGCTGCTCAAGCTCTCCCCCTCGGAGCACGTGCTGCTGGTCACGATGCACCACATCGCCTCGGACGGCTGGACGATCGGCATCCTGATCGGCGAGCTGGAGGCTCTCTACACCGCCTTCTCCCAGGGACGGCCGTCGCCGCTGCCCGAGCTGGCAATCCAGTACGCGGACTATGCGGCGTGGCAGCGGCGCTGGCTCAACAGCGAGGCCATGGAGCAGCACCTGGCCTATTGGCGCGGCCGGCTGGCCGGCCGCCTGCCGGTGCTGGAGATGCCCACGGACCGGCCGCGGCCGGCGCTGCTGACCTCGCGCGGCGCGCGCCTGTCGCGGACCGTGGCGCGGGAGGCCACCGAGGAGATCCGGGCCTGGAGCCAGCGCGAGGGGGTGACGCCGTTCCTGACGCTCCTCGCCGGCTTCAACGCCCTGCTGCACCGCTACACCGCGCAGGAGGACCTGCTCCTCGGCATCCCGATCGCCAACCGCAACCGCCTGGAGACCGAGGGGCTGATCGGCTTCTTTTTGAACATGGTCGTGCAGCGCACGGACGCCTCGGGCAACCCGGCGTTCCGCGAGCTGCTGTCGCGGGTGAGCGCGGGCTTCCTGGGCTCGACCCCCCATCAGGAAGTTCCGTTCGAGAAGCTGGTCGAGGATCTCCACCCGGAGCGCGACCTGTCGCGCACGCCGATCTTCCAGGTCCAGTTCTCGCTCCAGAACACGCCCACCCAGGCGCTCCACCTCCCCGGGCTGACGCTCTCCCTGCTGGAGAACCACAACCGGACGACCAAGTTCGACTTCACGGTCTTCCTCTTCGACCTGCCCGAGGGGCTGAAGACGACCCTGGAGTACAACGCCGACCTCTACGACGAGTCCACGATCGACCGGCTTCTGCGGCACTGGGAGACGGTCCTCACCGGCGCGGTGGCGGGGCCCGAGCTGCGGCTCGCCGACCTGCCGATGCTCACCGGCGGCGAGACGGCGCAGCTCCTCTCCGGCTGGAACGCGCAGGACCGGGCGTTCGCGGACGGCCCGTCGCTCCACCGGCTGTTCGAGGCGCAGGTGGCGAAGACCCCGAAGGCGGTGGCCGCGGTCTACGACGTGCAGGAGCTGACCTACGCCCGGCTCAACGAGCGCGCCAACCGGCTCGCCTGGCGCCTGCGGTCGCTGGGCGTGGGGCCGGAGGTGCCGGTCGGGCTCTGCGTGGAGCGGTCGCTGGAGACCATCGTCGGCATCCTCGGCATCCTCAAGGCCGGCGGCGCCTACGTGCCGCTCGATCCGGCCTATCCGGCGGAGCGCCTGTCCTGGATCCTGGAGAACGCGCTCTCCGGCTCGTCCGCGCCCGTGCTGGTCACCCAGGCCCACCTCGCGGACCGCTTCGAGGCCACGCACCCGTTCCGCACGGTCCTCCTGGGCGACCGGAGCCTCCTCCAGGAGAGCGCGGAGAACCTGCCGGACCTGCCCGGGATGGGCGAGGACAACGTCGCCTACGTGATCTACACGTCGGGCTCGACCGGGCGGCCCAAGGGCGTGCCGGTGTCGCATGCGAACGTGGTGCGGCTGTTCACGGCCACGGACCCGTGGTTCGGGTTCCGGCCGGACGACGTGTGGACCGTGTTCCACTCCTACGCGTTCGACTTCTCGGTGTGGGAGATCTGGGGCGCGCTGCTCTACGGCGGCCGTCTCGTCATGGTGCCGCGGGAGGTCAGCATGAACCCGCCGGCCTTCCGCGAGCTGTTGGCCACCGAGGGCGTCACGATGCTCAGCCAGACTCCGTCGGCCTTCCGCCAGGTCATCAAGGCCGACGAGGAGGAGGGTGGCGGCAGGCTCGCCCTGCGCGCGGTGGTGTTCGGCGGCGAGGCGCTCGACCTCGCGGCGCTCACGCCCTGGGTGCGGCGCCACGGGGATGCGAAGCCTGAGCTGATCAACATGTACGGCATCACCGAGACCACGGTGCACGTCACCTGGCGGCCGGTCCTGGCGGCCGACCTGGAGCGGCCGGGCGCGAGCCCGGTGGGCGTGCCGATCCCGGACTTGCAGGTCTACCTGCTGGGCCAGCACCAGGAGCTGCTGCCCGTGGGCGTGCCCGGCGAGATCCACGTCGGCGGCGCCGGTCTCGCCCGGGGCTACCTGGGCCGGCCGGAGCTGACCGCCGAGCGCTTCGTGCCCGACCCGTTCTCGGGCCGGCCGGGCGCGCGGCTCTATCGCAGCGGCGACCTGGCGCGGTATCGGGCGAACAACGGGCCGGACGGCGATCTGGACTATCTCGGCCGCATCGACGGCCAGGTGAAGATCCGCGGCTTCCGTATCGAGCTGGGTGAGATCGAGTCGGCGATCAACCGGCACCCCGGCCTGCGCGAGTCCGTGGTCATGACGCGGGGCACGGGCGCCGACCGCCGGCTGATCGCCTGGGTGGTGCCCAAGGCGGCGCCGGTGCCGGCGAACGATCTGCGCGAGCACCTCCTGCGCACGCTCCCCGAGTACATGGTGCCGTCGGCCTTCGTGAGCCTGGAGACGCTGCCGCTGACCACGAACGGCAAGGTGGACCGCAAGGCTCTTCCGGAACCGGGCGAGGTGCGCGAGTCGCGGGAGACCGTGGCCCCTCGGACCCGGGCGGAGGAGCGGCTGGCCGCGATCTGGCGCGAGGTCCTGCGCGTGGACAGCGTGGGCGTGACCGACAACTTCTTCGAGCTGGGCGGCCACTCGCTGCTCGTGGCCCAGCTCGCGTCGCGGGTGCGCACGGCGTTCGGCGTCGAGCTGCCGCTGCGTGCGATTTTCGAGGCGCCGACGCTGGAGGCGCTCGCGTCCCGGCTCGACGTGCCCGAGGGTGAGACGGAAGTCGTCGAGGCCATCCCACGGGTCCCGCGGACCGAACCGCTGCCGCTGTCGTTCGCGCAGGAGCGCCTGTGGTTCCTCGACCAGCTCCAGCCCGGCAGCCCGCTCTACAACGTGCCCGTGGCCCTGCGGCTGCGCGGCCGGCTGGACGCCGGGCGCTTCGCCGAGGCGTTCCGCGCCATCGTCCGGCGCCACGAGGCGCTGCGCACGTCGTTCCGCTCCGAGGATGGGCGGCCGGTGCAAGTGATCGAGACGGCGGTGGATCTGGAGGTCCCGGTCGAGGATCTCTCCGGGCTGCCGGAACGCCTGGCCGAGCTGGCGGAGGAAGAGGCGAGGCGGCCGTTCGACCTGCGGCAGGCGCCCCTGCTGCGCGTCCGGGTGGTGAAGCTGGCAGAGGACGACCACGCGGTCCTGGTCACCTTCCATCACATCGTCAGCGACGGCTGGTCCATGGGCGTGCTGGTCAACGAGGTCGCGGCGCTCTACGCGGGTACGGAATTGCCGGAGCTGGCGGTGCAGTACGCCGACTTCGCGGTCTGGCAGCGCGGCCGGTTGACTGGCGAGTGGCTGGAGGCCGAGGCCGGGCACTGGCGGGAGGCGCTCGCCGGCACCTCCACGGTGCTGGAGCTGCCCACGGATCGGCCGCGGCCGGCGGTGCAGAGCTTCCGCGGCCGGCACCTGCCGGTCGAGCTGCCGGCGGCGCTGGTCGACGGGGTCAAGGCGCTGGCGCTCTCCGGCGGCTCGACGCCGTTCATGGTGCTGCTGGCGGGCTTCCAGGCGCTGCTCCACCGCTACACCGGCCAGGAGGACTTCCTGGTGGGCTCGCCGGTGGCGAACCGCACGCGGCAGGAGCTGGAGGGGCTGATCGGCTTCTTCGTGAACACCCTGGCGCTGCGGGCGCGGCTCGGCAGCGAGCCCACCTTCGACGAGCTGGCCGGCCGCGTGCGCCAGGTCACGCTCGACGCCTACGCGCACCAGGACCTGCCGTTCGAGCGCCTGGTCGAGGCGCTGGAGCCGCGGCGCGACCTGTCGCGCTCGCCGCTGTTCCAGGTCCTCTTCGTGCTCCAGAACGCGCCGTTCGAGCCGCTGGAGCTGCCCGGGCTGACCCTGGAGCCGCTGGAGCTGGAGAGCGGCACCTCGAAGTTCGACCTCTCCGTCTACTTCATGGAGCGGCCGGACGGCCGCATGGGCGGCTTCCTGGAGGTCAACACCGACCTGTTCGAGGAGGCCACGGCGCTGCGCTTCATGGCGCACTACCGGACGCTGCTGGAGAGCGCCGTGGCCCGGCCCGGGGCGCGGATCGCGGAGCTGGGCCTGCTCGGCGAGGCCGAGCGCCGGCAGGTGCTGAAGGGTTGGAACGGGGCGGAGGTGGAGCTGCCGGAAGTCACGGTGGCCGGGCTGTTCCGGGAGCAGGCGAGGCGCACGCCCGGGGCCGTGGCCCTGGTGCAGGGCGATCAGGCGCTGACCTACGCCGACCTGGACCGCCGGTCCGGGCTCCTGGCCGCGTGGCTGCGGGAGCAGGGCGTCGGCCCGGAGTCGAAAGTCGGCATCGCGCTGGAGAGGACCCCCGATCTTGTAGTCGCCGTCCTGGGCGTGCTGCGCAGCGGCGGCGCCTACGTGCCGCTCGATCCGTCGCATCCGCGGGAGCGCCGGGAGCTCATCCTCGACGCCGCGCGGCCGCAGATCGTCCTCGCGGGGAGTCTCTCGGAGCTGCCGGGGAGCGTCCCCGCCGCTGCGGGAACCCTCCCGGGCATCGGGGGAACCGTTCCCGCCGCCGCGGGAACCCTCCCGGGCGTCGGGGGAACCCTCCCGGACGTCGGGGGAACCCTTCCCGCCGCTGGGGGAACCCTTCCCGTCGCTGGGGGAACCCTTCCGGCCGCGCCGGGAACCCTCCCGGACGAGGCGGGAACCCTCCCGGACGCGACGGCCTACGTCCTTTTCACCTCCGGATCGACCGGCCGGCCGAAGGGAGTCCAGATCCCGCAGCGGGCCCTGCTCAACTTCCTCCTCTCGATGGCGAAGGAGCCGGGGCTGGACGCGTCGGACACGCTGCTCGCGGTCACGACCCTGTCGTTCGACATCGCCGGCCTGGAGCTGCTGCTGCCCCTGATCCTCGGCGCGCGCATCGAGCTGGCCACCCGGGAAGACGCCGCGGACGCCGGGCTGCTCGGGACTCTCCTCTCCAGGGCCACCGTCATGCAGGCCACGCCCGCCACCTGGCGCATGCTCCTCGACGCGGGCTGGGAAGGCGACGGCCGTCTCAAGGCCCTGTGCGGCGGCGAGGCTCTCCCCTCAGACCTCGCCGCCCGCCTGCTGCCGCGGGTCGGCTCGCTGTGGAACATGTACGGCCCGACCGAGACCACGATCTGGTCGGCCACGCGGCGCGTCGGGACCGAGGAGGGCGCGTCGGTCGCGGTCGGCGGCGCCATCGCGAACACGAGCCTCTACATCCTGGACCGCGGTCACCGCGGACTGGAGCCGGTGCCCGTGGGCGTGCCGGGTGAGCTGTGCATCGGCGGCGAGGGTCTGGCCCGCGGTTATCTCGACGCTCCGGATCTCACGGCCGAGCGCTTCGTGCCCGATCCGTTCGCCGAAGGGAGGATGTACCGGACGGGCGATCTCGTGCGCTGGCGCCCGGACGGGCGGATCGAGTTCCTGGGCCGGATCGACTTCCAGGTCAAGGTGCGCGGCTTCCGGATCGAGCTGGGCGAGGTGGAGGCGGCGCTCGCATCGCACCCGGCGGTGCGCCAGGCCGTGGCCGGCGTCCGCGGGCAGTCTCTCGTGGCCTGGATCGTGGGCGACGTCGCGGCCCGCGACCTGCGCGAGCACGTCCAGGGCAAGCTGCCGGAGTACATGGTGCCGTCGTCCTTTGTGACGCTCGACGCCTTCCCGCTCACGCCGAGCGGCAAGGTGGATCGCAAGGCTCTGCCGGAGCCCGAGGCGGCGCAGGGCCGCGAGTACGTGGCCCCGCGCGGGCCGGTCGAGGAGCTGATCGCCGACATCTGGAGCGACCTGCTGGGCGTGCCGCAGGTGGGGGCCGGGGACAGCTTCTTCGAGCTGGGCGGCCACTCGCTGCTCGCCACGCAGCTCGTCTCCCGGCTGCGCCGCGCCTTCGGCGTCGAGCTGGCCGTGCGGCAGCTCTTCGAGACGCCGATCCTGGCTCGGCTCGCCGAGGCCGTGCAGTCCGCGGGCCGGTCTTCTCTTCCTCCAATCCTTCCGGCCGGCCGGGAGGGCGATCTGCCGCTCTCGTTCTCGCAGGAGCGCCTCTGGTTCCTCGACCAGTTGGAGCCGGGGAGCCCGCTCTACAACATCCCGGCGGCGTTGCGGCTGCGCGGCCGGCTCGACCTCGAACGGCTTTCGGAGGCGTTCCGGGAGATCGTCCGGCGGCACGAGTCGCTGCGCACCGCGTTCCGCTCCGAGGACGGGCGGCCCGTCCAGGTGGTCGACGAGGAGGCCGTGCTGAAGATCCCGGTGACCGACCTCTCCGGAGTTTCGCCGGGCCGGCTGGCCGAGCTGGCGGAGGCCGAGGCGCGGCGGCCGTTCGACCTCACCCGGGCGCCGCTGCTGCGGGTGCAGGCCGTGCGGCTGGGCGAGGACGACCACGCGGTGCTCGTCACGATCCACCACATCGTTTCCGACGGTTGGTCCATGGGCGTGCTGGTCAACGAAGTGGCGGCGCTCTACGCGGGCTCGGCCCTGCCGCCGCTGCCGTTGCAGTACGCCGATTACGCGGTGTGGCAGCGCGGCTGGTTGACCGGCGAGTTGGCGGGCGAGTGGCTCGACGCCGAGCTGGCGCACTGGCGCGCGGCGCTCGCCGGCACCGCGACGGTGCTGGAGCTGCCCACCGACCGCCCGCGGCCGGCGGCGCAGAGCTTCCGCGGCCGGCACCTGCCGGTCGAGCTGCCGGCGGAGCTGGTGGCGCGGCTGCGCAAGCTGGCGCTGGACCAGGGCTCGACCCTGTTCATGGCCCTGCTCGCCGGGTTCGAGACGCTGCTCCACCGCTACACGGGCCAGGAGGACTTCCTGGTCGGCTCGCCCGTGGCGGGCCGCAGCCGGGAGGAGGTCGAGGATCTGATCGGCTTCTTCGTGAACACCCTGGCCCTGCGGGCGCAGCTCGGCGGCGGGCCGGCCTTCCGGGAGCTGCTCGGCCGCGTGCGCGGGATCACCCTGGACGCCTTCGCCCACCAGCACCTGCCGTTCGAGCGCCTCGTCGAGGAGCTGGAGCCCGCGCGCGACCTGTCCCGTTCGCCGCTCTTCCAGACGATGTTCGTGCTCCAGAACGCGCCGTTCGAGCCACTGGAGCTGCCCGGCCTGCGCCTGGAGCCGCTGGCGGCCGAGACCGGCGTGTCGCGCTTCGACCTGACGCTCACCCTCACCGAGGGCGCCGCCGGGCTGGCCGGCACCCTGGAGTACGGCTCGGATCTATTCGAAGAGGCCACGGCGCAACGGATGATGAGCCACCTCCGGTCCCTCCTGGAGAGCGCCGTGGCGCATCCCGAAGCCCGCATCGCCGAGCTGACCCTGCTCTCCGAGGCCGAGCGCCGGCAGGTCCTGGAGGGCTGGAACGACACCAGGACGGACCTGCCCGAGCTGACGGTCACCGATCTCTTCGCCCGGCAGGCGCAGAGCACGCCCGACGCCGTAGCCCTGGTCCAGGGCGACCACCGGCTGACCTATGCCGATCTCGACCGCCGCTCCGGCCGCCTCGCCGCCTGGCTGCGGACCCAGGGAGTCGGCCCGGAGTCGAAGGTCGGCATCGCCCTGGAAAGGACCCCCGACCTCGTCGTCGCCGTCCTCGGAGTCCTGCGCAGCGGGGGAGCCTACGTCCCGCTCGACCCCTCGCATCCCCAGGAGCGCCGCGATCTGATCCTGGAGTCTGCTCGACCGCACCTCCTCCTCACTTCTCTCCCCGATCTTGGGCGGGAGGTGGCGCCCTCTCCCGCGCAGCGGGGGAGGGACGGGGAGGGGTCTTCCCTCGCCTACATCCTCTTCACCTCCGGCTCGACCGGCCGTCCGAAGGGAGTCCAGATCCCCCACCGGGCCCTGCGCAACTTCCTCCTCTCCATGGCAAAGGAGCCCGGTCTCGACGCGTCGGACGTCCTGCTCGCCGTCACCACCCTCTCCTTCGACATCGCCGGCCTGGAGCTCCTGCTCCCCCTGATCCGTGGAGCGCGCATCGAGCTGGCCACGAAGGAGGAGGCCGCCGACGCCGAGCTGCTCCAGCGCCGCCTCTCCGGCGCCACCGTCATGCAGGCCACCCCCGCCACCTGGCGCATGCTGCTCGATTCCGGCTGGGAGGGTGACGGCCGCCTCAAGGCCCTGTGCGGAGGCGAAGCCCTCCCCGCGGACCTCGCCTCCCGCCTGCTGCCCCGGGTCGGCTCCCTGTGGAACATGTACGGCCCGACCGAGACCACCATCTGGTCCGCCACGCGTCAGGTCGGGACCAATGAGGAGGGCGCCTCCATCGCGGTCGGCGGAGCCATCGCGAACACTTCTCTCTACATCCTGGACCGCAACCTGGAGCCGGTGCCCGTGGGCGTGCCCGGAGAGCTGTGCATCGGCGGCGAGGGCCTGGCCCGCGGCTACCTCGACGCGCCGGACCTGACGGCGGAGCGCTTCGTGCCTGATCCCTTCGCGGGAGGCCGGATGTACCGGACGGGCGACCTCGTGCGCTGGCGTCCGGACGGCCGCATCGAGTTCCTGGGCCGCATCGACTTCCAGGTCAAGGTGCGCGGCTTCCGGATCGAGCTGGGCGAGGTGGAGGCGGCGCTCGCCTCGCACCCGTCGGTGCGCCAGGCCGTGGCCGGCGTCCGCGGGCAGTCGCTCGTCGCCTGGATCGTCGGCGACGTCGCGGCGGGAGACCTGCGCGGGCACGTCCAGGGCAAGCTGCCGGAGTACATGGTGCCGTCGTCCTTCGTGACGCTCGAAGCCTTCCCGCTCACGCCGAGCGGCAAGGTGGACCGCAAGGCGCTGCCGGAGCCCGAGGCGGCGGCCGATCGCGGGTATGTCGCGCCGCGCGGCCCGGCCGAGGAGCTGATCGCGGGCCTGTGGAGCGAGCTGCTCGGCGTGGCCCGGGTGGGCGCGGAGGACAGCTTCTTCGAGCTGGGCGGCCATTCGCTCCTCGCCACTCAGCTCGCCTCCCGCCTGCGCCGCGCCTTCGGCGTCGAGCTGCCCGTGCGCCAGCTCTTCGAGACGCCCACCGTGGCCGGCCTGGCCGCGGCCGTCCAGGCGGCGCGCCAGGGTTCGACCGCGCCGCCGGTGCGCCCCGTGCCCAGGGACCGGGAGATCCCGCTCTCCTTCGCCCAGGAGCGGCTCTGGTTCATCGAGCAGCTCGAGCGCGAGGACTCGCTCAACAACCTGCCCGCGGCCGTGCGCCTGCGCGGCGACCTTCGGATCGGCGTGCTGGAGGCCTGCCTGCGCGAGATCGTGCGGCGCCACGAATCGCTGCGCACGCGCTTCGTGGCCGTGCAGGGCCGGCCGGTGCAAATCGTGGATGCGGACTGGCGGCCCGGGCTGCCGGTGGTGGACCTGCGCGGGCTGCCGCCGGCCGCGCTCGACGCCGAGCTGCACCGCTGCCTGCACGTGCAGGAGTCGCGGCCCTATGACCTCGCCCGCGGGCCGCTGCTGCGCGCCACGCTCTTGCGGGTTTCGGACGCCGAATCCGTATTCCTGTTCGAGATGCATCACGTCGTATCCGATCGCTGGTCCATGGGCATCCTCCTGCGCGAAATGGCGGCTCTCGACCCGGCTCTGGCCGACGGTGGGCCGTCGCCCCTGCCCGAGCTGCCCGTGCAGTATCCCGACTACTCCGTGTGGCAGCGCGAGTGGCTGAGCGGCGAGGTGCTCGACAGCCAGCTCGGCTACTGGAAGCAGCAGCTCGCCGGCCTGCCGCGCCTGGACATCCCCACCGACCGCGACCCGCAGGGCGCCGGCTCGCGCGCCGCCGACCTGGTGTTCGAGGTGGCGCCGCCGCTCGCCGCGGGCGTCGAGGCGCTGGCCCGCCGCCAGGGGGCGAGCCCGTTCATGATCTTCCTGACCGCGCTCCAGGCCCTGCTCCACCGCCACAGCGGCCAGGACGACGTGGCCGTGGGCGCGCCCATCGCCGGCCGCAACCGCGCCGAGGTCGAGGACCTCATCGGCTTCTTCGTCAATACCCTTGTCCTCAGGAGCCGCGTCGAGGGGAATCTCTCCTTCCGCGAGCTGCTGGAGCGGGTGCGGGCCACGACGCTCGACGCCTTCGACCGCCAGGACCTGCCGTTCGCCCGGGTGGTGGAGGCGGTGCGGCCCGACCGCAGCCAGGGGAGCCATGGCATGGCTCTCGCGGACGTCATGTTCACCCTGCAGAACCAGCCGATCCCCGACATGGCGCTGCCCGGCCTGGAGCTGAGCGCCATGCCGCTGCGCGACGACGTGGACATGCGGATCGACTTCGCGCTGGCCTTCCGCGTCTGGGAGGACGGCGGGCGGCTGATGGGCGGCCTGAGCTACAACGCCGGCCTGTTCGACCCCGCCACGGCCGAGCACTGGCGGGACAACTTCCTGACTCTGCTCGCCGCCCTGGTCGAGACGCCGGAGATGCCATTCCGCGACGTGCCGCTGCTCAGCGTGGGCGAGCGCCGGCAGCCGGTTGTCCGGCCGGAGGCGTCGCCGTCGGCGGTCACGGAGACCGTCGGACGCCAGCGCGCCGAGCTGTCCGGCCGGCGCGACCAGCTCTCCGCGGCCAAGCGCGAGCTGCTGGAGAAGCGCCTGCGCGGCGCGAAGACCGGGGCGCCCGCGGCAGTGTCGGCGGCATCGGCTCCCGCGGCGCCGAAGCTGCTCGTCAAGCTCCAGGAGGGGGACGGGAAGCGTCCGCCGCTCTTCCTTGTTCATGCCGTGGGCGGCGCGGTGTTCTCCTACGGCGAGATCGCGCGCCGGCTCGGCCCCGGGCAGACGCTTTACGGCGTGCAGTCGCCCGGGCTGGACGGGGGCAAGGCGATCGAGGACATCCCGGGCATGGCCGCGGAGTACGCGGCGGCGGTCGAGGCCGCAGTCGATGCGATAACGCCTCATGGGCCCATCCTGCTCGGCGGCTGGTCGTTCGGCGGCGTGGTGGCGTTCGAGATGGCGCGCCAGCTTCGGGCCAAGGGCCGCGAGGTTCCGCTGGTGGCGCTGCTCGACAGCCACGTGCCCACGGGGGACGACGTGCTCGCCGGCCGCAGCGACGCCGAGTTGCTCCGGCCGGTGCTGCTCGACCAGGCCGGGATCGAGGGAAAGAAGGCGGAGTGGCTGGACCAGATGCCGGTCGAGGGCGGGCAGGCCCTGGATCGTCTGCTGGAGCAGGCCCGCGCGGCCGGCGTGCTGCGGGCCGACGTGAAGGCCGACCGCATCGAGCGGCTGCTCGGCGTCTACAAGGCGAACCTGCGCGCCCTCGCCGCCTACCGTCCGCAGCCGTATGAAGGCAAGCTCGCCCTGTTCCGCTCCCGCTCCGCCGACGCGCACAGCCCGGCCGACGCCTGGGCGCCGTACACCGGCGAGGCGCTGGAGATTCACGAAGTCGAAGGGGATCACTACACGATGCTGGCAACGCCTCACGTCCTCGACCTGGCGCAGCGCCTGGCCGCTTCCATCGAGCGGTCGCTGCGCGCCGGGACCGAGGCCGTGGTCTGAGGCCCGGCTGAGGGGTTTATGGAAAGCATGGTTCAAGCCACCACGGAGATCGAGCCGGGACCGTCGGACCTGCCGGAGCCCGTCCACCGCCACTTCGAGGAGCGGGCGCGCCGGGCGCCGGACGCGCTGGCCATTTCCGGCCCGTCGAGCCTCACGTACGGCGAGCTGAACCGGCGCGCCAATGCCCTGGCGCACACGCTGCGAGGACTGGGCGTGGGGCCGGACGTGCGCGTCGCGGTCTGCCTGGAGCGCTCGCCGGAGCTGGTGGTCTCGGTGCTCGCGGTGTTGAAAGCCGGCGGCGCCTACGTGGCGCTCGACCCGTCGCAGCCCGGGGAGCGCCTGGGCTGGGAGCTGGAGGACTGCGGGGCCGGGGTCGTCCTCGTCCGCCGCGGGCCGCTGACCGACCTGGCCGCATCCCGGAGGCTTCTTTGTCTCGCGCCGGATCTCATGGACGTGGCCGACCGGGGGCCGGAGCCGGACCTGCACGCCGACCACCTGGCCTATGTCATCTACACGTCGGGCTCGACCGGCCGGCCCAAGGGTGTGGAGATCACGCACCGCGGCCTGCGCAGCCTGGTGGATTGGCACGTCAACGCCTTCGGCGTCACGGCGGCCGACCGCGCCACGCTGATCGCGGGCGTGGGCTTCGACGCGTCGGTCTGGGAGATCTGGCCGTATCTGGCGGCGGGCGCCAGCCTGCACGTGGTGCCCGAGACGGTCCGCACCCGGCCGGACGCGCTGCGCGACTGGATGGTGGCCGAGCGGGTGACGGTCTCGTTCCTGCCGACGCCGCTCGCCGAGGCCGTGGTGACCCTGGACTGGCCTCGGAGCACGGCTCTGCGTGCGCTCCTCGCGGGCGGCGACCGCCTGCACCAGCCGCCGCCGGCCGGCCTGCCGTTCGTGCTGGTCAACAACTACGGCCCCACCGAGGGCACGGTGGTGGCGACCTCGGGAGTCGTAGAACCGAAGACGGGAGATGTCCGACCGCCGTCGATCGGCCGCGCGTTGCCGCACGTCCGCGCCTTCGTGGTCGACGGCGAGCTGCTGATCGGCGGCCCCGCCCTGGCGCGCGGCTACCTGGGCCGGCCCGACCTGACGGCCGCGAGCTTCGTGCCCGACCCGTTCGGCCCGCCGGGAGAGCGTCTCTACCGCACCGGCGACCTGGTGAGCGAGCTGCCGGACGGCGAGCTGGAGTTCCTGGGCCGGATCGACGACCAGGTCAAGATCCGCGGCCACCGCATCGAGCTGGGCGAGATCGAGGCCGCGCTGGTCCACCACCCCGGCGTGCGCGAGGCCGCGGTGATCGCAAAGGATGGGGCAAAGGACGGCCAGGGCGGCAAGCGGCTGGTGGCCTATGTGGCCGGCACGGCCGACGCCGCGGAGCTGCGGACGTTTCTTTCGGAGAGCCTGCCCGAGCCCATGGTCCCGTCGGTCTTCGTCCACCTGGAGGCGCTGCCGGTCACGGACCGGGGCAAGGTGGATCGCAGGGCGCTGCCCGAGCCGGCCGAGGACGCCCGGGACTATGCGGCTCCGCGCACGCCGGTGGAGGAGCGGCTGGCGGCGATCTGGGCCGAAGTCCTGGGCTGCCGAGTGGGCGTCGAGGATTCCTTCTTCGAGCTGGGCGGCCACTCGCTGACCGCGGGCCGCATCCTGGCGCGGATCGCCGATGACTTCGGCGTCGAGCTGCCGCTGGGCGCCCTGTTCGCCGCGCCTACGGTCGAGAGTCTCGCCGCGGCGGTCGAAGCGTCGGACGCCCGGTCGGAGCGGGTGCGGATCGAGCGGGTCGATCAGGATCTGATCCCGCTCTCCTTCTCGCAGCGCGGCCTGTGGGTTCTCGACCGCCTGGAGTCCGGCCGCTCCCCGTACACGATCCCGTACGCCGTGCGCTTCGACGGGCCGCTCGACGTGGAGGCGCTGGACCGGGCGCTCGCCGGGGTGGTCCGCCGCCACGAGGCGCTCCGCACCCGCTTCCCGGAGACCGGCGGCGAGCCGCGCCAGGAGATCGTGCCTGCTCCGGAGACCGTGCTCACCCGGATCGATCTCTCCGAGGCCGAAGCGGTGCGTCTCGCCGGGGCCGAGGCCCTGCGCCGCTTCGACCTGGCGAACGGACCGCTGCTCGCCGCCACCCTGGTCCGGCTGCGCCCGGACGCGCACCTGCTCCTCCTGACCGTGCACCACATCGTATTCGACGGCTGGTCCGAGGACGTGCTGTGGCGCGAGGTGTCGGACCTCTATGCCGGCCGCGCGCTGCCGGAGCTGCCGGTGCAGTACGCGGACTACACGGCCTGGCAGAGCCGCCGCCTCGAAGCCGGCATGCCGGAGCAGCTCGACTGGTGGCGCGCCCGGCTCGCCGGCGTGCCGCCGCTGGAGCTGCCCGCCGACCGGCCGCGGCCGGCGCGCCAGAGCTTCCGCGGCGAGGGCCGGAGCTGGTCGCTGCCCGCGCCGCTCACGCTCGCCGTGCGCGACCTCGCCCGCCGCGAGGGCGCCACTGTGTACATGACCCTGCTCGCCGCGTTCTCCGCCGTGCTGTCGCGCCTCAGCGGCCAGGAGGACTTCGCGGTCGGCTCGCCGGTCGCCGGCCGCGGCGCGCCGGAGCTGGCCGGGCTGATCGGCTACTTCGTGAACACGCTGGCGATCCGCATGGACCTGTCCGGCGGGCCCGGCTTCCGCAGCCTGCTGGCCCGGGTGCGCGGCGCGTCGCTGGCGGCGTTCGAGCACCAGGACCTGCCGTTCGACCGCGTGGTCTCGGCCCTGAACCCGGAGCGCGACCTGAGCCGCAACCCGGTGTTCCAGACCCTGTTCCAGGTGGTGGAGGAGATCCACCCGCTGCCCGCGCTGCCCGGCATCGCGGTGTCCGCGCCGGAGCTGCACGGCGGCACGGCCAAGCTCGACCTGGAGCTGGAGCTGGAGGACGGCGGCGAGCTCATCCGCGGCCGCTGCGAGTACAGCGCCGACCTGTTCGACGCCGCCACGGTCGAGCGCCTGCTGGGCCACCTCGCCCGGTTCGTGGAGGTTGCGGCGGCCGCGCCCGACCGGCCGGTCGCGGACCTGCCGCTGCTCGCGCCCGCCGAGCGCCACCAGCTCCTGGCGGAGTGGAACGACCAGGCGGACATCCGGGCCGGCCTGCCGCTGCTCCACCAGGGCTTCGAGCGCCAGGCCGACCTGCGGCCCGAGGCCGTGGCCCTGGTCTGCGGCGGCGACCGCCACACCTACGCGGAGCTGGAGGAGCGCGCCAACCGGCTCGCCGGGCTCCTGATCGAGATGGGGGTCGGCCCCGAGGTGCCGGTCGGCGTCTGCCTGCGGCGCACGCGGGACCTGGTGGTGGCCATCCTCGCGGTGCTCAAGGCCGGCGGCGCCTACGTGCCGCTCGACCCGGACTATCCGAGAGAGCGCCTCGCCTTCACCCTGGAGGACAGCCGCGCCGCGGTGCTCCTCACCCAGGAGGATCTGCATGCGATCCTGCCGCCGGTCTCCTGCACGGTCGTCCTCGACGCGGACTGGCCGGAGATCGCCCTCCGTCCGGCGATGCGCCCCGATCCGTCCGCGGCGCCGGAGAACCTGGCCTACCTGATCTACACCTCGGGCTCGACCGGCCGGCCCAAGGGCGTGGCGATCGCGCACCGCAGCGCCGCCGCGTTCCTCGACTGGGCCGCGGGCGTCTTCCCGGACGAGGAGATGCGGTCGGTGCTGATGGCGACGTCGATCTGCTTCGACCTGTCGGTGTTCGAGCTGTTCGGCACGCTCTCGCGCGGCGGTACCGTGGTGCTGGCCGCCAACGCGCTCGCGCTGCCGGGGCTGCCCGCCCGCGGCGAGGTCACGCTCATCAACACCGTGCCGTCCGCGATCGCCGAGCTGGCCCGGGCGGGCGCGATCCCGGACTCGGTGGTCACCATCAACCTGGCCGGCGAGGCGTTGCCCGGCCCGCTGGTGGACCGCCTCTACGAGACCACCCGGGTGCGGCGGGTGGTGAACCTCTACGGCCCGTCCGAGGACACGACCTACTCGACGATCGCTGTGGTGCCTCCCGGCACGGCCCTGCCGCCGATCGGCCGGCCGATCCGCGGCACCCAGGGCTACGTGCTCGACCGCGCCGGCGAGCCCGTCCCGCTGGGCGTGGCCGGCGAGCTGCTCCTGGGCGGCGAGGGCCTGGCGCGCGGCTACTTCGACCGGCCGGAGCTGACCGCCGAGCGCTTCGTGCCGGATCCGTTCGGAGCGTCCGGAGGACGGCTCTACCGCACCGGCGACCTCGTGCGCGCCAAGTCGCACGGCACCCTGATGTACCTGGGCCGGATCGACCACCAGATCAAGATCCGCGGCTTCCGCGTCGAGCTGGGCGAGATCGAGACCGCCCTGCTGCGCCATCCGTCCGTGCGCGAGGCCGCCGTGCTGGCCCCGGGCGAGGGCGCCGAGCGGCGGCTGGTCGCCTACATGGTCCTGGATTCAGAGGAGACCTCCGCCGCGCTCCGCGATCACCTGCGCCGCACCCTGCCGGACTCCATGATCCCGGCCGACTACGTGCGGCTGGAGGCCCTGCCGCGCAACCCGAGCGGCAAGGTGGACCGCGGCGTCCTGATCCGGATCGTCCCGGCCGCCGAGACGCAGCCCGAAACCGCGGCCTGGACATCGCCGCTGGAGGAGCTGATCGCCGGCCTGTGGGAGGACGTGCTCGGCCGGCCGGTGCGGCCGGGCGACAGCTTCTTCGACCTCGGCGGCCATTCGCTCCTGGCCGTGCGCCTGCTGTCGCGCATCCGCGAGGCCTGCGGCGTGGACCTGCCGCTGCCCGCGCTGTTCGCGGCACCGACCGTAACGGAGCTGGCCCGGCAGGTGGCGGAGGCCCGCCGCGGCGCGCTGCCGCTGCCCGAGCTGCGTCCTGCTTCGCGCGAAGGGCTCTTCCCGCTCTCCTTCCCGCAGCAGCGCCTCTGGTTCGTGGACCGGCTGGCGCCCGACAGCTCCTCGTACAACCTGCCCGAGACCTTCCTGCTGCGCGGCCGCATCGACCCCGCGGCGCTCGCCGGGGCTTTGAGCGAGATCCTGCGCCGGCACGAGGTGCTGCGCACCCGCTACGTCGAGGTGGACGGCCAGCCCTGGCAGGAGGTGATGCCCGCCGGACCGTTCCTGTTGCCGCTCGTGGACTTGGCCGGCCTGCCCGCGGACGAGGCCCGGCGGGAGATGGAGCGGATCGGCTGGGACGAGGCGCACACGCCGTTCGACCTCCGGACCGGACCGATGCTGCGCGCCCGGCTCGTCCGGCTGGCGGAGCTGGAGCACGCCCTGCTTCTCAACGTTCACCACATCGCGTCGGACGGCTGGTCCTCCGAGGTCCTGCACCGCGAGCTGTCCGCGCTCTACAGCGGGTCCCCGCTGCCCACGCTGCCGATCCAGTACGGCGACTTCGCGGTCTGGCAGCGCGCCTGGCCCGAGGAGGTCCTGGCCGGCCAGCTCGCCTGGTGGACCGACAAGCTTTCCGGACTCGCCACGCTGGAGATCCCGACCGACCGGCCGCGCCCGCCGGTGCAGACCTTCCACGGCGCGAGCGAGCTGTTCGCCGTGCCGCCGCGGCTCGCCGCCGCCCTGCGCGAGCTGGCCCGCGCCCGCCGCGCCACGCCGTTCATGGTGCTGCTCGCCGCCTGGCAGTCGCTGCTCCACCGCGTCACCGGCCAGACCGACGTGGCCGTGGGCTCGCCCGTGGCGAACCGCATCCGTCCCGAGATCGAGGGGCTGATCGGCTTCTTCGTCAACATGCTCGCGCTGCGCACGCCGTTCGGCGGCGCCCCGGGCTTCGGCGAGGCCGTGGACCGCGTGCGCCGCACGGCCCTGGAGGCCTACGACCATGCCGACGTGCCGTTCGAGCGCTTGGTGGACGAGCTGGGGCTCGGCCGCGACTTGAGCCGCCAGGCCGTGGTGCAGGTGATGTTCACGCTCGTCACCACGCCGGCCTCCGTGCTGGCCCTGCCCGGTGTGGAGACGGAGACGCTCGACCTGGCCGGCGCCACCGCCAAGTTCGACCTGACGCTGGGGGTATTCGAGCGGGGCGAGAAGGGGGACCGGCTGGACGGCCTGATCGAGTACAGCACCGACCTGTTCGACCGGACGACCATCGCGCGGCTCTCCGGCCACCTGCTGAACCTGCTGGAGGCCGTGGCCGAAGATCCCGATCGCCGGCTCTCCGGGATCGACCTGCTCGGCGAGGCCGAGCGCCATCAGCTCGTGCGGGAGTGGAACGACACGGCCGCCGGCTTCCCCGCGGACGTCCTGATGCACCAGTTCTTCGAGGCCGCGGTGGACCGGGACCCCGGGGGCCTGGCCGCGGTCTGGGACGGCCGCGAGCTGACCTACGCCGGGCTGGAGGAGCGGGCGAACCGCGTCGCGAACCTCCTGCGCCATCGTGGAGTCGTGCGCGGCACCACGGTGGGCGTCTGGATGGAGCGCTCGCTCGACATGGTGGCCGGCGTGCTCGCCGTGCTCAAGGCCGGCGGCTGCTACGTGCCGCTCGACCCGGCATGGCCGGCGGACCGTGTGGAGTCGATCCTGGCCGGAATGGAGGCGCCGGCCGTGCTCACGCGCGAGGCCCACCTCGGGCGGGTCCTGGAGATGCAGTGGCGCCTGCCCGCGCTGTCCAGCGTGGTCTGCCTGGACGTGGAGACCCCGGAGCCCGCGCCGGAGGCCGTGGACACGGCGAGCGTGCGCGCCGTGTTCGACCTCGTGGCCGAGCGCGCCGTGGACCGCGTCACGGCCGGCGGCTTCGTGAGCAGCTCGACAGGACTGCCGTTCTCCGAGGCCGAGGTGGACGAGTACCGCGACCGGGTGCTCTCGCTGGCTGAGCCCTGGATCAGACCGGAAACGCGGGTGCTGGAGATCGGCTCGGGTTCGGGCCTGTTGATGTGGGAGATCGCGCCGAGGGTGGCCCGTTTTACGGGCCTCGATCCCTCGCCCCGGACCCAGGAGCGCAACCGTGCCCGCGCGCTGGAGCTGGGAGCACAGGTCGAGCTGCCGGTCGGCTTTGCGCACGAGATCGAAGGCTGGGCCGAGGGCTCCTTCGACCTGGTGCTGATCGCCAGCACGGCGCAGTTCTTCCCGGGCCTGCTCTACCTGGAGCGGGTGATCCGGCTCGCGAAGCGCCTGCTCGCCCCGGGCGGCGCCGTGGTGATCGCGGACGTGCCCGATGCCCGGTACCCGCACAAGGTGCTGAGCGTGGACGAGGGCTTCTTCCTGGATCTGGGAGCGACCGTCCTCCACCGCGAGACGGGCTTCGCCAACGAGCTGCGCTTCCGCTATGACGTGGTGATCGGCCGGGACGCGGAGGCTTCCCGCCGCAAGACCCTGCTGACCTCGTGGCACGTGGACCGGGCCTCCGCGGAGCGCCCGGCCCCGGTGGCGGCGCCCGAGGACCTGGCCTACGTCATCCACACCTCGGGCTCGACCGGCCAGCCCAAGGGCATCGTGGTCCAGCACCGGCCGGTGGCGAACCTGATCGCCTGGATCAACCCGATGTTCGGCCTCGGGCCGTCCGACCGGGTGCTGTTCGTGACCTCGCTCTGCTTCGACCTGTCGGTGTGGGACATCTTCGGCGTGCTGGCCGCGGGCGGCTGCGTGCATGTGGCCTCCGAGGACGACCTGCGCGACGCCGAGCGGCTCATGCGCATCCTGCTGGAGGAGCCGGTGACGATCTGGGACTCGGCGCCGGCCGCCCTGGTGCGCCTCGCGCCGCTCTTCCCATCCAAGCCCGCGGCCTCAAGCCGCCTGCGCCGCGTGATGCTCTCGGGCGACTGGATTCCGGTGACCCTGCCGGACCGGGTGAGGGCCGCGTTCCCGCGCGCCGAGGTCACGGCCCTGGGCGGCGCCACCGAGGCCACAGTCTGGTCGAACTGGTACCCGATCGGCGAGGTGGGCGCAGACTGGCCGAGCATCCCGTACGGCCGGCCCATGCCGAACGCGCAGTACCGCGTGCTCGACGCCGGGCTGGAGCCCTGCCCGGCCGGCGTGCCCGGCAATCTCTACATCGGCGGCGACTGCCTGGTCGTGGGCTACGCCCACCAGCCGGACCTGACCGCGGCGGCCTTCATCCCCGATCCGTTCGGAGCGTCCGGCGCGCGCCTCTACCGCACCGGAGACCGGGCGCGCACGTTCACGGACGGCAACCTGGAGTTCCTGGGCCGCATCGACCATCAAGTCAAAATCCGCGGCTTCCGCATCGAGCTGGGCGAGATCGAGGTGGCCCTCGCCCGCCACCCGGGCGTGCGCGAAGCGGTCGTCCTGGCACGCGAGGATGTGCCCGGCGACAAGCGGCTGGTGGCCTACGTGGTGCCCGCGGGCGGCGGGCTGCCGGACCTGCGCGAGCACCTGCGCCAGTCGCTGCCCGACTACATGATCCCGGCCGCGTTCGTGGAGCTGGAGGCCCTGCCGGTCACGCCGAACGGCAAGCTCGACCGCCGCGCCCTGCCGGCGCCGCGTTGGGACAGCGCCGGGGAGGAGGGCGGAGCGCCGCCGGAAACGCCGACTGAGATCGCCCTCGCCGCGCTGTGGCGCGAGGTCCTGGGCGTGGATCGGATCGGTGTTCACGACAGCTTCTTCGACCTCGGCGGCCACTCGCTCCTCGCCACCCAGCTCGTGGCGCGGGTGCGCGAGGCCTTCCGCGTCGAGATGTCGCTCCGCACCGTGTTCCAGGCGCCGACGCTGCGCGAGATGGCCGCGGCCCTGGATGCCGAGCTGGGACCGATGCCCGTGGAGACGACGGAGGCCGCCCGCCCGCTGGAGATCCGGCCGGTGGGCCGCGGCGGGCTCCTGCCCCTGTCCTTCCCGCAGCAGCGCCTCTGGCTCGTCGAGCGCTTGGCCCCCGAGGCCTCGGCCTACAACATCGCCTACGCCTTCCGCCTGCGTGGCGCCCTGGACGTGCCCGCCCTGGAAGCCGCGCTCGCCGGCCTGGTTCGGCGCCACGAGGTGCTGCGCACCCGCTTCGTGGAGCGCGACGGCCGGCCGTGGCAGGAGATCCTGCCGCCCGGGCCGGTGGCGCTGGAACGGCTCGATCTGGGCGCCCTGGCGCCGGAGGAGCGCGAGGCTGCCCTGGCCAGGCTCCTGCGCGAGGAGGCGGCGAAGCCGTTCGATCTCGCCGCCACCGCGCCGCTGCGCGCCGGCCTTGTCCGTCTGGCGGAAGGCGAGCACGCGCTCTGGCTGACCGTCCATCACATCGCCTCCGACGGCTGGTCCGAGGAGATCCTGCTCGGCGAGCTGTCCGCCCTCTACGAAGGGGCGGAGCTGCCGGAGCTGCCGGTCCAGTACGCGGATTACGCGGCCTGGCAGCGCGCCTGGCCCGAGGCGGCGCTGCGCGAGCAGCTCGCCGCGCAGGCCGGCCGCCTGGCCGGGCTGTCGCCGCTGGAGCTGCCCACCGACCGGCCGCGCCCGCCGGTCCAGACCTTCGCCGGCGGCTCGGTGCCGGTCGTGGTGCCCGCCGCGCAGGCCGCCGCGCTCCGCGACGTGGCCCAGGAGGGCAGCTCCACCCTCTTTATGCTGCTGCTCGCCGCCTGGCAGACGCTGCTCCACCGCGTCACCGGCCAGGACGACGTGATCGTGGGCTCGCCCGTGGCGAACCGCGAGCGCCCCGAGGTCCGCGGCCTCGTCGGGTTCTTCGTCAACCTGCTCCCCCTGCGGACCGACTTCGGGGGCGACCCGGCCTTCACCGAGCTGCTGGCGCGGGTGCGCCGCACCGCGCTGGAGGCCTACGACCACGCCGACCTGCCGTTCGAGCGCTTGGTAGACGAGCTGCGGCTGGAGCGCGACCTCTCCCGCCACCCGGTGTTCCAGGCGGTGTTCAGCCTCCAGGAGGCGGCGCCGGAGGCGCTGCGCCTTCCCGGCGTGAAGGTGGACCGCCTGCCGCCGACCGGAGGCGTGGCGCAGTTCGACCTGAGCCTCCTGCTGTTCGACCGCGGCGACGAGGGGTTCGCGGGCGAGATCGAGTACAACTCCGCCCTCTTCGACCGCGCCACGGCGCAGCGCCTGGCCGGCCATCTCTCGCGGGTGCTGAAGGCGATCGCCGACAGGCCGGACGTCCGGCTGTCGGAGATCGAGCTGCCGACCGAAGCCGAGCGCCACCAGCTCCTGGTGGAGTGGAACGACACCTCCGCCGAGGACGTTCAGGCTCCGCTGCACGCCGCCTTCATGGCCCGGGCCGCTGTGGATCCAGACGCCGTCGCGCTCGTGCACCGCGAGACCCGGATCACCTACGGCGAGCTGGACGCGCGGTCGAGCCGCCTCGCCGCCGTGCTGCGCGGATTGGGCGTCGGGTCGGAGGTGCGGGTCGGCCTGTGCTCGGCGCGCACGCCGGACCTGGTCGTCGGCATCCTGGGCATCCTCAAGGCGGGCGGCGCCTACGTGCCGCTCGACCCGGCCTATCCGGCGGAACGCCTGGCCTTCACCCTGGAGGATGCCGGCGTGCCGGTGCTCGTCACGCAGGAGGAGCTGCTGCCCGTCCTGCCGCCGCACGGCGCACAGGTCGTCCTCCTCGACCGCCTGCCGGACGCGCCAGGCACGGACCTGCCGCAGGTCCGGCCGGAGAACCTGGCCTACCTCATCTACACCTCGGGCTCGACCGGCCGGGCCAAGGGCGTGGCCATCACCCACGGCAGCGCCGCCGCCATGGTGCGCTGGGCGGCCTCGGTCTTCCCGCCCGAGGACCGGGCCGGCGTGCTCGCCGCGACCTCGGTCTGCTTCGACCTCTCGGTGTTCGAGCTGTTCGTGCCGCTGTCGCACGGCGGCGCCGTGATCCTGGCCGCCAACGCCCTGGAGCTGCCGGAGCTGCCCGCGGCCGGCGAGGTAACCCTGGTCAACACCGTGCCCTCGGCCCTGGCGGAGCTGGTCCGCAACGGCGGCATCCCGCAGTCGGTGCGCACCGTCAACCTGGCGGGCGAGGCCCTGCCCGGCACGCTGGTGGCGGAGATCCACGAGCGCACCGGCGTGGAGCGGGTCGTCAACCTCTACGGCCCGAGCGAGGACACGACCTACTCGACGTTCTCGGTGGTCCCGCGTGGCGAGGCGGCGCCGGCCATCGGCCGGCCGGTTGCCGGCGCCCGCGCCTACGTGCTCGACCGCGGCGGCCGGCCCGTGCCGGTGGGCGCGCCCGGCGATCTCCATCTCGGCGGCACCGGCCTGGCGCGCGGCTACCTGGGGCGGCCCGATCTGACCGCCGAGCGCTTCGTGCCCGATCCGTTCGGCGGCCGGCCCGGCGACCGGCTCTACCGCACAGGCGACCTGGTGAAGCAGCGGCCGGACGGCGCGCTCGTCTTCCTCGGCCGGCTCGACCATCAAGTGAAAGTGCGCGGCTTCCGCATCGAGCTGGGCGAGGTCGAGGCGGCCCTGGCGAGCCACCCCGGCGTGCGCGAGGCCGTGGTCGCCGTGCGCGGCGAGTCGCTCGCCGAGCGCCACCTGGTGGCCTTTGTGGTGGCTGACGGGGAGCGCCCGGCGCCCTCCAACCTACGCCTGCGCGAGCACGTGTCGGCCCTGCTGCCCGGACCGGCCGTGCCGTCCGCCTTCGTGGTGCTGGACGACCTGCCGCGCACCCCGAACGGCAAGGTGGACCGCCGCGCCCTGGCCGCGCTCTCCGTCAATACCCTGGACATGGGTCACTCCGTGTCCTATACACCTCCCGCCACCCCGGCCGGCGAGGAGCTGGCCGCGCTCTGGCGCCAGCTCCTGGGCGTCGACAGGGTCGGCGGCGCGGACAACTTCTTCGAGCTCGGCGGCCACTCGCTGCTCGCCTCCCAGCTCGTGGCCCGCATCCGCCAGGCGTTCGGCGTGCAGCTCCCGCTGAGCGCCGTGTTCCAGGCGCCGACGCTCGACGCCCTGGCCCGGGTGGTGGAGGAGTCCGCCATGGCGTCAACCGCCGGGCCCGTGCTGCGCCGCGTGCCCCGGGACGGCGACGGCCTGCCGCTGTCGGCCTCGCAGCTCCGCCAGTGGTTCCTGGTGCAGCTCGAGCCCGACTCGGTGGACTACAACCTGCCGGTGACCGTGCGCCTGGAGGGGAGCCTCGACGTCCACGCCCTGGCCGGAGCGCTGCGCGCCCTGGCCCGGCGGCACGAGGCCCTGCGCTCCACCTTCCAGTCCGTGGGCGGCCGGCCGGTCCTGAGGATCGCGCCGGAGATCGACCTGCCGCTGCCGGTCCTCGACCTGTCGGGCCTGGACGCCGCCCCGGGTGAAGCCCGCGAGACGGAGACCCTGCGCGCCGCGGTGGCGGACTCTGACCGGCCGTTCGACCTCGCGGCCGGGCCGCTGCTGCGCGCCCTCCTCATCCGCCTCGGCGAGGCCGAGCACATGCTGGCGGTGACGGTCCACCACATCGTGTTCGACGGCTTTTCCATGGGCGTCTTCCTGCGCGAGCTGGCCGTTCTCTATGAAGCCGCCTCCGCCGGGCACGCCCCGGCCCTGCCCGAGCTGACCGTGCAGTACGCCGACTACGCGGCCTGGCAGCAGGAGTGGATGGAGAGCCCGGCCCTGCGCGCCCGGCTCGACCTGTGGAAGGCGCGGCTCGAAGGCTCCACCCAGGTGCTCGACCTGCCCACGGACCGGCCGCGGCCGGCGGTGATCAGCCCGCGCGGCCAGCTCTTGAACGACGTGCTGCCGGCCGCCGCCGCGGACGGCGTCCGCCGGCTGGCGCGCCAGGAGGGCGCCACCCTGTTCATGGCGCTCTTCTCGGGCTACGCCGCGCTCCTCTCGCGCTACACCGGCCAGGAGGACCTGAACGTCGGCACCTTCGTGGCCAACCGGCCGCAGCCCGCTCTGGAGCGCCTGATCGGCTTCTTCGTCAACACCCTGGTCCTGCGCGTGGACCTGGCGGGCGACCCCGCCTTCCGCGACATCCTGGCCCGGGTGCGCGAGGTCTCCCTGGAGGCGTTCGACAACCAGGACCTGCCGATCGAGGCCCTCCTCGACGAGCTGGACATCCGGCGCGACCTCTCCCGCGCGCCGCTGTTCCAGGCCATGTTCGGCCTGCAGAACTTCGCCATGCCGACGATCCGCGTGCCCGGTCTGTCGCTCCGGCCGGTCAGCCTCACCGAGCACGCGCGCACCAACGGCGACCTCGCGTTCTGGATGTGGGAGGAGGGGAGCGCGATCCACAGCCTGCTGCAGCTCAGCACCGACCTGCTCGACGCCTCGACCGTGAGCCGCATGTTCCGGCACATGGGCCGGCTGCTGGAGGCCGGCGCCGCCGATCCCGGCCTGCGCCTGTCCGAGCTGCCGCTGATGTCGGCCGAGGAGACCGAGCAGGTCCTGGTCGAGTGGAACCGGCCCGGCCTGCGAGAGCCCGAGCCGGACCAGCTCGTCTACCGCCGCTTCGAGGACTGGGCGCGCCTCCGCCCCGAGGCCCCGGCCCTCGACACCGCGGACGGCAGCGCGACCCTGAGCTACCGCGAGCTCAACCGCCGCGCCAACCGCGTCGCCCGCCGGCTGCGCGGCCTGGGCGTGGGGCTCGACGCCATCGTCGGCGTCTGGGCCGAGCGCAGCGTCGAGTTCATTGCGAGCATCCTGGGCGCGCACAAGGCCGGCGCCGCGTACATGCCGCTCGACCCGTCGCTGCCCGCCGACCGCCTCGCCACCCTGGTGCGCAGCTCCGGCATCTCCGTGATCCTCGCCCGCGACGGCCGGCCCGCCGGGCTCCCGGATTTCGAGGGAGAGATCGTGGCCGTGCGCGGTCTCGATCCGGGGCCGGAGGACGACGCCGATCCGGCGCCGCTCGCCGTGTCCGCGAGCCTCGCCTACACCTTCTTCACCTCCGGCTCCACGGGCGCGCCCAAGGGGGTGCTGATCAGCCACGGCGCCCTGGCGAGCTTCGCCGAGACCTCGCGCCGGCTCTTTGGCATCGGCCCAGACGACCGGGTCCTCCAGTTCAGCAGCCTGGCGTTCGACATCAGCATCGAGGAGATCTTCACCTGCTTCGCGGCGGGCTCCACGCTCGTCCTGCGTAGCGAAGAGATGATCGAGTCGCCGGCCCGCTTCCTGCGCGCCTGCGGCGAGCTGGACGTGCAAATGATCGATCTCCCCACCGCCTACTGGCACGAAGTCGGAGTGGAGCTGGCCAGGGACCAGGTCCCGCTGCCGACCTGCGTCCGCACCGTGGTCTTCGCCGGCGAACGCGCCCTCCAGGAGCGCGCCGAGGCGTGGCGCCCGGCCGTCGAGCTCGGCGTCAAGGTGTTCAACAGCTACGGCCCGACCGAGGCCACGCCGGCGAGCAGCGTCCACGAGGCGTCCGAGCCGGTCGAGGGGCTGTCGACCAACGGCCTGTCGATCGGCCGGCCGATGCGCGGCGCCCGCCTCTACGTGGTCGACCCCCACCTGCGCCCCGTGCCGCCGGGCGTGGCCGGCGAGCTGCTCATCGGCGGCGCCAGCGTGGGCCGCGGCTACGCCGGGCGGCCCGACCTCACGGCCGAGCGCTTCATCCCGTCGCCCTTTGCAACGGTGCCCGGCGAGCGGGTCTACCACACCGGCGACCGCGTGCGCTGGCTGCGCGACGGCAACCTCGAGTTCCTCGGCCGGGTCGACGATCAGGTCAAGATCCGGGGCTTCCGGATCGAGCCCGGCGAGGTCGCGGCCGTGCTCTGCCGCCACCCCGCGGTGCGCGAGGCCGTCGTGGTCCCGCGCGAAGCGCCTGGCGGCCTGCGCCTCGTGGCCTATGCCGCGGCCGACCCCGGCACCCCGGTCGCCGACCTGCGGACCCACCTCAAGGAGACGCTGCCGGCCTACATGGTGCCGTCCGACTTCGTCATCCTCGACGCCCTGCCGCTCACGCCCACGGGCAAGCTCGACCGCCGGGCGCTGCCCGAGCCGGACTCCCAGGCCGACGACGGCTCCTACGCGCCGCCGGAGACCGCGGTCGAGGAGCTGCTCGCCGAGATCTGGGGCGCCCTCCTCGGGCGCGAGCGGATCGGCGTCTACGACAACTTCTTCGACCTGGGCGGCCACTCGCTGCTCGCCCCCCAGGTCCTGTCCCGCATCGGAGAGACCTTCCAGGTCGAGCTGCCCCTGCGCACGCTGTTCGAAGCCCCCACGATCGCCCAGATGGCCAACCTCATCGAGCAGGTCCTCCTGGAGCAGATCGAGGAGCTGAGCGACGAGGAGGCGGCGAGCCTGGTGGGCGGACCCTAGGAGAAGCGATGGAAACCCTCATGCGTGATCTTCGGCTCGGGCTGCGCAACCTCGCGCGGCGGCCCGGTTTCGCCGCGGCGGCCATCCTCACCCTGGCCCTCGGCATCGGCGCCACCAGCGCCATGTTTTCCGTGGTGGACGCCCTGCTCCTCCACGAGCTGCCCTACCGCGATCCCGACCGGCTCGTGGTCCTGACCGGCACCTTCGAGGAGAAGGGCGAGGTCAAGGACTGGTCCGTCTCCCAGATGGACTTCGACGACTGGAGCCGCCAGAGCCAGGTCTTCGACGGATTGTCGGTCTACACCCCGGCCGACCTGCCGTTCAACCTGGAGGGCGACGGCGGCCAGGAGCCCGAGCGCGTCAGCGGCGAGCTGGTCTCGGCCGGCTACTTCCCGCTCCTCGGCGTCAAGCCCGCGCTCGGCCGGTTCTTCACCGCCGACGAGGACCGCGAGCCCATGGAGGACTACGTCACCGTCCTCGGTCATGACCTGTGGCAGCGCAGCTTCGGCGGCGACCCCGCCATCGTCGGCAAGCAGATCCAGATGAACGGCCGCGCCTGGCTCGTGGTCGGCGTCGGCCCCAAGGGCTTCCGCGGCCTCACGGACAAGGCCGCCCTCTGGGTCCCCTCCAAGGTGCCGCCGCGGCCGTTCTACCTGACCAACCGCCGCCTGCGCTGGATCAACGCCGTGGCCCGCCTCAAGCCCGGCATCACCGTCGAGCAGGCGCAGCAGGACATGACCCGCGTCGCCGCCACCCTGGCCAACGACTATCCCGAGATGAACCAGGGTATCGGCGTGCGCGTCTCCACCCTGCGCGACCACTGGTTCGGCAAGCTGCGCTACGGCCTGCTCGCCCTCACCCTCGGCGCCTGCATCATCCTGGTCATCGCCTGCGTCAACGTGGCGAACCTGCTCCTCACCCGCGCCATCGCCGAGCAGCGCACCCATGCCATCCGCATGGCCCTGGGCGCCGACCGCCGGCGCCTCGTGCGGCAGCTCCTCACGGAGAGCCTGCTGCTGTCGCTGATCGGCGCCGCGGTCGGCCTGATCCTCGCGCAGTGGGCCACGCCCGCCCTGCTCGCCGCGAGCGGCGCGCAGTTCCAGAGCTTCGTCCAGGTCGGGGCCGGGCCGAAAGTGATCGCCGCGGCCGCCGGCCTCGCCCTGCTCTGCGGCGCCCTCTTCGGCCTCGTGCCGGTCTGGATCACCTTCCAGGCCGACCTCGCCCACAGCCTGACCCGCCAGGGCAACCAGCCCATGAAGGGGCTCGGCCGGCAGCGCTTCCAGAACGCCGTGGTGATCGTCCAGGTCGCCCTTGCCATGCTCCTCTCGGTCGGCGCCGGCCTGATGGCCAAGAGCTTCGACCGCCTGGTCAACCAGGACCTCGGCTTCCGTTCGGAGGGCCTGCTGACCTGGCGCGTCGACGTCCGTGGCCCGAAGTACGCCGACGACGCGCCCGTGGTGCGGCTCGCCCAGGACTGGCTCGACCGGCTCTCCGCCGTGCCCGGCGTGGCCCAGGTCTCCCTGTCCGACCCGACCATGCCGACCGACGACTGGGTCGGCGGCTACGTGAGCTTCGAGGACCATACGAGCGATTCTCCGGACGGCACCTACCCGATGATGATCCACTCGGTCACGCCGGCCTACTTCGACATGCTCGGCATGCCGGTGGTGCAGGGCCGCGCCTTCACGCCGCAGGACACCCAGTCGTTCGGCGTCATCGTGAGCCAGACCCTGGCCCAGCAGCACTGGCCGGGCCAGAACCCGCTCGGCAAGCGCCTCAAGACCGGCCCGCGCGACAACGAGGCCCTGCCCTGGCTGAGCATCGTCGGCGTGGTGCCCGAGGTGCAGTTCCAGGGCCTGCAGGGCCAGGAAAGGCCGGCGCCGGACATCTACCTGCCGCTGCTCCAGTTCCCCTGGCGGCCGCTCAACATGAGCTTCCTGGTCCGCCCGCGGGATGGGGTGTCGCCGGAGAGCCTGACCGCGGCCCTGCGCCAGGAGATGAAGGCCGCCTCGCCCGACCTGCCGATCTACGACGTGGCCACTATGCAGTCGCGCCTGGAGAAGCAGACCGCGCGGGCGCGCTTCCAGATCCTGCTGGTCAGCCTGTTCACCGTGCTCGCCCTGGTGCTGGCCGCGGTCGGCATCTACGGCGTCGTGGCCTACGGCACGGCGCAGCGCACGCGGGAGATCGCCATCCGCATGTCGCTCGGGGCCGACCGCGGCTCCGTGCTGCGCATGGTGATCGGCCGCGGCGCGCTGCTCGCCGGCATCGGCCTCGCCCTCGGCCTCGCCGCGACCCTGGCCCTGAGCAGCCGGATGTCCGGCCTGCTCGACAGTACTGGCGGCACTGGAGGCACCGTGATCGACCCCGTGATCCTGGGCGGTACCGCGCTCGTGCTCTTCCTAGTGACGCTCGCCGCCAACTACATCCCCGCCCGCCGGGCCGCGAAGCTCGAGCCCCTGCTGGGCCTGCGCACCGAATAGAGACCCTTCCCTGGAGAGACCCGAATGACCATCGATCCGAATCCGCCGCGCCGGTCCGCCCTCCGTCCGGGCGTAGCCGTTGCGGCGTTCCTGGTCCTCGCCCTCGGCTTCACCGCCGCGGGCGCCGTCCTGCTCGTCGCCAAGGCCGTTCTCGTCGACCAGCCGCCCTACCGCGACCCCGCGCGCCTGGCGGTGCTGAACGGCATCTACACCGAGAAGGGCGAGACCCAGGAGTGGGCCATCTCGCAGCTCGACTTCGCCGACTGGCGCAAGGAGAACCGCTCCTTCGAGGAGATGTCGATCCTCACCCCGGACTACGCCCTCAACCTGTTCGCGGAAGGCCAGTCCGAGCGGCTCAACGGCGAGCTGGTGTCCTACACCTATTTTCCCATGCTCGGCGTCAAGCCCGCGGCCGGCCGCTTCTTCCTGCCCGAGGAAGACCGCGTGCCGTTCCAGAACCCGGTGGCCGTGCTCGGCTACGACCTCTGGCAGCGCCGCTTCCACGGCGACCCGGCGGTGATCGGCCGTGCCCTGGAGCTCAACAGCCGTGCCTACACCGTGGTCGGCGTGGCCCCGAAGGGCTTCCGCGGCGTCTTCGACAAGGCCGACATCTGGGTCCCCTCCATGATGCCGCCCGGGCCGGACGCGGTCACCATTCGCCGCTGGCGCTGGGCGGCCGGCGTCGGCCGGCTCAAGCCCGGGGTCACCCTGGAGCAGGCGCAGCAGGACATGAACCGCGTCACCGGCGACCTCGAGAAGCGCTACCCCGACATGAACCAGGGCATGGGCGTGCGCCTCGACTCGCTGGCCACCCACTGGTTCGGCGCGCTCCAGCCGGGGCTCAAGCCCGCCATCTGCAAGGCGGCCGTCCTGCTCCTCCTCTCCCTGGCGACCGCGGCCGTCCTGCTCCGCGGCCGTGCATCCGTGGGCAACGCCGTGGCGCTCTCCCTGGCCGCTGCCGCGGCCGGCCTGGGCATCGCGGCCTGGGCGGTCCATAGGCTGGCGCCGGAGAGCGGCTTCACCTTCCCCTCCTTCAGCCGGCTGGCGCCCGGCGCCTCCGCCATCCTGGCCGTCGCGGCGCTGGCCCTGGTCGCCGGCCTCCTCCTGGGGCTCGCGGCGCGGGGCTCGGCTGGCGGCGGCTGGCGGCTCTTCCGCGGTCTCCTGGTGCTCGCCCTGGCCGCCCTGGCCGTGTTCCTCCTGATGGGCGCCTTCCGCGGCGCCCGGGAGTACCGCGAGCTGGCCGGGCAGGACCTGAAGTTCCAGCCCGACGACCTGCTCACCCTGCGCATCGACCTGCGTGGGCCGAAGTGGGCCGACGATCCGCCGGTCTTCGACCTCGTGCACCGCTACCTCGACCGGCTGTCCAGGGTGGACGGCGTCGAGACCCTGGCCATGGGCGGCCCGGCGCTGCCGACCGACTCCTGGGCCGGCGGCTACATGACCGTCGAGGACCGCGACAACAAGGAGTCCGCCGACGGGACGTACTTCGTCATGATGCACGCCGTCAGCCCGGAATATTTCAAGGCCCTGGGGGTTCCGGTCGTCCAGGGACGCGCGTTCACCATGGCGGACACGAAGTCCTTCGGGGTGGTCGTGAGCCAGGCCCTGGCGGAGCGCCACTGGCCGAACCAGAACCCGCTCGGCAAGCGGCTCAAGTTCGGCGTGCGGGGCAATCCGGAGCGGCCGTGGCTGACCGTCCTGGGAGTCGTGCCGGACATCCGGCAGGAGGGTTACAAAGGAGTCAAGAGACCGGCGCCCGACATCTACGTACCGCTGCTCCAGTTCCAGGTGCGCCTGCCGCTGACCCTCAACTTCCTCGTCCGGCCGCGGCCGGGTGTGGACGCGGCGAGCCTGGTGCCGGCGCTGCAGCGCGAGATGCGGGCCGTGGCCCCGGACGTGCCGCCCTACGACGTGATGATGATGCGCGAGC
>DATANP010000217.1:0-21737 GCA_036266195.1 Thermoanaerobaculia bacterium | reverse complement strand
GTGCTCTTCAGCCACGGCCTGGGAGGCTCGCGCGAGGGATCGGCCTTCCTCGGCAAGCACTGGGCGGCGCGGGGGTACGTCGCGGTGTTTCTCCAGCATCCGGGAAGCGATGAGTCCGTCTGGCAGGGCAAGCCGCCGAGGGAGCGCCTTGCCGCGCTGCGAAGAGCAGCGAGCCTGGAGAACTTCCTGCTGCGGGTGAAGGACGTACCAGTCGTTCTGGACCAGCTCGAGCGCTGGAACGGTACGAAGGGTCATGCGCTGGCGGGACGACTCGATCTGGCGCATATCGGCATGTCAGGCCATTCGTTCGGCGCGGTGACGACGCAGGCGGTCAGCGGTCAGGCGGTCGGCCGGGGCAATCCGCTGTTCACCGACCCGCGGATCAAGGCGGCACTTGCCTTCAGTCCGAGCACACCCCATCACGGCACTCCCGAGCAGGCTTTCGGCAGCGTGAAGATCCCGTGGATGTTGATGACGGGCACCGAAGACATTGCACCGATCGGCGATGCCGACATGGAATCACGCCTTGCCGTGTTTCCCGCCTTGCCGCCCGGAGGCAAGTACGAGCTGGTGCTTTTCGAAGCCGAGCACTCGGCGTTCACGGACCGCGCTCTGCCTGGCGACCGGAAGCCACGGAATCCCAACCATCACCGCGCGATCCTGGCCTTGAGCACAGCTTTCTGGGATGCCTGGCTGCGCGGCGACGTGGCGGCCAGGGCGTGGCTCGACGGCAAAGGACCGGCTTCCGTGCTGGAGCCCAAGGACCGCTGGCAGAGGAAGTGAGCCCCGGTTCACTCCAGCCGCGCGAACAGCAGCCCGATATACAGCGCGAAGAACACCGCCGAGGTGTAGGCGAAGAAACGGTGGAAGGTCTCGTTCTCGGTGGCGATGGCGATCGAGGCCGTCACGAAGAGAAACGCGTGGAAGGCCAGGTTGGCGGGCGCGGGCAACGAGCCGTTCAGGACCACGTCCTTGGCTACGCTGATGATCAGCAGCGCCAGCATCAGGCCGAACAGCCAGCGTCTCTGCGCGAAGTAGTTCCTGCGCAGGTCGAGCTCCGGCGAGTTGGCGCCGGGGAGAACCAGGGCGGCCATCAGGTAGAGGGTGATCGGCTGGAGCAGCACGATGCCGAACTGGAGGAAGGTCCAGTCCCGGTGGTGGCGCATGCCGAACATCGACCACCAGCCCTGGACGTGGACGAGCAGGAGCATCGCCGTCCAGGCCATCGCCGGACCGTAGGCGCGGAAGGTCTCTCTCTGCTCGATCCAGCGTGCGAAGCCGGAGAGAAGCTGGGTGATGCCCAGGCCCAGGATGATCGAGATCAGCACCGAGAGATAGCTGAACTCGTCCAACTCTCTCCTCCTCCGTGACTTACACCCAGCGTCGGCCGGCCGACATGCGCTGGACGGCGGAGACGAAGGCCTTCGCGTTTTCGACCGGAGTCATCGGGAGAATGCCGTGGCCCAGGTTCGCCACGTGGCCTCCTCCCTTGCCTTCCTCGATGAGGAGGCCCACGCGGCGCTCGATCTCCGGGATCGGGCCGAGCAGGGCCGCGGGATCGAAGTTGCCTTGCAGGGTCCGGTCTCCCACCACCTGCCTCACCTTGCTCAGCGGCTGGCGCCAGTCCACGGAGAGGACGTCCACCGGCAGGTCCTTCATGCCTTCCAGCAGGTGGCCTCCGCCGTTGACGTAGTAGATCAGCGGCACCCGTCCGGCGATCCCTTCCACGATCTTCTGGAGCGGCGGGAGGGCCAGGGCGCGCCAGCGCTCCAGGCTCAGGAGGCCGCCCCAGGTGTCGAAGAGCTGGAGGGCCTGGGCTCCGGCTTCGATCTGGCCTCTCAGATAGGCGATGGAGGTGTCGGCGATCCGGTCCAGGAGGAGGGCGAGGCCCTCGGGATCGGAGTAGCTCCAGGCCAGGAGCTTGTCGAAGTGCTTGGAGCCTCCGCCTTCGACCAGATAGGCGGCCAGGGTCCAGGGCGTTCCTCCGAAGCCGATGGCCGGCACCTGGCCGTCCAACAGCTTGCGCACGAGGCGCATGGCGTCGAAGACGTAGCCGAGGGTGGCGTGGACGTCCGGCTGGCGGAGGCGGGCGATGTCCTCCCGGGTACGGACCGGGTTCGGGAAGCTCGGGCCGTCTCCCTTCACGAACTGCAGCTCCGCTCCCATGGCTTCCAGGGGGAGGAGGATGTCCGCGAACAGGATGGCGGCGTCGACTCCGAGGATGCGGACCGGCTGGAGGGTGACCTCGGCGGCCAGCTCGGGGGTCTTGCAGAGGGTGAGGAAGTCCGCCTTCTCGCGGATGGCGCGGTATTCGGGCAGGTAGCGGCCGGCCTGGCGCATGAGCCAGACGGGGAGGCGCTCCACCTCTTCGCCGCGGCAGGCACGGAGGAACAGGTCGTTCATGGCGCGGGGAGGATACCAGACTCGCCGCGGGGGATGGGGTGAGATACTATCCCTGGTCCTATGCTTCGACTTGTCGCCTACGCGCCCGACGGAGTTCGGCGCTTCCCCGTCCATCGCAGCGAGCTGCTCATCGGTAGCCGGCCCGAGTGTGACATCTATCTCCCCTACACCGGCGTGGCCCAGAAGCACGCCGTCCTGCGCTACGACGGCAGCGAGCTGCGGATCGAGGATCTCGGCAGCCGCAAGGGGCTCCTGGTCAGCGGCCGCAAGGTGCGCGAGACCGCCCTGGAGGTGCTCGACGAGATCCGGGTCGGCGGCGTGACGCTCCTGGTGGAGGACGTCGTGCCCGGCCCGGAAAGGGCTCCGGCACCCGTCCCCGATCCCAACGAGGTCCCGGCCGGTCCGCGGATCACGCCGGAGCGGATGATCGACCATCTCGCCCGCATCAGTGAATGGGTGCTGGCCGACGCGGAGAGCCGCACCACGTCCGAGGCGCTGGTGAGCGAGGTGCTGGCCGATTTCGGCGGCGGTGTGCTCTTCCTCCTCCAGGGCGAGGTGGAGAGGGCAGGCCTCAAGCTGGTGGTGAGCAGCGATCCGAGCTGGCTTGCGAGCGGCGAGGCGATCATGGATCAGCTTCTCGCGCACCGCAGCGCCGGCAACAGCCTTCAGCATGGCGGCGCGTTCCAGGGCGAGCTGGCCGGGCTGTCGGCCTGGGTCTGCTATCACTCGTTCGTGGCCCTGGACCGCACGTACTCGCTGATGGCGGCGTTCCCTGCGTTCACGCCAGATACCTGGTCGCCGGTGGCCTCGTTCCGCACGCTCGGCCACCTGCTGGTGCTCGGCCTGGTGCACCACGTGGGCTGGTACGAGCCGATCCTCCCGGGCCGGCCGGGCCAGCAGGATCTGACACTCGATCCGAGCCTCGTGGTGGGCGAGTCGCAGGCCATGAAGCAGGTGGTGGAGCAGATGCGGGCGGCGGTGGACCCGGCGGTCCACGTGCTGCTGCTGGGTGAGCCGGGCGTGGGCAAGGAGCTGCTCGCGCGCTCGCTCCACCTGTCCGGACCTCGCCGGCACGGGCCGTTCATCATGGCGTCGTGCAGCGGGGCACGGCCGCAGCAGATCGAGGCGGACCTGTTCGGCGCCGAGGTGCCGGGCAAGACCGGGCCGGTGCGGCGCGAGGGCAAGCTGCTCCTGGCGCACGGCGGCACGATCTTCCTGGACGACGTGGAGCAGCTTCCCATGGAGGTGCAGGCGCGTCTCGTCCGCTTCCTGCGCACGGGCGAGGTGGAGCCGTCGGGCAGCAACGACGCGCGTCCGGTCGAGGTGCGGGTGGTGGCGGGCAGCCGGGTGCCGCTGGAGGCGGTTGCGGCGCGCGACCTGTTCCGGGTCGACCTGGCCTACCGCCTCTCGCAGTTCACGATCGAGGTTCCGCCGCTGCGCGACCGCCGCGAGGACCTGCCGCTGCTGATCCAGTCCTACATCAACCGGTTCTGCCACGAGACGGGCAAGCGCATGCAGGGCATCACGGTCAAGGCGATGTCCGCGCTGCTCAACTACGACTACCCGGGCAACCTGGCGGAGCTGGAGAACATCGCCCGGCAGCTCGTGTATTTGAGCCCCACGGGCAAGCCGGTGGACGTAAATCTTCTGCCGGACCGGGTGCGGAGCGGGAGCATCTCGACGGCCCGGGTGGACACGTCGTCCGACCTGGACCTGGAGCGGCTGGTCGGGTCGTGCGAGCAGTCGGCGATCCGCGAGGCCCTGCGCCGGACCCACGGCAACAAGTCGCAGGCCGCGCGCATGCTCGGCCTGTCCAGGAACGGCCTGGCGATCAAGATGGAGCGGTACGGGCTGAAGGGCTGAAGCTCCCTCCCCCCGCCGCGCGGGGGGAGGGCCGGGGAGGGGGGAACGGGATCAAACCCTGAGCCAGCTTGAAATCGGATCGGTCGAGCGGACGACGCCCATGCCCGCTCCGGCCCAGCGCGACAGCGCCTCTTCGGCCTGGGGGGTGAAGTCGAAGAGGAACTCGCCCGGCCGGGCCGGGTCGGGCACGGCCACGGACGACATGCAGTCGCCCAGGATGTAGACCTTGCGCGCCAGCTCCTCGTCCCGGTTGGCGATCTCGTTCAGGAGGTCGTCGATCGAGCTTTTGACACAGTGGCTCGCGGCTTGGCCGGCGATGATCACGGCGTCCGAATTGAGCAGGGTCTCGATGAACTGATCGTTGCGCTCGGCGAGGCGGGAGCCGTCGAAGCGCAGCAGGACCTCGGGGGCGAGGATGGAGTAGTTCTCGGTCAGCGGGTTGCCTCCCTTGCTCTCGATCCACGAGCGCGAGCCGCGGCACCAGGCGTGGAACAGCCGCGCCTCGTGGACGACCCCGACGAGCGGATGGCCGTCGCTGCCCAGCAGGCAGTGGGGCGGCCAGAGGTAGAGCTTGTACTTGCCGGCCCGCTCCAGCTCCTGGCAGTAGAACTCCGCCTGGATCCGCAGGGCCTCCAGATTGCCGTTCCAGAGCCAGTCCGCGATGTCCGGGTTCGGCCGCACGCGGCCGGCGCGGATCATGTCGGTGGTGATCTCCTGGTGCGCGGCCGGCGCCTGGCCGTCCTCTCCGAGCCAGAAGGCCGGGAAGAAGATCTGGAACGGGAAGTGGGTGTCGAGCGTGCAGGTGACGTCGGTGATCGATTCGAGGTTTCGATACAGAAACCGGGCGATGCGGTCGCTATCGTCCATGGCGCCGGTGCCGCTCCGCCCGCCGACGTAGAGGCTCCCCCTGGGGAAGCAGAAGTCCTTCTGGACGTCGATCAGCAGCAGATGGACGCGCCGCCCGTCTCCAGAGGCCGGCCGGATGCCGTGCTCGCGCCGCCAGGCCTGGGCCTGCGCGAAGAGCGCCTGCTGGTCCGGCGCGTAGAACCAATCGGTCGCGTGCGCCGAATCGTAGAAGGATGGGATCGGCAACTCCCGGTTCATGCAATTATCCACCTTGCTCAGGGCTGTGCGGCTTCTCCAGGCCGCGCGCCTGGAGGATCAGGTGGGTCTTCAGGTCGAACAGCCCGCGCTCCAGGCCGACCGGGTAGCGGTGCGGGTTCGCGAAGCGCTTGATGCCGCCGTGGAAGCCGGCGAGCTGTTCGGCGGTCCGCCTGCGCACGTCCCGGAGCGGCGGCGGGTCGTAGACGCGCTGGCCGCGGCGGAAGACGGGCACGAGGAGATCGGTGAATTCGGTCCCCTCCGGGATCTCCTTGCGCCGGGTGAGGTCGGCCGGATCGACCAGGATCGGCGCGGCCGGGGCGCCCAGCTCCTCGTCGAAGATCATGTCGGCGATGAACTCGCTTCCCGAGGAGAAGCGCCGCACCTGCTGGATGCCCGGGGTGGTGATCTTGACCGCCTGCTCGGAGAGCTTGACCTTGTAGTGCCACTGGCCCTCGGTCTCACAGACGGCAGTGAGCTTGTAGACGCCGCCGAGCGCCGGGTCGTCCTCGGCGGTGACCAGCTTGGTGCCCACGCCCCAGACGTCGATCTCCGCGCCCTGGATCTTCAAGCTCTCGATCAGGTGCTCGTCGAGCTCGCTGCTGGCGTAGACCTTGGCCTCGGGAAAGCCGCCCTCGTCGAGGATCTTCCGCGACTCCCGGCTCAGGTAGGCGAGGTCGCCCGAGTCGAGGCGGACGCCGATCATCTCCCGCCCCTGCTCGCGCAGCCAGCGGCCGACCTGGACCGCGTTCCGGACCCCCTGGAGGGTGTTGTAGGTGTCCACCAGGAACACGCAGTTGTTGGGCAGCGCCCGGGCATAGACCTCGAACGATTCCAACTCGGTGCCGAAGGAGAGCACCCAACTGTGCGCGTGGGTGCCGCCGACCGGGATGCCGTAGAGCTTGCCGGCCAGCACGTTCGAGGTGCCGTGGCAGCCGCCCACGTAGGAGGCACGGGCGGCGGAGAGGCCGCCGTCGATCCCCTGGGCGCGGCGCAGGCCGAACTCCAGGACGGTGTCGCCCTGGGCGGCCAGGCAGACGCGGGCGGCCTTGGTGGCGATCAGGGTCTGGAAGTTGATGATGTTGAGGAGGGCGGTCTCGAGGATCTGGGCCTGGAGAATCGGGCCTTTCACGCGCACGAGCGGCTCGTGCGGGAAGACCACGGTGCCCTCGGGTACGGCGTCCACGTCGCATTCGAGATGGAGATCGCGCAGGTGGTCCAGGAACTCGCCGTCGAACAGCGGCTTGCCGTCGTTGCCCTGGAGGCCCGCGATGTAGGAGAGATCCTCGTCGTCGAACTGGAAGTGCTCGATCAGCTCGATGGCCGGTGCGAGGCCGCAGGCCACGGTGAAGCCGCCGCCGAACGGCGGGTTGCGGAAGTGGAGGGTGAAGACCGCCTCCTTGGTGTAGGTGCCCGACCGCCAGTAGCCGTAAGCCATGGTCAGCTCGTACAGGTCCGTGAGCAGCGCCAGGGGCGGCCGGTAGAGCTGGGTCAGGGCTCCCATTGTCTACTCCGAGATCGCCGCCAGGATGAGCCGCACGAGCGACTCGACGTCCCGGAGGTCGGCGACCTCGATCGGGGAGTGCGAGTAGCGGCCGGGCCAGGAGAACGGCAGCATCTCCGGCCCGTTGGCGGTGAAGGCGAGGCCGTCCGAGGCGCCGCCGGTCATGCCGAGCTGGAGCGGGATGTTGTTGCGCGCTCCCAGGTCCAGGAAACGGTCGATGAGCGGCCGCGGCGTCTGGTCGGAGTTGTCCATGGCGCGCAGCACGGCTCCCTTGCCGAGCGGCGCCCATCCTAATCTATCGGTCTCGATCGGCGAGTCGGAGGAGACGAAGGTGTCCACCGGGTGGACCCGATCGACGTCCGGAAAGCGTCTGGCGAGCTCCGCGGAGCCCACCAGGCCGACCTCTTCCTGGACCGCCCAGGAGAAGGTGACCTTTGTCTTGAGCTTTGCCGGGTCGATCTGTCTCAGGGCGAGGATCAGGGCCGTGCAGCCGTTCCGGTCGTCGAAGCCGCGGGCGAGGACCCGGTGCGGACCGATCCGGAACATGCGCTTCGGCATGGTCACGGTGCTGCTGCCGGCGCGGATGCCGAGAGCCTCGGCCTCCTTGGCGGAGGAGACGCCGAGGAAGACGGTGAGGGGGCCTTCCGGCGCGTATTTGTCGGCGGCGATCCACCCTTCGCGCGGCTCGAATAAGGCAGGCACGGAACCCTTCTCGCCATGAACCAGCGCGGCCTGGGCCTCCCAGGCGGTCGGGAGGAGGCCGCCGCGGGTCTCCAGGCTCAGCCGGCCATCGGGCAGGATCTCCTTGACCCGGAAGCCGACCTCGTCCATGTGGGCCACGAAGAGGACATGCTCCTTCCCCTGGCCGATGGTGAGCACGATGTTGCCCGAGGCGTCCACCTCCGGCTTGGCCCAGGACGGGAGCTGGCGGAGGATCTCCTCCCGGACCGGACCCTCGGCGCCGCTCACCCCGTAGCGCGAGATCAGGGTCGAGAGCAGGCCGGCCACGGCCTCATGGCCCGCGGTCGTCTCGACGATGGCGGGCGGAGGAGGGAGGGCGGGCGACGGGCTTGCGGTCGGCTTGCGGCCGGCGAGCGCCGTCTCCAGGGCGTCGGCGAGGCGTCCGGCGTCGGCCAGGGCGATGGTCTCGACCGGGCTGTCCCGGTAAAGCGCCGGGAGGCCGATATAGCCAACCCGTGCCTTGCTCCAGGGCGGCTGGGCGTAGCTCGGATCGCTGGTGAGCGCCACGTGGTCTGCGGCCTGGGCGGGGAAGCCCGCCGGGAGATCGCCCGCGCCGAGCAGGCCCGAGCCGGGACGGGGCAGGGTGGCCGGAAGGAAGTTTTCGCCCTCGATCCGCCACCCGAAGCCGGGGCTCACGAGGAGCACCTCGTCGAACGGACCCCTCTTCAGGGCCAGGTGCTCGAGCCCCTTGCCGTTGAGCAGATCGAGGGTGGTCCAGGCGAAGACGGTCGTACCCTTGCCCGGAGAGGCGTGGAGCCGGCGGGCCGTCTCGGCCACGGCCGCGCAGGCGCCCTTGAAGCGCGAGGATGGGCCGGCGATCAGGCCGCCTGCCATGAGGGAGGGACGCCGGACCAGGGCCACGGCGTCGAGGAGACGGATGCCCAGGGCCTGGACCTCGGCGGCACTCTCGGCGCCCACGTCCACCCAGGCGTCGTCCACGGCGAAGGGCTTCTCCGGCGGCCGGGACCTCCCCTGCATCAGGTGGACGGACGGCAGCACGACGGCGCCCGGCACCCAGCCGCGGCTGCCGCCGCTCCCGCCGCTCCCGCCGATAACCACCGTCTGTCCCTGGTGGGCCTGGTCCCAGAGCCCGCCGGGAGAGAGGCCGCTGGACGGCACGAGCCGGAGATAGCCGTTGTCGAGGATGCGGCTGACCACATACCCCGGCTCGCCCATCGGGCAGGCCACGAGCCGCCGCGGCGAACCGGAGCCGACCGTGGCGATGACGTTGCCCAGGGCGTCGCGCTCGACCGGCAGCCCGGCGAGCCGGTTCGCGACCAGCTCGGCCATGGGCTCCTCGCGGCCGACCACGGACGGCACCTGGAGGAAGGCTTCGATTTCCTGGTCGAGGGTTGCGGCCTGGGCCGGCAACGCGAAAGCCAGCAGGAGCAGGGCGGCTCGGGGGTTCATGGCGGGGAACTTTAGCAGAGCGGCCGGGGGTAAGGCTCCCGCGCTAGAATACCCCCATGACCATTGCGAACCCGCCTTCCCAGACCGCCTCTGCCGGCCCCCGCACCGTCCGCGCTCCGCGGGGGACCGAAATCTCCTGCCGCGGGTGGCAGCAGGAGGCCGCGCTGCGGATGCTCCTGAACAACCTCGACCCCGAGGTCGCCGAGCGGCCGGAGGAACTGATCGTCTATGGCGGCTCGGGCAAGGCGGCCCGCAACTGGGAATGCTTCGAAGCCATCGTCGCCACCCTGAAGCGTCTGGGCGACGACGAGACCCTGCTCGTCCAGTCCGGCAAGCCGGTGGCGGTCTTCAAGTCCCACCCGGGCGCGCCGCGGGTGCTGATCGCCAACTCCATGCTGGTCCCCCACTGGGCGACCGCGGACGAGTTCCGCCGCCTCGAAGGGCTCGGCCTCACCATGTACGGCCAGATGACCGCGGGCTCGTGGATCTACATCGGCACCCAGGGCATCCTCCAGGGCACCTACGAGACTCTGGCCGAGTGCGCTCGCCAGCGCTTCGGCGGCTCGCTCGCGGGACGGCTCACGGTCACCGCCGGGCTTGGCGGGATGGGAGGGGCCCAGCCCCTCGCGGTCACCATGAACGAGGGCGTCTGCCTGGTGGCCGAGGTGGACCGCACCCGCATCGAGCGCCGGCTCCAGACCCGGTATCTGGATACGGTCGCGAACAGCATCCCGGAGGGCATCGAACGGGCGCTCGCGGCCCGCGACCGGCGCGAGGCGGTGTCGATCGCGATCGAGTGCAACGCGGTGGACCTCCTGGAGCACCTGGTCCGCGCCGGGATCGTGCCCGACGCGCTCACCGACCAGACGTCGGCACACGACGCGCTCCAAGGCTACGTGCCGCACGGCATCTCCTATGAGGAGGCCCTGAAGCTGCGCAAGGACGACCCCAGGGCGTACATCGACCGCTCGATGGCCTCGATGGCCGCCCACATCCGCGCCATGCTGGCGCTCCAGGAGCGCGGGGCGGTGACGTTCGACTACGGCAACAACCTGCGCGGCCAGGCGCTCGCGGCCGGGGTGGAGCGGGCGTTCGACATCGGCGGCTTCGTGCCGCTGTTCATCCGCCCGCTGTTCTGCGAGGGCAAGGGGCCGTTCCGCTGGGCCGTGCTGTCGGGCGATCCCGAGGACCTCGCGGTCACCGACCAGGCCATCCTGGAGACCTTCCCGCAGGACAAGGCGCTGGAGCGCTGGATCCGCCTGGCGCGCGAGCGGGTGGCGTTCCAGGGCCTGCCAGCGCGCATCTGCTGGCTGGGCTACGGCGACCGCGCGAAGGCGGGCAAGGTGTTCAACGACCTCGTGGCCTCGGGCCGGGTCAAGGCGCCGATCGTGATCGGCCGCGACCATCTGGACTGCGGCTCCGTGGCCTCTCCCAACCGCGAGACCGAGGGGATGCGCGACGGCTCCGACGCGATCGCCGACTGGCCGATCCTCAACGCCATGCTCAACGCGGTGAACGGCGCGACCTGGGTGTCGGTCCACCACGGCGGCGGCGTGGGCATCGGCTACTCGCTCCATGCCGGCATGGTGATCGTAGCGGACGGCACGGACGCGGCGGCCGAACGCCTGGAACGGGTGCTCACCGGCGATCCGGGCATGGGCGTCGTGCGCCACGCCGACGCCGGCTACCCCGAGGCCGTCGATTTCGGGCGGCGGCACGGCGTCGACCTGCCGATGGTCCCTTGACGAATCGACGAGATCCGGGCGCGCTGCTCTTCCGGCTCCTGCTGCTGGCCGTCTCGCTGGCGGCGCCCCTGCTCCCTCTGCCCCTGGCGGTCGTGGCCCTGGCCGGGCCGGTCCTGATCTGGTTGCCGTCCCGGCCGCCGCGGCGCGAGAAGGTCGTGGCGCTCCTCACCATGGCCGTGGCGCTCGGCGCCCTGTCCCTGGAGTGGATCGGCCGGCGCGAGGCGAGCACGCCGCCCGACGAGTGGGCGCGGGGCGCGTCCGGGGAGTACGCCGCCGTCTGGGAAGGGCTCCAGGCCGAGGCGGATGCCGCCGCCAAGGCCCTGGGCCGTCCGCCGGCGGACGCCGACGAGCGCCTGAACGCCTTCCGCCGCCTCTCCGACCTGGTGCCCGACCGGGGCCGCGGCCGGCGCGCGCTGCTCCTGCTCGATCCCGACGGCGCGCCCGCGGCCTGGTCGGGGGAGGGGCTGCTGCACGAGCCCGCGCCCGAGGAGGTGCCGCGCAGCGGCCGGGCGTTCAAGGCGAGCTTCACGGCGGTGACGTTCCTGGCCGTCGAGCCTCTCCCTTCCGACCGCGAGGCGCGGCGGCCGTGGCGGGTGGTGGCCGGCGCCAGCTTCCCGGCCGACCGCCTGCCGTTCCCCGGCCTGCCGCGGGCACTCCGCTGGTCGCTCGTCCAGACCCCGCAGGAGGCGCTGCGTGGCATGCAGGTGGTGCCCTCGAAGTCGCCGCCGTACATGGTGGTCGAACGCCAGGCCGGCCGTGTGGCACAGCCGTTCCCCTGGACCCGCCGGGTGGTCTGGGGCGCGCTCGCGTTCTCCCTGCTGGCGCTCGCGGTCATGCGGAACCCCGGGATGAGTCTGCGGGGGACCGAGGACCGGGTCCGGCTCGCCATCCAGGTCTTCGCCGGGCTCTTCGCGGCCGGCATGGCGGCCGGTTTCTCCTGGACCGTGATCGCGTTGACGATGGCCGGCCTCGCCATGGCCCTGGCCGGGCTGGTCGCCTGGAATCGCGAGCCCTCCTGGTGGCGGAGCACGACGGCCTGGATCGTCGGCCGCGGAGCCCTGGCCGCGCTCCTGCTGTTCGGAGCGGCCTGGGCGCTCCAGGGGAGGGGCGAGCCGATCGACCTGGGCTCCGCCGTGCTCCTGAGCGCCGAGGCGTTCGGCTACCGTCTGGCTTTTGCCGCGGCGGCGTTCGGCCTGATCTGCCTGGCGGGCCGGCACCGGGAGGGATCGATTCCGAAGGACCGATGGGCCTGGGCAGGCTCCGTCCTGCTCCTGCTGGGGGCCTCGCTCTGCGACATCCCGCTGGTGGCCCTGCCCCTGATCGCGGCCGGCACGGCGGCGGCCTCGCTCTACGCCGACCGGCGGCGGATGGAGGAGGGGCTCGCCGTGGCCGCGGTGGCGCTGATGGCCGTGCTCGCCGCGGCCGGCGCCTGGGAGACCGCCTACCGCCTGGCCCTGCGGCGCTGGTCGGAGACCGTGCTCCTCAACAAGGTCACGCCGCCGACCCAGGAGGAGATGGCGACACTGGGCGCCGAGATCCGGTCCCACTTCGCCCGGGTCGACCTGGCGGCGCTCGTCCCGCGGGCGCCGGACGGCCTGGAGCGCCAGGACCTTGCCTATGCGCTGTGGCGAAGCTCGCCCCTCGCCCGGCCCTACTCGCTGTCGGCGCTCGTGGTGGTCCCCTTGGAAGGGGAGCCGTCGTCTTTCTCCTTCGGCATGCCGCTCACCCAGGACCGGGAGGTGGACCGCAGCCAGGAGCGCTGGCGCGGCCTCGGTCTGCCGCTCTGGGAGGAGAGCCAGATCGTCGGCGAGGCGGATCTCGAGCTCGCCGGCCGGCCGTGGGGCAAGGCCCGGTTCTGGCTCATGCCCCGGCCCGGTTTCGAGCTGCGCGACCGCCGCCGGCTCGGCGAGGCCGAGGTCGGCCTGCTCAAGGGCGGACCCGCGGCGGACCCGGTGCAGGAGCTGCTGAGCCCCGCGGTCTACGCGCTCTACACCGAGAGCGGCATCCCCTCGCTCTCGCCCTGGGACGAGACGCCGCGCCTGTCCGACCGGCTGCGCCCGAGCACCGGCCGGGGCTCGGCCATCGTGGAGACCCCGGAGGGCCGGGCCCGCGCCTATAGCCACATGACGCTGGGCGTCTGGGAGGTCATCTACCTGCCGATCCTGGCGCCGCTCGACGCCCTGGAGCGGACCGCCAACTCGGTGCTCGGCGTCCTCCTCATTCTGACGCTCGCCGCGCCCCCGGTCCTGCTGCTCTCCCTGCCCCGGGCCTCGTTCCGCGAGCTGCTCGGCCGGGCGCTGCGCTCGTACTCGAAGCGGCTGATCATCGTCTACACCGTCCTGCTGCTCCTGCCGCTGCTCCTCCTCAACGCCGTGCTCGTGCGCTCCATGGAGGAGCGGCTGAGCCGGCAGCAGCGGGCCGCGGGCGAGGCCGCGCTGGCCTCGGCGCAGCAGGTCCTGGGCGAGCGCCTGCTCCAGCTCGAACCGGGGTACGGCGTGGATACGGCGCTGGGAGACCGCCTGCTGTCGGACCTCTCCGAGATCGTCCACCACGAGGTGAACCTCTATTGGGGGAGCAGCATCTACGCCTCCAGCAAGCACGAGCTGTTCACGGCCGGCCTGCTGCCGAACCGCATCCCCGGCGAGATCTACTCGCGGCTCGCCATGCTCGGCTACGGCCTTTCGGCGCGCACCAACCGGGTGGGCAACACGCCGTACCTGGAGATCTACGCGCCCCTGCGTCCGCCGGGCGTGGCCATGGGCGAGGAGCGGCTGTTCCTCTCCATGCCGCTCCTCGCGCAACAGGAGGAAGCGGCGGGCGAGCTGGCGCACCTGCGGCGCCACGGCTTCCAGGTGACGGTCGGCCTGTTCCTGCTGCTGGTGGCCGTGGGCACCCGCCTCGCCCGCAACTTCACCCGGCCGCTGATGGAGCTGATCGAAGGCACCCGCCGCATCGCCGCGGGCGCGCCATCGCTCGACCTCGCCCCGACCGAGCTGGAGCTGGCCGCGCTGGTCCAGGCGGTGGACGACATGGCCCTGCGCATCGCCGAAGCCCGCGAGCGCCTCGTGCGCGAGAAACAGGTGGTCGAGCGCATGGTCGAGAACATCACCTCCGGCGTCGTCTCGCTCGACCGCGAGCGCCGGGTGCTGATGCACAACCGGGTGGCCGCCGAGCTGCTCGGCGTCGCGGTGGGGGAGGCGCTGGACGAGGTGGCCGAGGGCGACGAGCGGCTGGCGCCCGTGGCCGGGTTCCTGCGTTCGGCCCTGGAACGTCCCTGGGAGATGGCGCGCCAGACGGTCCGCCTCGCCGAGTCCGGAGGCGCCGAGCGCGAGTGGTCGCTCGTCTGGGTGCCGGTGCCGGGCGCGGGCGAGCCCTCGGCGCTCCTCGTGGTCGAGGACGCGACCGAGGTCCTGCGCGGCCAGCGGCTCCTGGCCTGGGCGGAGATGGCGCGCATCATCGCGCACGAGATCAAGAACCCGCTCACGCCGATCCGCCTCTCCACCGAGCACCTGCGGGAGGTCTATCGTAGCGCGCCCGATCAGCTCGACCGGGTGTTCGAGCGCTGCACGGTCAACATCCTCACCCAGGTGGAGGAGCTGCGCTCGATCGCCTCGGAGTTCTCCACCTACAGCGCCATCCTGCGCATCGAGCCCAAGCCGGGCGACCTCACCCAGGCCATCGAGGAGCTGGTCGAGGGCTACCAGGCGGCTCCGCCCGAGGGCGTCAGCGTGGAGCTGGAGACCGACGGCCCCATCCCGGCCCGCTTCGACGCCAAGCTCCTCGGCCGCGCCGTGCGCAACCTGATGGAGAACGCCCTGCGCGCCAGCGCCGGAGGCGGCCGGGTCACCGTGCGCGTCGAGCGCCAGGACGGCCAGGCCCGCATCGCCGTGTTGGACGAAGGTCCGGGGGTTCGGCCGCCCGAGAACCTGCCGCGGATCTTCGACCCCTACTTTTCAACCCACGATACGGGTACCGGCCTGGGCCTGCCGATCGCCCGCCGGGTCGTGGAAGAGCACGGCGGCACCATCACAGCCCGCAACCGCAGCGAGCGCGGGCTGGAGGTGGTGATCACCCTGCCGGTGTCGGAGGGGGTGTCCTGAGCGGGCTGATCCAGCCGCTCTTCCGTGAACGGACGCCGGTGGACTGCTTCGAGGTCCGCGGCCGGCGGGTCCACGTGAAGCGGGAGGACCTCTACGGCATCCCGCCGGCGCCTCCGCTTGGCAAGCTTCGAGGGCTGCGCCGGCTGCTGCGCCGGCTGCACGGCGAGGGCTTTCGGCTGGTCGGGACCTGGGACACCCGGATCTCCCGGCTCGGCGAGGGCGTGGCCGCGGCCGTCCACGAGTGGGAGGGTCTGCGCTGCATCGTCTCCTACCCGCATGCGAAGGGATCGGAGACGCCGGAGCCTGTCCGCCGCGCCGCGGACCTGGGAGCCGAGGTGTTCCCGGCTCCGGCCGGCCGGATCACGGTTTCGTTCGCCCGGGCGCGCGAGCACGTGACGGCCTGCGGCGGCGTCATGCTCCCGTTCGGCCTGGAGTGCCTGGATGCGGTCGAAGGGGTGGAGGAGGAGGCCGCCACCGTGCCGCAGGAGCTGGTCGAAGGCGGCACGCTTGTCCTCTGCTGCGGCTCGGGCGTGACACTGGCCGGCCTTCTCCGCGGTCTTCCCGCGCAGCCCCGGCGCATCCTGGCGCTCTCCTCCGGCCGCTCGCTGCCGAAAATCGAGGCCTGCCTGCGGCGCTATGCCGGACCGCCGCCGGCCGAGCTGGAGATCCTTCCAGCGGCCGTCCCGTACTCGCTGGCCCTGGACATCCCGTGTCCGTTTCCGACCCATCCCCACTACGACCTCAAGGCCTGGGGGCTCCTGGAGGAGCGCCTGCCGGAGCTGCCGGATCCGGTCCTGTTCTGGAACATCGGGGCATGACGCCTGCGGCCGAGGAGATCCTGGAGCTGGAGCGCGCCATCCTTGGCCTGCGCGGCCGGGCCTGGACCCCGCTCGACGTCAAGACGCGGGAGCAGGTGCTGGAGCGCTGCTTCCTCTACTGGCGCGGCCGAGGCTTCCCGCACTACCGGCTCACCGACGAGGAGATCGTCCGTGGCTACCGAAACGTGGCGCGCAAGCCCCCGGAGCGCATCCTCCTGGGCGAGGAGATTCAGATGTCCATGGCCGGCCTGGAGGTAGCGAACAGCTTCCACCCGCAGATGTGGGGCGTGCCGGTCCGCCGTGCCCGCTCTCCTCTGGAGCGTTTCGAGAACGACCAGGTGCTGCGCCGCGTCCTCCGCCGCTGCCTGGAGGTCTGGCCGGGACGCTTCTCGGTCAACGCGAGCAACCTGCGGCGGATGCTGACGACCTTCAGCCACACGGCGCGGGTGTCGAACTTCCGGCCCACGGCGGCCAAGGCCCTGTACGAGACCTGGTCGGGGGATGGCGATCCGGTGCTCGATTTCTCGGCCGGATACGGCGGCCGTCTCCTCGGCTGCGCTCCGCTGCGCCGGGCCTACGTCGGCGTCGATCCCTGCGCCGACCAGGTCCGCGGGCTGCAGGCCATGATCGAGACCCTGGGCCGGCTCGCCGACGTCCAGGCCCGTGCCGACATCGTGCCGCGCTGCGCCGAGGATGTGTTGCCCGGCCTCGCCGACGCGTCCTTTCCCCTGGTCTTCTCCAGCCCGCCGTACTTCGACGCGGAGCGCTACTCCGTGGAGCCGACCCAGAGCTACCTGCGCCATCCACGATACGAGGAGTGGGTGGAGCGCTTCCTGGGCACCGTGATCGCGGAGAGCGCGCGGGTGTTGAGCCCGGGCGGCCATCTGCTGATCAACGTGGCGGACGTCCACGGCTACGAGCTGACGCGGGAGGTCCGGCGGCTGGCCGCGCCCCACCTCCGGCTCGTCACGGCCCTCCGCCTGCGCCTCGGGAACAAGCCCTACCTCCGGAAGTACACAGGTGGCTGCAGCTTCAAGTACGAGCCGGTCTTCGTCTTCCGGAAGCCGCGGCGGACACGGCGTCAGGGGTAGAGCGTGCTCGCGCTCTCCGCGAGCCGGATCTCCCGGTTGACGCGCGTATCCCCGACGTCGCGCTCCGCCTTGGGGATGGCGCGGGCACGCTCCAGATAGGCCAGCGCCTCCTGGAAGCGCCCCTGGATGCGATAGGAGCGGCCGATCTCATAGAGAGCGAACCCGTATTCCGGCCGAAGATCCTCGACCACCTGCCCGAGATGTTTCCGGCATTCCTCAAAGTCGGCAGCCGAGTGCTCCCAGTAGCCGAGGCGCATGTGGCAAGAGCCCAGATCGCAGGTATTCGCCCAATCCAGTGGAAACAGCTGATCGGCCTTGCGGAGCCGGGTCAACGCTTCGCGCAGCTGTTCGTTTCGATCCTCCCCTCGATAGTCCGTGTAGTACATGAGGGCCATGCCTTGAGCATTGAAGGCCGTTGCCCGGATCTGCCGCCGCAACGCCTCGGGGATTTCCTCCAGGTCCTCCAACTGGGCGAGGGTCAGATCAGAGAACTCCCGCGACTTTCGGAACAGATCCTCCAGCAACCGGTCCTCGCGCGCATCGCGTGCGTCGGGGTCGGGCGGGATCTCCCACATAGCATAGGTCTGGGCGAGGCCGGCACGGGCCAGGCAGCGCAGAAGCGGGTCCTCCGTGGTCTCCAGAACTGCGAGGAATTCGACCTCCGCCTCCTCCAGATACTTGCGGCTGTAGCGGTGATACAGAGAGACCGCCAGGTTGTACCGCACCTGCTCCAGGACGATCGGTGCGCCTTCCACGCCCTCGGCCAGGATGGCCCGGAAGCTGAGGATGGCATCGCTGATGTGGCCGATCAGGTCGTTGACCACACCGGAGTAGAAGACCGCATTCACATAGCGCCGATCCTTCTGCAGAGCGTCGTCGAGCTTCGACCGGGCCACGAGCAGGTGGTTGCGGTCACGTGACTGCCGATACAGATCGATCTCACCAATGGCCTCGGAGACCAACTCGAAAGCCGCGCGGCTCATCGTTTCAGCGTGCATGGGGACGCCCCCTTCCTTGCTTGACGGCGACCAGCGCCATGTAAACGAAATCCTTGACCCTGTCCCGGGAGTCGGATTCGGGGCAGGTATCCTCCCACACCTCGACCGGCCTGCCGAAGCGCTCCAGATGGACGATGACATGGCTCACACTGTCGAGGACCTGCAGGGAGCCGCCGACCGAGAACTCGGGCCGGCGCACGAGGCGGGCCAGCCAGTCAAACCACTTGCCGGCGCTCTCCGGGATGATCTCGGTCACGGGTCCAGCGCCTGGATCGCGGATCAGGATCGGAGGCCTGCTCGGCGACTCAATCGACAAGAAGCTCGAGCCCGGCCGAGGCCTCATGCGGTGAATCATGGCGGTAACAATCTCCCGGAAGTGTTCGCTCGGCCAAGCGTCGCTCGTAGTCGACCAGTCCCGGACCTCCAGGCGCCCGCGCCCGAGCCATCCCACCCGCCGCCCGAGCAGGACGGCCGGATAGAGCAGGCAGGCGACGGCGAGCGTGGCGATCCAGGGCAGGGCATCCCCGACCAGGTCTGCTAGGTCCGAGACCCTCTCCTCCCACCAACTCTTCTCCCGGGCCTGGACCATCCGGTCATAAGACGCGAGCGCCTCGGCCCGCACCGCCGGAGCCTTGCTCTCCAGCGCCTTGCGGTACTCGGCCTCGGCGTCCTCCAGCCGGCCGGCCTTCTCCAGCGCCTGCCCGGCTCGGAGAGTGGCCTCGTCCTCGGACGGCACGGCTCCGGTCAACAGAAGGAGGACGGACGCAGCGAGAATGGTCCGCAGGATCGTTCCTGGCCTCGGCTCCACGGCAGTCAGTGTAGCATGTCGCGAGGCGGGTTTCTGCCTTTTTACCGCCTCTTGACCTTCATCGTCCGCCGCCGGCCGCCCAGGGAGACGCGCGGCTTCATCTCCACGTAGGCCTCGACGCCGGGCACCGAGCAGCGGGGGATCTCCTCGCCGAGAACCTCCTCGATCTCCTTGATCGTGGGCTTGTCCTGCCACGTGGCAATGGAGGAGACGATGCCCTGGGCGGTGCCGCGGGCGGTGCGGCCGGCGCGGTGGATGTAGTCCTCGACCGTGTCGGGCAGCTCGAAGTTGATGATGTGGCCGATCTTCGGGATGTCGATGCCGCGGGCCGCGATGTCCGTGGCCACCAGGATGCGGTGCTCGCCCTCGCGGAAGCCGCGCAGGGCCTCGACCCTCTGCCCCTGCGAGAGATCCGAGTGGATGCGCTCCACCGGATGGCCTTCGTTCTCCAGCACGCGGCAGAGCCACTCGGCGTCCGTCTTGCGGCGGATGAACACCAGCGTGCTGCCCAGCTCCTGGCGAAGGAGCGCCAGAAGACAGGCCTTCTTGCTGTCCTCGTCGACCAGGTAGACGCGATGGTCGATCCCCTCGGCCGCGCCGCCCTCGGGCAGGATGTTGATCCGCACCGGGTCCTTGAGGAAGCGCTCGGCGAGCCGCTCGATGGGCGGCGGCATGGTGGCCGAGAACATCATCGTGTGCCGCTTCGCCGGGAGCTCGTCGAGGATGCGCTGGACCTGGGGCATGAACCCCATGTCGAGCATGTGGTCGGCCTCGTCGATGACCAGCTCCGAGACGCGGTCGAGCCGCAGCGTGCCGCGCTCCACGTGATCGAGGAGCCGGCCCGGGGTGGCGACCACGATGTCCGGCCTGCGGCCGAGGCCGCGGACCTGCGGGCCCATCTTGACCCCGCCGATCAGGCAGACTGTGTCGAGCTGATGGTCCTGGCCGAAGAGGTTGAGGAACGCCTCGGTCTGGAGCGCGATCTCGCGGGTGGGCGAGATGATCAGACCACGCACCCCTTCGCCGTGGGTGAGCCGCTCGGCGAGCGGCAGGCAGAAGGCCGCGGTCTTGCCCGAGCCGGTCTCGGCGAGGCCGATCAGGTCGCGGCCGGTCAGGGCCACGGGGATCACGTCGGCCTGGATCGGCGTCGGGTGCTCGAACCCGAGCCGCTTCACCACCCGCAGGATGGGCTCGCTCAGGCCGAGCGACTTGAACGGCTTGTCGATGGTCCGCACCGGGTGCTGCGGGATCGCCACCGGGATGAGAGCCTCCTTCGAAAGCTCGTCGTCGGAGCGCCTCTTCGCACGGACGGCCGGGGCCGGAGCAGGAGGCGGAGGCGGCGGAGGAGCTGGCGCCGGAGCCGGCTTGGCCGCGACAGGCGCCGGAGGCTTGGCCGCCACCGGAGCGACAGGCACCGGCTTGGGAGCGGGTGGCGGCGGTGGAGGCGCCGGGGCCACCGGTTTCGGTTCGGGCATGCCGAGGCCGCGGCGCAGCAGCTCGACCAGCGTCCGATTCATGGAGCTTCCGGAGCGGTTCTTCTCTTCTTCGATGGCGGTGAGGACGTCGGGCGGGATGTTGCGGATGGTCAGATTTGTCATTGGATGGTGGGTCGGTTTGTCCAAGTTGCTCATCCTATGGGTCCAACGCTCAGTCGTCAAGGCGCATTCCGCTTGCGTTCCGCCGAGCCATGGAGGCGAATCGGTCCTAGAATGGGTGCCGCGGGCCGGAGGGCCCGTGGAAAGGACGGGTTCGATGGGTGCTTCGAAGGGAAGGGCTGTGGTGCTCGTTCTCCTGCTCCTGGCGCTGGCCTCGGCGGCGCAGGCGCAGCTCTGGCGCGGTCCGGCGGCGATCGAGGTCCGGGCCGAGGACAAGGGAAAACCGGCCGCCGGGGGCGAGGTGCGGCTCGAGTTCCTGGACATGGAGCCGCCCGCCGGCCCGGTCCCGGTCAAGCTCGACAGCCGCGGACGCGCCGTGGTCGGCTCGCTGGCCGAGGGTCGCTGGCGGGTCGAGGTGAGCCGCGAAGGCGCCATGACCTACCGCGCCGAGGTCCTGGTGCGCCGCGACGGCAAACCGGAGGTCATCGACGCGGTCCAGCACAACGTGCCGGGCGCCGTCTCCATGATGGAGGTCAAGCTGGCCCGCGCCAAGGGTGGCGCCGCGCCGCCGCCGCAGGTGGCGGAACAGACTCCGCCGCCGCAGTCCGTCCCGATCTCCCAGGCCGAGCCGATCCGGCGTCCCTCCGAGATCACGCCGAGGCCCCAGCCCGAGCGTCCGGCTCCGGCTCAACCGGTTGCGCCTCCGGACCGTTCGCAGCCGAGCCTGCCATCCCAGCCTCCCGCGGCGCCCGTCACGCCGCCGGTCCAGGCGCCGCCCGTGGAGCGCCCCGCGCAGCCGGTACCGCCTCCGCCTGCCGCGGCGCCCGCTCCGAGCCCGCCGAGCCCGGGCGCCCCGGTGCTCAAGCGCTCGTTCCAGGACCGCACCTGCGTGGAGTGCCGCCCGGGCGAGTCCTCGCTGTCCATGGAGATCGTGGCCGCCCCGTCGGCCGCCGGCTGTGGCGACGGTCTGCGCGACAGCCTGACCCGGCTCGACACCTCTGCGATGGGCGACGGCTGTCATCTGGTGAAGATCGACCTGCCGAAGAACGCCCGGTTCGTGGGCTACCGCTATGAGGTCGAGTCCGGCGGCCAGGCGTCGGACTGCCTCGCCGGCAAGGACTGTCCGGCCGGAGGCCGCTGGCCCCTGGACCCGGTGCTCAGGAGGGACGGGGCCGGCACGACCACCGTGGCCACGGCCTTCGAGAACCGGGGGGACCGCGAGCGCCGGGCCGTGCTGACCGTCTATTTCACCGAGGGCGGAGGCAGGAACGCGCCCCGGCCGATGATCCCGACGAAGCCGAAGAATTCGGGCCGCTGAGCAGGGTTCCCGAAGCTCCCGGGACCCTCCCGGCCATTGCGGTGACCCTTCCGGCCGCGCCGGTGACCCTTCCGGTCGCGCCGGGGACCTTCCCGGCTGCGCTGGGGACCCTTCCGGCCGCACCGGGGACCTTCCCGGCTGCGCCGGGAACCCTTCCGGCCACGGCGGGGAGCCTCCCGGGCTGGCCGGGGAGGCTCCCGGAATTGCCCGGGACACTCCCGGCGAACACCGGAAAGCGCCTT
>DATANP010000216.1:0-15181 GCA_036266195.1 Thermoanaerobaculia bacterium | reverse complement strand
GCGTCCGATTCAGTTATTTCGCGCCGGGCTCGCAGGTGCCTCGCCGGTTTCAATGCGCGCCCGCGGCACCGCAACCGGTGTTCACGTCCACGCTGTTCGGTCACCCGGCCTACGCGCAACTGGCCCTCAACTGTCCTCCGGCGATCGCGGCCGGCAGCGAAGACGGCGGTGAAATGGGCGTTTGGAATTCGCTCGGAGGGCCGCGCAGGCTTTCTCATCTGCGTCTCAGATTGACGGATTACCTTCCGGCCGGACTGGTCCCGGTGTTCGTGTTCGCGACCTGAGGAGAGTGTTCCATGCACGGAGAATTCAGTCGGCTGACCTTCGACCCGCGGAAGCACACCAGCGCTATTCTGCAGCAGCAAGGCCGTGTCGGGATGGACTCCGATTGGAACGAATGGGTGGAAGTTACTCTGCACCGCCTGGCAACTGAAACCAAAGACGTGATCGGCTCGTGCGGGCGACCGAAGTATGCCGCCGGATTCGGCATCAGCGTGACACCGCCGCCGGGTCTGAACCCGCAAGTCAAACTTTCACCGGGCCGCCTCTACGTCGACGGGATGCTTGCCGAGCTCGAGGCTGAGACCGGATTCCTCAAGCAATTCGACTGGCCCATTCCTGACCGGAACAAATGGACGCCGCAACTGTTCGGGGCCGCGCCGTGGCCGGGGCTCGATTTCACCACGCTCGCGACCACCCGGCGCGATCTCTTCTACGCCGAGGTCTGGCAGCGCCACCTGACCGCGCTGAACGATGAAGCCGAGCGCGCTCAGACCCTGGCCGACACCTCGAACAATCCGGATTGGAATGCACGGCCCGAGGTCGGCGATCTGTTTCGCGAGCGCGCCCTCGGCGGACCTGATACCTGTACGCGACTGCAGACGGTGGCGCAAGTCAAATACCTTACGATCACCGACCCTAACGTCACCACCTGCGAGGAAGCGTGCAAGGCGCTCGCCACCGCCCGGCCCAAGGCTACTACGGGCACCCTGCGGGTCGACGTTCTGCCCACGCCGCCAGTGGCCAGCCCCTGCGAAGGGCCCCAGACCGGCGGCTACGGCGGCGCCGAGAACCGCACCTACCGCGTACAGATCCACGATCCGGGAGCCCCGGGCACGGCCACCTTCAAATGGTCGACCGAGAACGGGGCTTTCATGGTGCGCGTGGACGCGACCGCGCTGACTGCAATCGCGGCCAACTCCAACATCACGCTCCTATCGATTGGCAATGACCAGACCGTTCAGCTCAAGCAGGGTGATTGGGTGGAGATGTGCGGCGAAGAGACCGAGCTGGGCATGTTCCGCAATTCTCTGGTCCAGGTGGTCGCCGATCCGGTCGCGCTCCCCGACGGCAAATGGCGCATTCAATTGAGCGGACCCGTGGTGGTGCCGCGGGCGCCGTTCCTGCGCCGCTGGTCGGGTCCGCTGCGGACCATCACGCTCGGCAACCAGCTTCCGCTCGACGCAGGGAGCGGCTTGAGCGTGCGATTCACCGGTTCGATGGAGCCGGCTGGCACGGACCCCAGCAAAGTTTTCTTCCACGACCTCGACTACTGGATATGGTCGGCCCGGACGGTCACCCGCGACATAGAGCCGGCAACCCTGAGCCATACGCCACAGCAGGCGCGCGGCATCGAGCGCGCTTACTGTTGCCTGGCACTGGTGACCTGGACAAAGGGTACAGGCGGTGAGATCAACGCTTCAATCGCCCAGTGCGACAACGAGTTCCCGCCTCTGACCGAGCTCAGTGGGGGCTGCTGTTGTTGCACGGTCGAAGTCGGGGACGGCAAGCAGAGCCATGGGAACTTCGACAGCCTGCTGCAGGCGGTCGAGGCGCTCTCGAAGAGCAAGTGGAACCAGGGAGGCACCTGGGTCCCGGCGGTGATCTGCCTGCTGCCTGGAACGCACCAGTTGGAGCGCACCGTCATCATCGAGAGGGACCGGATCACGATCCGCGGCTGTGGCCGGATGGCTCCCCTGATCGGACCGCCGGATCCGGTCTCGAGCTTCGACCTCCGCGGGAGCCACATCGCCCTCGAGACGCTCTTTCTGACCGCACAGACCGCCTCCGCTCCCGCCATCCGCTGCTCCGGTTGGGGCGCCCGCCTCGAAGACAACGAGATCGAAACGGCCGGCGCGCCGGCAGTCCTCTCCAAGGCGTCCGGCATGGTGTCCCATGGGCTTCAGATTGTCGGCAACCGGATGAGGCACTCCTCCGGCGGCCTCGAAGGGACCGGCACGGAGTCGGGCCTCATCGTCCTCGAGAGCGGAACGTCGGGAGCCCGGATCCTCGGGAACGATCTCGGGCCGGGCCTGAGCCATGGCATTGCGCTGCGCAGTGCGCTGCACCAGGACATCCTCATCGCCGGAAACGAGATCCACGGCCTGCAGGGCTCCGGCATCGCGAGCATCAAGAGCGCGGCCACCGCAGAAGAGGAAGATGACGTCTTCCTTGCGCACGTAGTGCTCTGGACGGATGAGTCCGTCCCGACCCGGAATGGCAATGAGCCACGCGCCCTTCCCTCCCCCGGGCGCGCCGACGGGTTGCGGATCGAGCGCAATACGATCACCGGCTGCGTGGGAGAGCAGGCCGCGATGCGCGAGGGCGGTTTCCCTCAGGGCGGGATCGTGCTCACCCGTCTCGCCCACGTCCAGATCTCCGACAATCGGATCGAGGCCAATGGGTCCGCTCTGGCCTCCGCCGTCTCGGTTCCCGTCGCCGGGATCTACATCCGGGACTGCAAGGGTCTGATCGTCCGCGACAACGTGGTGACCGGCAACGGTCCGGCTCCAGACGGCCGCAGGATTGACGGCCTCCAGGGAGGCATCCTGGCGGAGGAGCTCTCGGTTGTCGTCGAATCGGTAGACGTGAACCTCGGAGCGCCCATCCAGCCGGACGGCTGGCCCGCCGCAGCGATCCAGGGCAACCTGGTGGTGGCTCCGCGCGGGCCCGCCCTCTTCCTCTCCGGGATGGGCCCCATGCAGGTGACCGGCAACCGCCTGACCGCGAGAGACGTACTGGGCAATACCGAGGGCAAGAAGCCCCCGTTCGCCTACTTCGGAGCCGTGATGATCGTGAACACCGGGTTCCTGGCATACCTGGCCCGGCAGGTGTTGGCCGCAGGCTTTCTCGCCAGCACGGCGCCCGCTCTGCCGGGAGAAGACGAGCAGATCGACCGTTGGATCGTCGGCGGCCAGGTGGAGTTCTCGAACAACCAGGTCGTGCTGGACCTTGTCCGAGGGGAGATCGAGGTCGCCTTGGCGGCTGTGCTCATCGCGACGGGCGACGATCTGGGGTTCCACGACAACCAGATCGAGTGCACCCTTTTCATAGACTTTCTGATGGTCGATACGCTCCTCTTCGGCCTCACGGTTCGAGCCACCGGCAACAGCTTCACCGAGAGCCTCTACTTCACCGCCCTTTCTCTTCTCGCGTACGGTCTCTTGATGTGCATCGGCGTCCACAATGAAGCGACGCACTGCATCATTGTGAAATGCGCGTCTCCGGCCCGGCTCGTGCCCGAACCCAATCTGACCCTATCCTGTGACCGCCATAACCTGGCGGTGTGGTAAGGAGCCTTTCTCCATGCCTGAAACCAAGCCGACTCCCGACGAGATCCAGGAGAAACTTCGCCGGGCGCTCGCTGCCGCCGAGACCACCCGCCGGAATGTCCTGCAAGAGACCGCGAATCGAGAGAAACGGGAGGCGGCGGCGTTCCGTCTGGCGCGCGAGAAGCTGCTCGAAACTCTGGAGCCGGACGATCCCCGCGTCAGGGCCCTCGACCGGCGGTCTCTCGGCGGCGATCGGATGGCGGACTTCATCGAGACCATCCTCACCGACACCGGCACGAAAGGCGACTGGGTCGTGTCGGGGCGCGTGTTTGACGCCAAGGGGAATCCGGTCGCCGGCGCCAGGGTGACCCTGTCCAGCGCCGATCAGGACCTCGTGAAGCGTTTCGGAGAGGCCACTACCAACGCCGAGGGAAGGTTCGAAGCCCGCCATTCTGCAAAGGATTTCGAGGACATCTTCCAACGCGGCCCGAAAGCCCGGGTCGTCGTTACCTCCAGAGACGGCAAGCTCTCGCAGACCACGGGAGAGATCCAGCCGGCGCCGGATACGATTCACAATTTCGAAATCCGGTTCCCGCCCGAACCCGAGCCGATCACGATCCTTGTGCGGAGGGTCGAAACTCCGAGTGGAGGAGGCCGGCAGGTCGTGGTCGTCGCCCGTCGCGCCGACGGACGGCCGCACGACGGCCTTGCAATGGAGCTCATCGATCAGGACGGCCGGCAGGTGCTGCGCGCCCAGAGGATTAATCCCGGGGAGTATGCGTTTTTCAACATCCCTGCCCGGCCTCTCAGGCTCCGCATTCAGGACGAGCGCGGAGTCCTGCTGGAGAAGGACTTGGGTCATGGAGACTGGATCTGGACAGGGCCGACCCTTGCTTCCGCCGAGCGAGCGGAGCCCACGGCGAAACCCGGTCTGCAGGGCGTTATGGGAATCGGCACGGTCTTACGCTCCCGGCTCGAAAAGGCTGGCGTCAACGAGCCGGCCGAGGTAGCCGAGATGGAGCAGGACCGTCTCGCGGAACTCCTCCAGGTCTCCAAGGCCCGGGCGAAGAAGCTGATCGAGAATGCGCAGCGAGCGGCGGATCAGGGGTACAAGAGGCGAGAGTGATGCGGAGAAGCCGGACGAGACGGAGGCTTGATGCGTGTCCGGGCGGTCCAGGCAAGCCCACCGGAGAGGTGAAGCTCGAGTCTGCCGTAGGGGTGGCCGAGCGGCGGCAAATACTGGCTCACTACGCGACTTGGACCGCGGAGGACCTGGAGGAATTCAACGAAGCTCTCGCAACTCAGCGGATCCTCGATGACCCCCTCTGGCGTTGAGACGGCTGTCCGCTTGGCTCTCGACACCTCCGCCTACTCGCACTTCGTGCTGGCCATCCTCGACGACCTTCGACAAGACTCCGTCGGTCGATCGTACCGTTATGCCTGTTCCGAATCGGCTACCCCGGTTGTGACCGCAACCCATGTCGGAATCTCACGCAGCGAGTTCAGATTGCCTGAAGGAGTCCAGACGCCGCAGGAATTTCTCCAGGCGCGCAAAGGTAGATAGGTCTGAGTGTGTGCCGATGTTCGAACTCGCCCCGGTTGGGGCTACCACCTTCTTTTCTTCCCTCTCTCCAAACTATCCGTATCCTCCTCCGGTGCAGTAGAATCGTGAGGTGGAGATCCGCTTTTACGTGGACCCGGAAACCCGGGAGCCTCACATCTATCGTCACAATGTGAGCGAGGACGAGGTGGAGGATGTGCTTCGTCGGCCGGGGGAGGACCGCCCCGGAGACGACGGGGCTCGGATCGCAGTAGGACAGACCGAGGCCGGGCGGCACTTGAAGGTCGTCTATGTTCCCGACCCGATTCCCGGGAGCGTGTTCGTCATAACGGCGTATGATCTGGTAGGCAGGCCGCTGGCGGCTTACCGCCGCCGGAGGAGACGAAAGTGAAGCAGAACAAATTTCCCCCAGGCTGGGACGAGGACCGGGTCCGCCGGGTCCTGGCTCATTACGAGGAGCAGACCGAGGCCGAGGCGGTAGCGGAGGATGAAGCGGCCTTCGAAGACCGGACCCAGACGGTCATGGAGATTCCCACCGAGTTGGTGCCGGCCGTCCGGGAGCTCCTCGCCCGTCACGGGCGCTGATGAGCCAGCGAGCCCCAGGCGACGACCTCCCGCAGCCACGCGAGGACGGAGTTCCAATTCCCACGCAGTTGGTCTACCAGCCAACTTTTTCCCTCATCCAAAGTCTCCTGTATCTTCCTCGCGACTCGGCTCTGCGGAATCTGGCTCCCGGATCGGCACCAAGCTCTGGTATCCTGTTCCCATGTTGAGCGCTACGGCCGTGGAGCCAATTCCTCTCTCGACCGATGCGGACGGGGCGATCCGGATCGCAGGAACCAGGATCACTTTGACCACAGTGATCGACACGTTTATGACCGGGGCGTCCCCTGAGGAGATCGCGCAGGACTTCCCGGTGCTCCGACTCGACGACATCTACGCTGTCATCACCTACTATCTGCGCCGCCGGGAGGAGGTAGACGCCTACCTCCGCGAGCGGCGAGCCCGGGCGGACGCGATGCGTCGCCAGATCGAGATTCACTCCCCGCAGACCGGCTTACGGGATCGTCTTCTCGCTCGGCTCGGACGATAGCCGTGCTGCGCTTGCTGGCCGACGAGAATTTCAACGGCCGAATCCTCCGCGCTCTTCGGTGCCAATTTCCTGAACGGGACCGAGGTGTGCTGCCGCCGGAGATGGGGAAGGACTTGGTGCGCGAGCGCTTCGACCTCTTCCGCCACACCCTCACCGCCCTGCACGGCTACCGGCCGCGCCCCTACGGCGGCCGGGTGACCCTCTTCCGCGCCGCCGCCTCTCAGCCACCCGGAGAGGCCGGCCTCACCGCCGGCTGGGGGCGCTTGGCCACGACGGACGCCCACCTCATCCCCGACGCCGATCACCACACCCTCCTCCAGAGACCGGCCCTCGACCGCTTGCTGGAGAGCCTGCAAAGCGGCCTCGCGCTGGCCGATGCCTGAGGTCTGTTTGGCTCTGCTCAATCCACCAGCGGCGAACCCACCCGCGTTGCACGGCCGCCGCGATTCAAGAAGGCGACTTTCGCAGGCTGTTTTGAGGCCTGCCAGATCTTGAATACCTCGTACCAAATGACAGTGGAGTAGGTTACTGCGAACCAGACCAACACTGCTTCGACCGGAAGATGAGCCCATGCATCAACTGTGAGCCCGGCCATGGCATCCATCCTATAGCCCCACCATCCATAAGGAACAGCGAGGGTCGCCTCCCATAGGAGGCTCACTAAGAGGAGGGCAAAGAAGGTGACGCTCACAGCACGCCAGTTGACGTAGGGGCGTACCGCCGCAAAGAAACCGATCGAGGGCACCAGAGCAACGAGCACCAGGAAGATAAAATACGCGGGCCAGCCTGGCTCTCCAGCGGTATTCTTGTATAGCCAGGCAGCGGCAATCATCACGATCGCTACCGCAAAGGACTCCTTGTGGAAACGCAGGAGGCGTCTGCTCCTCTGGAGCCCTACGGAATAGTTCTGATCGTTATACCGGGAGCACCAGAGCTCGTCGTTCCAGAGGTAAAACAGCAGGACAACCAGGAATCCACCCGCATAGAAGACGAACTCCTCGACCGGCACGTGACCGCCGACGACCGGAACGTCCCAGCCCAGAGTCGCGCCGCGATTCGGGAAAATGAAGAACCGCGCCCCGAAGAAGAGGTCGAGAGCAAAGCCTTGTGCGATGAGAAAGGGCGCGGCCCAAAGAGCGGCTCGACGCTGGTCCACGAGGTCCCGGCGACGAACGAGCCAGAGGCCGAGCACGGCCCCTGGCACTACGAACAGAAGGAGGCTCCAGGTGTACCCGAATGGTGTGGGGTTGGAGCTCGGGATCTTCAGCGTTCCCGCCACCTTCACCTGCCATAGCGTGATCGTGGCCGGAACGGCAATGAGGAGCATCATCGCCGAGGCAAGGAGGGCGGCCTTGCGCTGCTTCGGGTCGGTCATTCGATCTCCTCTCGTCGGCTGCCGCACGTCACATCGTGACGCTGACCCCCGCCGTGAGCACCCAGGGCTGCCCCTTGACGACATCCTGAAGCGCATTCCCTGGGCGGAAGCGGCCGAAGCCGAGGCTGGTCGTCACTCCCTTGGGGACGGTGATCGAGAATTCCACATCGATCTCGTCCCCGGCTGTCCTTCCGCGACTTTCGAAGACCTCCTCGTTTAGGGAATAGTGATGGAGGCGAGCCCGCGAGTTGCAGTCAGACACTCCTTCCTGGATCCCGATCATGCGCGCCAGGACGACCAGGGGGAGCGCGGGGTAGCAGCGAGTATTGGTATAGGTAAACCCAGTATAGGTTTTGTTCGCCAACCCCTGGCCGGCAGAGACCAGGCCACCACGAATGACGGGAGCCAGCCGGGCGATGAAGATTTTGTCCGGGACGAAGCCTGTGGTCTCGCCGAGGTATCCCTCGTTTTCGGGTGTGCCGGCCTTGTCACCGGATCCCCAGCCGACTTGGAGGCGGAAAGACGACGGAGAGGGTTTGCCCGTGACGCCGGTCCTGGCTACGACGACCGACAGCAGGGCGACCTTGCCGTCGCCGTCTTTGATCTTGCCCGTCGGGTCGACGCGGTCCGCTATTTTTTCGCCCGCCTTGGTGGTGACTTCCGAGATGTCCCGCTTGCTGTAATAGCCTGCGAAGTTTCCGGAAATGACAGTCGTTGGGGTAGCGGGCAAGGCGAACGACGCATCCCCGCCCACGGTCTTGTAGTTGTAGGCAACCACAAAGCGTTCGTTGTCGGTGATCGCCTCTGGCACATGCTCCGGGTCGGGCGAGGGAAACAGATTGTCGAAGGTCGGCTGACCATCGTTGCGTCCGTAGACGCCCAGCAGGTTGAAGCTTCGCAAGCGGGCAAGCGAAAGGTCCTTGAGCTGCAGCACGAGGGAGCGGGATCCTTCCGTTTTCTTGGCCGGTGGGCCGTCGACATTCTCTCGCTTGAATACCGCCCCGAGAGAGGCGAAGCGCCACAGGAGCTCGGCGGTCTCCCCCTTCTCAAGCAGTGCGATCGATTCCCGGCCTGTGGCCAACTCGTATTTCCCGAACCGGAGCTGCGTGCCGTTGTCTCCGAAGAGCCGTAGGGAGTAGTCGGAGACGACCGCCTTGCGCTCCTGATCTGCCTCGCCCAGGTTTCCGCTCTTGAAGCTCAAGGTGGCCGACCCCTCGGCCCGGTTGCCCAGCTTCTGGATCAGCTTGAAACTGGCGCTGCCGTTGAAGTCGTCCTCCCGCGCGCCCCGGTAGGGCATCTTCGGAGAGACGAACGGGTTGACGGCGTCTTCCTTGGCCCCCGAGGCCGCATTGAAGGCGAGCGGTTCGGGCTGGTTGAAGTCGGCGTCCGTCGTTGCTCCCACCGATCCGCTGAGCTGCCAGACCGTCGAGCTCTGGGGCTCATCGAATTTCGGCTTCACCTGAAGGTAGCCGAGGTTGTGCGAGGGCAGCTCGGATTCTCCGACGAAAAAAACCTGAAACGTGAGGAGCCCAGGGAAAGAGCTCGCGGTATTTGCGAGATATTGGAGGAGAGCTTTGTCCAGTGGCGTGGTCGTTCCCAGGCCGACCTGCAGAGAGTAGGTGCAATCATACCCACCTCGCGGGCTCTTCGAACAGGCGTTTGAAAAAGCTTTCTCGAAGGCGGGAGCATTGGACAGGTCGCCGAAGAGGGAGGTGATCAGCGCACAGTACTCAGGAGTCTGGCCGACGGCCCCGGGCGCAACGAGCTTAGTCTTGGCGTTGGCTTGCTCCGGGGAGAGTGGTGGGTTTCCGAGCCAATGAGCGGCGCAGATTTCCAGAAGAGGCAAGCCGATTTCAGCGTTGCTCCCCGTATTGAAGGTTCTCGCGACCTCTTCGCAGGCCGCGTCGAAGGTCGTCGTCTGGCCTTGCAGAGAAAGCGTCTCGGCCATTTTTTGCGGCGCAGGGAGGGCGCAGTTGTTCACGATGTCGCTCACCCTCGTGGCCGGCAAGGTGTAGGGCACCCGGACCTCGAAGAGGCGGTCCGGCGTGTCGTTCACGAACACGACGTTGGCGCCGAGCAGTCCTTGCGCGAAGCAGGTTTCATCGGCTGCCTGGACGAGCCCGACTCCGGCCCTCTTGTGTACGATGGGATACGGCCGGCGTGGATTCTGGAAGTTCCAGTTGGCGATGCCGGCGTTGTCGAGCGCGATGCGCGTGTCGTTCTCCACGCCCTGGCAGGGGGCGACCTGGGCATGGAGGCCGGCACCTGGCAAGATCGCTAGGAGGAGGGCGCAGGCTGCTCTCTTCAGTATCCCATCACTCAGCCTCTCCTCAGCCTCACATATCCTCGGTCTACCCGCCATGGCTCATTCCTCCTCATGGACAGAGAATCCACCCTTTGATGGGGGCCTAAGAAGAGGACGGACACACTTGAATTTTTCTCGGGAAGCTCACAATCTCAGGGTCGTCGGGTCGATGCGGCTGGCCCGCCGGGCGGGGAACTGTGCTGTGCTCTCCTCGCGCTGCTGGGGCTCCCAGCTCTGTGCGGGGCGGAACTACGTCGACCGCGTCTCCCTCCGGCGCAATGGCGGCGTTGCCTCTCGCCTGGATCGCGATTCGCTCGCTGTTGGGAAAGAACATCGCGCAGATCAACCTCGACAAGGGCCTCCGGACAGCGTAAAGCCCCGCGCTTTTCGCGATGGGGCTGGGGCTCGTGGCCGTGGGCGCCGCGCTCGTCTTCGCGAACTGGAGCTACATCCTATAGGTGACGAAAAGCTCCGTCGCCGCTGCCGCCGCGGGCTTGCTCGCCCTGATGGGCTTTGCGCTAGTCTAGGCGAGCCGCGAAGTCCGACTCGGTGCCGCCCGTTCGGCGGTGTGAGCACGGCGCCAGCGCTTTCAGGAGGGCCTTCAGATGGGCCTTGCCGTCCAGCGCTCGGAAACCTCCCGCTCTGAGAGATACTTGCTGAGCGACAAGCCATCTCTCAAGGAGAATTGCGATGAAACGGACGAGGATTCTCCGGGTGCTCTCGGCCATGCTCTTGACCCTGGCGGCGACAACGTGGGCAGTGGGAGGCTCATCGAAGCTCCCCCCGGCCGGATACGACGAGTCCCGTGACCCCGCCGCCGACCTGAAGGCCGCGGTCGCCCAGGCGCAGCGGGAGAACAAACGCATCCTTCTCGAGGTTGGCGGCGAGTGGTGCATCTACTGCCGCATTCTCAACAAGGTCATCCACGATGATGAGCGCCTGACGCAACGCCTGCGCGACGGGTTCGTGGTCGTCAAGGTCAACTTCAGCGACGGGGTGAAGAACGAGGCCTTCCTTTCCCGCTACCCGCAGATCCCGTCCTACCCGCATCTCTTCCTCCTCGAATCGGACGGCGCGCTGTTGCTCTCGCAGACTCCGAACGATTTCATGAAGGACAACAAGTACGTCCCGGACCTGATCCTGGCGTTCCTGGAGAAATGGGAACCGAAAAGGAGAGGCGCCAGCGGCGCCGCCCCGTGATCGACATCCCTTCTGAATCCCATCCCAGGCTCATCGCCGACGCCATGCTGGGCGCGCTCGCCCGATGGCTGCGCATCCTCGACATCGACGTCATCTATGACGCCGCGCTCGACGACCCCGAGATCGTCGAGCGGGCCGTGGCCGAGGACCGGGTGATCCTCACGCGCGACCGCAAGCTGGTCGAACGCCGGCTGGCGCGCAACCACCTCCTGATCCGCTCCGAGGTGGTGGACGAGCAGGTGCGGCAGGTCCTGGAGGAACTGGGCATCCGGCCCGATCCCGGCCGCCTGCTCGGCCGCTGCCTGCGCTGCAACCTGCCAACCGAACCGATCCCCGCCGAGGAGGCCCGCAACCGGGTGCCGCCCTGGATCGCCCGCACCCAGGATCAATACCGGGTCTGCCCGTCCTGCGGGAGGATTTACTGGCCCGGCACCCATGTGGAGAGGATGAGAAAGAGGCTGGAACGGATGGGTGCGGGCTCGCTCGACCTTTCCTGAAGGATTCCCCGCCCTTCCTGAAGGTGTTGCCGAAGCTCCTGAACGGATCGATACGCTTCCTGTCGGAGCAGGCGGTCTTCCTGAAGCGTTCCCCGGACCTCCTGACCCGGTCCGTGAGGCTCCTGAACGGGTCTTTACGCCTCCTGCCTGGATCCCCGAGGCTCCTGATCCGAGCGGCGAGCTTCCTGAACCGCACCGGAAGCTTCCTGAACGGGCCGGTGCGATTCCTGAGCGGACAGGCGGAGATCCTGAAGGAATCCCAGCGACTCCTGACCGGGTCCGCGTGATCCCTGAGCCTTCAGGAAACAGCGGGGACGTCTCTCTAATGCACCCACGGGCCCTTGCGCACGTCGCCTCGATCGCTCCGATCGCCAGGGACCACGCGGAAACCCCGCTTCTTCTTGGCCCGCTTGAGCTTTTGCTGGATCCACCAGCGCTCCATGCGCAGCCGCATCTCCCGCAGATCGCGCTTGCCGAGACCGATCTTCCCCGAGCGGGCGATGTAGTACCAGGAGATGCCGATCGCCGAGCAGATCCCCACGAATCCGGGCAGATCCTTGGTGAGCAGGAAGCCGATGAACGCCAGCAGGATCTCCAGCGCGATCAGCCAGCCGGCCTCGATCGGCAGGATGAACATGAACAGGATCGTCGCGCCGCGGTGGGCCCGTGCCCAGGCGGCGAGCAGGATGGACAGGAGCGTCCAGCTCTGCATCAGGTAGAACGGATACGGCGCTTGCCAGCCCGTCAGGGAGCCGGCCGCGTGCACCAGCTCCGCGAGGATTCCGGCGCCGATGCTCGCGAACAGCAGCAGCCGCCAGAAGTGGCGCCGTCCGAGCCCCCAATAGACGTCCCGCCCCCAGAGGAACAGCAGGACCAGGTTGATCACGAAGCCGATGCTGGGCCCCTGGGCCTCGACGAAGGGATAGGTGGCGAGCTGCCAGAGAAAGCCTCGCTGCCAGACGTCCGGGGTGATGGTGAGGAGCCTGGGGATGAACCGGGTGCTCTCGAAGGAGACGAGCGTCACGGTCACCAGGAGCGAGGCCGCGATGAAGAGGAGATCCCGGGGGATCGGGCCGCTCAGGCCTCCTCCCCCGCCTCCGAGGATGGTGCGTCCGGGTCTTACGTTCACAGGCTCAAGAGTATCTCACCCAACGCAGGAGCTCCGGGATCGTCGGTTTCTTGCCGTACATCAGGATGCCCACCCTATAGATCCGGCTGCTGAACCAGACCATCAGGAGAAGGAAGCCGATCGTCAGGACGTAGCCGAGCGCGATCTGCCAGACCGGCGGTGTCTCGACGAAGATCCGGAGCGGCATCAGGATCGGCGTAAAGAGTGGGATCAGGGACATCACGGTCGAGGTCGAGGACGACGGGGAGTTGATCACCATCGGCATCACGATCGCCGGGATGGCGAAGAGGATGCTCAGGGTGCCCGCCACCTGCTGGGCCTCCTGGAGGTTGTTGAAGGCCGCGCCGAGCGCCGCGTAGAAGCTGGCGTAGACCATGAACCCCATCACGAAGAAGAACAGGAAGTGGAGCGCCGAGCTGGGCGCGAGCGACGGGAGCTTGAATTCGTCCGGCAGGCTGCCCAGGGCGCCCACCACGCCGGGCGCGGACAGCACGACCAGGGTGAGGAGCCAGAGGGCGAACTGGGTCAGGCCCACCAGGCAGATCCCCGAGAGCTTGCCCATCATCAGCTCGAACGGCTTGACCGCGGAGACGAGCACCTCGACCACCCTCGTCCCCTTCTCCTCCAGCACGCCGTTCATCACCTGTTGCCCCCAGATTAGGATGGCCAGGAAGAGCATGAAGAAGAGGATGTAGGCGGCGAAGAAGCCGCCCGCCCCGCCTTCCGCGCGGCTGCCTTCCTTGGAGACCCGGATCGTCTTCAGGTTCACATTCGCCGAGAGGGCGCCGACCTTGTCCGGGTCGAGCCCCGCGTCGGCCAGCCGCACCCGCCGAACGGCGTCGGAAAGCCGGCGCTCCAGCGTGCCCTGGGTCATGAAGTTCGAGACGCTCCGGCCGTGGTACTCGACCGGATCGCCGGTGAGCACCCCGGGAGTGATCCGGATCCAGGCGTCGACGCTCTTGTCCAGGACGCGCTTCGCCAGCGACTCGTCCTGGGCTTTGTGGTTGGCCGCCGCGGGCTCGACGACGAACTGGACGCGGGAGATCTGCTGCTCCATCTCGTCGTTGTTCTTCCGCAGCGGGTTGTTCGATTTCGGCTGCGGCCGTTCCTTGAGCAGCTCGGGAGCGACGCGGGCGGTCTCGTCCACGACCACGATCTGCTGGCTCGTCTTCGCGCGGGCGAGGAAGATCGAGGGGAGCACGGTCATGGCCACGGCGAACAGGGGGAACAGGACCGTACCGATCCAGAAGCCCTTGCTCCGGACGCGCTGGAGGTACTCCCGCCGGGCGACGATCTGGATGTTGTCAAGCCGCATCGCGCACCGCCTTGAGGAAGATCTGTTCCAGCTCCGGCTCTTCGGAGCGGAACTCGTGGACCCGCAGGAACTCCACCATGCGGCGGAGGGCGTCGGGGCCCTCCGCGTCGGGCCGGAGGAGCAGCTTGGCGACGCCGTCCTGGATCACCGCGTGCTCGACCTCGGGCAGGTCGCGCACCTTCTCCAGGTCCCCCTCGGCCACCAGGCGGTAGGCGTTGCCCGCCACCTGGCGCTTGATCTCCTTGAGGCCGCCGGTGAGGACGACCTTGCCGTGGGAGATCAGGCAGATGTGGTCGCACATGCGCTCCGCCAGCTCCATGCCGTGGGTGGAGAAGATGACGGTCTTGCCCTGGCGCCGGTGCTCGGCGAACAGGTCGCGGAACAGCTCCTGGTTGATCGGGTCGAGGCCGGAGAACGGCTCGTCGAGGATGAGCAGGTCGGGCTCGTGCAGCAGGGTGCCGATGAGCTGCACCTTCTGCTGCATGCCCTTGGACAGCTCCTCGACCTTGGCCTTCTTCCATTGCGCCAGGTCGACCCTCTCCAGCCAGCGGTCGATGGCCGGCAGCAGCTCGCGGCGCTTGCGGCCGTGGATCTCGCCCAGGAAGAGGAGCTGGTCGAGGACGGTCATCTTGCGGTAGAGGCCGCGCTCTTCGGGCAGGAATCCCACCCGGCGCAGCTCCGCGGGTCCGCGGGGCCGGCCGAAGAGGAGGATCTCGCCCGCGTCGGGCGCGATGATGTCCATGATCATGCGGATGGAGGTCGTCTTGCCGGCGCCGTTCGGACCCAGGAGGCCGAAGATGCTCCCCTGTTCCGGCGCCGCGAACGAGACGCCGTCCACCGCCACGAATTTTCCGTAGCTCTTGCGGACGTCTCTCAGCTCCAGGCTGGAGGCCATTTGGTGAGTCTCCCTTCGAGGAGAAGTAGGTGGCTCCTCGCTGTTTTTACGTAGTAACCAGGGGTTGGGTTCAAAGGACCCAAAGGACTGCAGGGACCTCAGGGACTGCAGTCTTTGGTCCTTGATGCCCTTGCAGTCCTTTAGGTCTTTGGCATCAACGGCTTCGGCGCCTTGAGCTTCTGGAGCACCTGCTGCGGCGTCTCCTCCACCAGGACCGGCGTGCCGTGGATCCAGACGCGGCTGCCCAGGCCCGAGGGGGC
>DATANP010000215.1:0-7188 GCA_036266195.1 Thermoanaerobaculia bacterium | reverse complement strand
GTCAGGGCGACTTCCTTCCAGGGATATGTCCCAAGGTCTTTCTTGCCTGACCATAGGCTTGAGGCACCGGCACCCAAAAAGGGAGTAAACATGCCGTTGAGAATGTCGTGCCCCAGCAAATCCGACAAGTCTGTAGCTTTCATGACCCTAGCCGTCCTCGCTGAATTGCTGGCTCGATGCTAGCTCAACCGCCGACTTCGCAGCAACGCCTGCGCCCTTTCATCCCGGCGGCGGGATCGGGATCGAGCCTCGACCAGATCAGGGGCAACCCTGCATCCTTCCGGCTTACCGTCTTGCCAGACTACACGGGGCGCTGGCCGAGCGCAAGAAGTTGCTGCAGAACGCTTGAGCTTCCGGCGCCTCGCGCCAACTTCCCGACGGCTCATTCAGTATATCAAGGGCTACCGCAAGAGTGCCTGCGTCCCTCCGGGACTTGGGGTTGGGGTTGACCCAGGTTCCAGGGGTTGAAAACCCCTGGCTTGATGCCGATGCCCCTTCGGGGCGCAAGGCGGAATCACCGCACGGCCACTCAGTCTCGAAGGGACGAAGGCATCAAGCCCGGTACTTCAGCGCCAAGGCAAACGGTCTCCCATCCCATCAAGTCCCGACGCAGGCATTTAAAGGTTGGTGAGCCCGAGCGCGCTTCACGTGGCCCGGAACGACCGGATCCGCTCCACGTCCATCACCCGGATACCCTCGGCCGGGTTCTCCACGGCCCAGGCCAGTGCGTCGATCATCTCGGCCCGGCGGACAAGGCCCAGTCGGCGGGCGGTCTCGCTCGTTCCGGGGAGCCGCTCGAAGAGGGCATAGACAGGGATGAGCGCATAGGGCCAGACGTGGCCGGGCCCGAGCACGTACCAGGGACGGACGCAGGTGGCGGAAAGACCGGCCTCCGAGATCTGACGCTCGCACTCGGCTCGCACGGCCACGTAGGTTTTCATCAGCGGCGCGGGCTGGGCCACGCTCAGGTAGACCATGTGCCGGACTCCCGCGGTCCTGGCTGCCTGCACCGAAGCACGGACCGAGGCCAAGTCCACCTCCCGGAACTGGCGCTCCTTCCAAGGCGCCGAATGGGAGACGCCCACCAGGTGCACGAGCGTGTCCGCCAGCGCCACTTGATCCGCGAAGGTGGCGCCGTCCAGAGCGTTTCCCGGCACCACGTCGCAGCCGGTCGGGAGACGCCCCTCCGAGCCTCGCCGGGCCAGCGCGCGGACCTCGTGGCCACGCTCGAGAAGGGCCTCGATCAGGGGGACTCCCAGATACCCGGTTCCACCGGTCACAAAGACGCGCCGCTGATCGGTTGCTCTCTCCACGGTCGTTCTCCCCTTTCTTCACTCCACCTACGTGGCCGGGGAAAGGTGTCAGAGGATTCAAGAAGAACGAGGATGCGAGGAGGGCGTGACCCCAGCCTGTTGGAAGTCGCGCCCCGGTTCTCCAGCCTGCCTACGCCTGTAGTTAAGCAAATTTCAGGAGAAAATCAGCCTCTCCGAGGCCGACGGCAGTCCAAAACTCCCCTCTGAGAGCCTCGATCGGCTCATACGAGCAGACCTCTCCTGACTCCTCCACCGGAGGACGTCGTTCGGGGGTCGATCTGAGGGTCGGGTTCAGCGCTCGCCGCTCATGGCGGCAGGGCTCTCACGAACGGCAGGCCGGGTGGGAACGAACCGATCGGGAACCTCGCCAGCCGGTCTCCCGCCTTGAGCAACTCGGCCGCGTCGCGGAACGCGGCCAGGAAGAGACCGTAGGCTTCCCGGAGTCCATCCCGAATCGCCTTGGCCGCCGCATGGAATCGCGGCGCCGGCGACTTCTTGGTCTTGTTGGGCTGGGTATGAGGATGCTGCTGGAGCACCGCTCGGACGCCCAGGACCGGAAGCCCTCGCTCCAGGCGAGCCATCCTCGCGTCAAGCTCGATCTCTTCCACGAGCTCCGCCACCCGCTGGCGGTACTCCTCCTGCGACAGGTGCTCCCAGCAGGGCAGGCGCGACAGGAAGAAGGTCTCTTCCGTGGCGTAGGTCAGCCGGCCAAACTCCTCGCCTCGGTTCCTGGCCGCGTACTCCTGGGTGCGATCGAACCAGTAGCCGGTGAGCGGCTTGCCCTCCAGGATCGCCCGCGCCGCGTGGACTCCCGGCCAGTCCAGGACGCGTTCCACCAGGTTCTCCTTGACGCCATGGGCCAGGATGTACCGCATCCGGCTCACCTGGGCCGCCTCCTCGTCGCTGACCACGATGGCCGAGTAGCGCCTGGCCCAGAACGGTCCCGACCAGCCGATCAGCTTCCCAACCTCGCGGGCCACGTTGCTGTCTACGTACTGCATGAAACGCGTGAGCTGCTCCGCGTCGTCCACTTCGAGGAGGCCATGCCAGTGATTCGAGGCGAAGGCCACGCAGGAACAGCGGACCCCATAGATTCGCTGGGCACGTCCCAGGACCCCGATCACCCGCTCGTTCAAGGCAGGGCTCGGCCGCAGGAGGAGCCGGGACTGAGTCGTCCTCACGGTCACCTCCACGGTAGCCCCACCCTCCGGCACGAAGCGAATACACCGCCCCATGCTCTATAAGAGACGTAAAAAGCTCCGCCAATGTCATCAAGGGACGGAAAGAAGATCTAGAGGAAGGCGAGAGGGAGTATTGGCAGGCAGAAAGAATACCACGGGCACGAAAGCTTGCGGCCACGAACGGCTTCATCCTGAACCCGAACGCTTTCGAGGAGAGGACGAACATACTCTCGATGAATACCCGCGGGCACGGACGGCGGGGCTTTCCTCTTCCCAAGGTTCCGCGCGCCGGATATGCTGTCGTCTCCAGCCGTCTTCGGCAGGAGGAAAGGCATGTCCGTGGCACATCTGGCGTTGCAGCTTCCCATGAGCGATGAGACCTGGCAGGTTGCACGGTTTCCCCTGCCGATCTGGGTCGAGCCGGACGACGAGGGGCCCCCGTTCCGGCCCTGGTGCGTGGTCGGCCTTCGGCCGCAGGACGAGCTCTTCGTCGAGAATGCGGACGACAAGGTCGACGAGCCGCCTCCCGCGGAACGGGTGGCGGAGGCGCTCGTGGAGGCCTCCACGCAGGCGGGGCATCTGCCGCGCCGGCTCCTGGTGGCCGAGGACGGGCTTGCCGAGGATCTCCGGCAACACCTGGCCGGGCTCCGGATCGAGGTCGAGCAGGTCGGAAGGCTCCCGCAGTTGGGCGAGGTGCTGGACACGCGAGTCCAGCCATTCTTCAAGGACGATCCGGGCTTCCTGGCCGGCGAGGGGGTGACGCTGGAGCAGGTCGCGTCCTTTGCGGAGGCGGCCGCTTCCTTCGCCCGGGCCGAGCCATGGCGGCATCTGGGCGAGATGGACAGGATCGAGATCGAATCTCCGGATGTGGGCCCGATGCCCTCCGCGCTCGTCCTGGGCTCGGCGGGCATGGAGCACGGCGTCGTGTTCCTGCCCGAAACGGAGGAAGCCGGGAGCGAGGAGCCCTGGCTGATGGTCTACATGCCTCCGTGGGAAATCCCGGTCCAGGATCTCTACACCTGGGAGCGCCACGGGCTCGCCCTGGCCGGCGAGAACAGGTATCCCCGGGTCTCCAATCCCGGCGGGTCCGTGCGGCCCGGACCAGGTCTTCTCGCTCGGTTCGAAGCGTTTCTGAGGGCGATTGCGGTCACCACGGAGGACGAGATGGACTCCGGCCGCTGGGACAAGACCGTCGAGACCGGGCGCGGGCCCGTGCGGATGATCCTCAGCCTGCCCGGTGTGCTCCATCCCGGAACCTTGGATGAAGGCCTCGAGGATCTCCTGGAGGAGGATGAGCTTGCTTTCGAAGACCCTCTCGACGAAACCGCCGACCTGTTCATGGCGGGCCCGGAGGCATCCGGGCCGGAGGCGAAAGCCCGGGATCTGGTCGGTCAGGCCTTTGAATCCGTGGGACGGCGCCGCCTGGCCCTCGCCCGGCAGGCTCTGGCGATCTGGCCGGACTGCGTCGACGCCATGATCCTCCTCGCCGAACGCGAGCTCGATCCGGAAACGTCAGTCACGAAGTACGCGCGGGCGATGGAGGTGGCCAAGGGTGCGTTCGACTCGTTCCTCGTCGACGAGCCGGCTGGAGATCTTTGGGATATCCGCGAGGCCCGTCCGTACATGCGGGCCCGGTCCGGCCTGGCGGAGGCGCTCTGGGACGCGGGCCGGCGCGAAGAGGCGGTCGTTCACTTCGAGGAACTGCTGCGCCTCGACGATCTGGATCACCTGGGTACGCGCAGCCGGCTCGTGGACAAGCTGCTCCTTCTCGACCGCGACCGGGAGGCGGCGCGGCTTCTCGACGCGTGTCCCGACGAGATCCTGGCCCACTCCCTTTATTCGCGGACGCTGCTGGCCTTCCGGCGCGAAGGAGACTCTCCCGGCGCGCGGAACTGCCTGGCTCTCGCCCTGGCCCGCAACCGGTTCGTTCCGGAATATCTTCTGACCGATGAGATGCCGACGATCCCGGCCATGCCGCTCTTCCGGCCCGGAGACCGTTCCGAGGCGTTTCTGTACGGTTTGTCCTCCAGCGAGGTCTGGGATCACACGCCTGGTGCTCTCGACTGGCTGCGCGCAAGGGTGTCCGAGCGCCGCAAGGCAGGACGCAGGAAGAACAAGCCCAGGAAGAAGAAGAAAGGCCGCCGCTGAGGGTCGGACGGCGGGATCGTGGCTCAACGCGACTCACCGGACCCTGCGACACCCCACGGCGGATCGGTCATGCTCCTCTGATGTGATCCCTGACCACCTTCAAGAAACCTGGGTGGCGTGCAGCCGAAACTCCTCGAATCCGGCGGCTCAAAGCCATCTTTCACCGAGTTACAGCTACGCGGTGGGTGATTTCCAGCACCGGAGGTTGAGTTATGCGGCGAAGTCGTCACTTTAAATAGATCAGCGGTGCTGTCGAGTCGTCATTGACCTCTTCGTTGTTCGATAAATACCATGCGATTCCATGATCGATTTTCGAGGCATGATCGCCTATTGGCGCAAAGCTGCCAATCTGACCCAGGCGGAGCTCGACGAGGCCTGCAAATTTCCGGGTGGAACGGTGCAGCGTCTCGAGCAGAAGCGCCTCATCCTCAAGAACGAGCAGCTCGTCCTCATCCTCATCCGCACCGACAGGAACCTGTTCTGGACCATGTCGGGGGTCCTGGGAGCTTTGTACAGGCAGCTCGAGCCTCTCGATATCCGGCTCCGGGCCGAGCTGGGCGTTCCCGAGCCGCCGGTGCCGGACGAGGATCCGGAGTATCAGGCGGACCTCGACCGCATGTTTTCCGCCATGGAGTCGGTCGCCAAGAGGATGTACCGGGCGGCCGATCCCAGGACGTCCATGCGTGATTTCCTCCTCAGGGCGGCGGCCGACGTTCCGGCGGTCGAATCCAGGCGCAGGCGGGTGCGGTCGAAGAAGAAGCAGAAAGACACCATGGATCGGTGAGGCTCGCAGGCAGGGCGCTGGCGAATCGCTCCTCACGCTGGCATGTTGCCTTCTTCGCTGACTCCGGTACGGAAGAGCGTGCCGACCCCTTGAAAAGTTCCGGACCCAGGTTATGCTTGCCTCCGGCGTCGTACTCGACGGGAGGAAAAGAGCATGTCCCTGGCAAACCCGGAGCCTTCGCAGCTCCCCCGGAGCGAAGAGACCTGGCAGGTCGCCCTGCTGCGCCTGCCGCTCTGGATGGAGCCGGAGGACCATTCTCCGTTCCGGCCCTGGTGCGTGCTGGCTCTTCGGCTGCCCGTCGGGGCCCTGCTCGAGAATCTGACTCCCGAGGAGACGGAGCCTTCCGCGGGCCGGGTCGGCGAGAGGCTCGTCGAAGCCGCCGGCGAGGTGGGAGCCCTTCCAGGCCGGCTGCAGGTGGCCGATGCCGGGTTCGCCGGCGATCTCCGGCAGGCTCTGGCCCCGTACGGTCTCGACGTCGAACAGGTCGAGAGCCTGCCGGAGCTGGACGAGGCGACCGACGCCCTGATCCGCGAGCTTTTCGAAGAGGAGCCGGGTCTCCTGGCTGGCGAGGGAGTGACCCTGGAGCAGGTCGCATCCTTCGCCGAGGCGGCGGCGTCCCTGGCCCGGGCCCAGCCGTGGCGGCACCTGGCGGAGATCGACAGGCTCCAGATCGAGGCTCCGGAGCGGGGGCTGGCGCGCCTGGCGTGCGTCCTGGGCTGGACCGGGCCGGAGCGCGGCCTCCTGTTCAGCCCCGAGCTGGGCCAGGAGCCGTGGCTGATCCATTTCACGGCTCCCTGGATGATCGCGGCTCATGACCTCTATCTCTGGGAACGGCACGGGCTCGCGGTGGCAGGAGAGGAGGATCATCCCCGGGTCTCCACCCCGGCGGGCGACGGCCGGCGGCCCGACTCCCGTCTTCTCGATATTTTCGAAGGCGTCCTGAGGGCGCTGGCGGTCACCACGGAGGACGAGATGGACTCCGGCCTCTGGGAGAAGACCGTGGAGACCGGGCTCGGCCCTGTGCGGCTGGTCCTCAGCCTGCCCGACCTGCTCCACCCCCCGGAGGTGGACTGGGACGACGAGCTCGACGATTTCGAGGATCTTGCCGGCGAGGAGTGGCTCGACGACCTGCTCCCGGAGGAGGACCCCGAGGAGGACGAGCAGGAGCCGGTTCCTATCCCGGGCCTCACAAAAACCAGGGCCGAGGAGATGGAGAAGACCGATCCGTCGCGGAGCCCCGAGATGGAGGCCCAGAAGCGGGTCTATCAGGCCTGGGAGGCCCTGGGCCGGCGCCGCGTGGCCCTCGCCCGGCAGGCTCTGGCCCTCTGGCCCGGCTGCGCCGACGCCTGGACGCTGCTCGCCGAGCACGAGCGCGACCCGCACCGGGCGGTCTCCCTGTATGCGCGGGCCGTGGAGGAGACCGGGCGCTCCATCGATCCAGTCCTCTTCGAGAAGCCCGGCTGCCCGTTCTGGTCCGGACACGAATCTCAGCCGTATCTATCCACCCGGCTCGGCCTGGCGGAGGCGCTCTGGGAGGCGGGCCGGTGCGAGGAGGCCGTCGCCCACTTCCAGGAGATGCTGCGTCTCGACCCCAGGGACCGGCAGGGCGTGCGCGGCCGGCTCGCGGCTGCCCTGCGCGTTCTCGAAACCGGCCCCGGGCCGTAGCTCGGCAACCTCTTGCATCCGTCTTGGATCCGTGTCATAAATCGCGCCCGGAGATTCCCGATGGCCAGACAGGGACCTGTGGAAGATTATGGAGTCG
>DATANP010000214.1:0-8191 GCA_036266195.1 Thermoanaerobaculia bacterium | reverse complement strand
CAGGGTATGCAAGACCTTCTATCACTGCTTCAAGATCTTTGTTTTCCGTGGTTTGTCGATTTTTCCAGCGGCCGGCCGGAAGAAGGTGGGGTCAAAACAGAACCCACCCTGGACCCGTCTCCGGGTCAGAGACGGGACCAGGGTCAGATTTTGATCCGAAACCGGTTTTTCGAGGAATCGAAAAGGGCAGCCCCCTGGGTCGGCGGCTGCCCCACTCATCCGCTCAGGAGGGGAGCTCCCCGCCGACGATCCGCTTGAGCACGGTTCCGGACGGGAAGCGGGTGTTTTCGTCCGCCTGGTTGATGATGGCGAGCGTCCGCACGTCCACCGTCGAGGGGTAGCGGCGGGCGAACTCCTCCAGCGTCATGGCGCTGGGGAGGCTCACCACCTCCACCTTCTTCGGCTGGACGTCGAGCAGCCGCCGGTCCGTCACCCGCGAGAACGTGCCGGCCGATCCGGCGAGGGTGTTGGAGTAGTTGCGCCAGCGGTCCGCCAGGGTGTATCCGAGGATCTGGTAGACCCGGCCTCCCCGGTCCTCCACGAAGGTGGCCAACCCCTGCAGGTCGCCGGACTGGCCGCGCTGCACGCCGAACACGCGCGAGACAGCCCCGGAACCGCCGCCCTGCTGCAGCGCCTGGCCGGCCACCACGCCCTGCTGGTTGAAGAACGCCTGCGCCGCCGCCTGCGGGGACTGCTGCTGCGCGAGCGTCACGACCACCACTGCGTCCTGGTTCGGGCTCATGGCGCCGACCGCTTCCTTCTGGTTGCTGGTCCGCCAGCCCTCGGGGAAGCGGATCTCGAACCCGAGGTCCGGCTGGATGAAGCGGTTGCCCACGAAGTAGCCCTCGCGGGGGTTCTGCCCGAAGGTCATGTCGTCGAGCTGCCGCAGATAGGGCTCGCGGCCGACCTTGGCGTTCGAGAAGTCCTGGTTGAGCTGGGCGATCTGGCCGGAGATCGCCTTGATGCGGTTCTCCTCGCTCGGGTGGGTCGAGAGCCAGTTCGGCACCCTGCCGGCCTTGCCCTGCGACTCGGCCTGGCTCACGCGGCGCAGGGTGTCGAACACCTGCGGCATCTCGTTCGGGTTGTAGTTCTCGCGCACCAGGTAGCGCAGGCCGAGCGAGTCCGCCTCGGTCTCGTCGTCGCGGCCGTACTTGAGGAACAGCAGCCCGAGGCCGGTCTGCGCCAGGTTGCCGAACTGCTGCGCCAGCTCGGGCTTCAGGACCATGCCGGCGATCAGGCCGATCTGGGCGAGCTGAGCCTTGCTCATCTGCTCGACGCTGTGGCGGCCGGTGACGTGGCCGATCTCATGGCCGAGGACGGAGACCAGCTCGGCCTCGGACGTCAGGTGGGTCATGAGCCCGCGGGTCACGTAGATGAACCCGCCGGGCAGGGCGAACGCGTTCACCACCGGGTCGTCGACGACCCGGAAGGTCCAGGGCAGGTTGGGGCGCTCGGAGTGGGCGGCGAGCTGCTTGCCGAGCCGGCTGACGTAGGCCTGGACGTCCTGGTCCTGGTAGAGGCCGAGCTGCTGCACGACCTGCTGGTCGGCCTCGCGGCCCATGGCGATCTCCTGCTCCTCGCTGACCATGGCGATCTGCCGCTTGCCGGTCGCCGGATTCGTCGAGCAGCCCGACGCGGACAGGGCGAGGACCAGCAGCGCGGCGACTGTGGTGTTTCTTCTCGCTGGAAGCCAGTTCATGGCGGTACCTCCTTGATCGATACGCCGCCCGCGAAGGCTTGGCGACACCGGAGCAAACTGCAAGAGCAGTGCCGGGTGCGGCCTGGCCCTTGCATATGGCACCGGTCGGGAGGACCCTCGATGACCGGAATGAACATCACCGTCCTGGCAGGACTCGAGAACGACGACGCCAGCTCCTACGATCCGGTCGTCGACCAGGTCGCCGCGGCTCTGCGCGAGAACGGGCACCAGGTCTCGATCTTCGCGGTCCACAACGACGTGGCCGCGCTCGTGGAGGGGCTGCAGTCGCGCAAGCCCGACCTGGTCTTCAATCTGCTGGAGACCTTCGGCGACGACACCAGCGCCGACGTGTCCGTGGCCGGCCTGCTCACGCTGCTGGGCCTCCGCTTCACCGGCGGCGGGCCGGGCGAGCTCTACCTGCGCCAGGACAAGGGGCTGGCCAAGAAGGCCCTGGCCTTCGACAACATCCCCTATCCCCACTACGCGGTGTTCAGCCAGGACTCCGACCTGGAGACCTTCGGCCAGCTCCGGATGCCGCTGTTCGTCAAGCCGCTCCGCGCCGACGCCTCGATCGGCATCGACGGCGACTCGCTGGTGCGGGACGCGACCTCTCTCATGAAGCGCGTGCTCGCCATCCACGAGACGGTCAAGGACTCGGCCCTGGTCGAGGAGTACATCGAGGGCCGCGAGCTCTACGTCGGCGTGCTGGGCAACCGCGAGCCGGTCGCCTTCCCGCCGATCGAGATGGACTTCTCCGGCCTCCCCGAAGGGGTCCCGCGGGTCGCCGGCACCAAGGCCAAGTGGGACCCGGACAGCGTCGAGTACAAGGGGACGAAGTCGATCCTGGCCGAGGATCTGCCGGACGAGCTGCGCGCCCGCCTCCAGAAGACCGCCGTGGACGCCGCCCGCGCCCTGCGGGTGCGCGACTACGGCCGCGTCGACCTCCGCCTGGCCGACACGGGCGATATCTACGTGATCGAGGTCAACGCCAACTGCTACCTCGAAAAGACCGGCGAGTTCGCCACCGCGGCCGCCGCCCAGGGCCTGGAGTATCCGGCCCTGATCCAGAAGATCGTCGACCTCGCGCTCGAACGCTATACGGTGAGCAATCCTGCCCCCGAAGCGAGTCCCGTGGCGGAGGATCAGGAGGCCCCGGCCGCCGTGCACTCCTAGGATCCGGGGATGTATTTGCCCGTGTGGACGTGGTTCATCGCCAGGGCCGTGACCAGGGTGGTGATCGCCACGACCGCGGGCATTTCCCGGTCCGCGGGATAGACCTGGCGCAGCTCCTCGGCCCGCCGGGCGAGGCCCTCCAGGATGACGCGGGTGCGCTCCGGGAAGTGGCCGGTCCAGCGGTAGACGTCCGCCGGCAGGTCGCGGGCCAGCCGCCGGATCAGATCGGACGCCGGCTGCCGCGGGGCGTCCGTCGAGAGGTCCTCCCACCGTCCGAGGTCCTCGAAGATCGACCGCAGGGCGCCGTCGAGCCCCGGGGGAAGCTCCTCCTCCAGAGACTGGGAGCCGTAGTACTGCTCCAGGCTGTACTGGATCTCCCCCACGTCCTCGTCGAGCTCGTCGTCGGTCACCAGGGGGTCGCGGCCGGCCAGCGCCGCCATGGAGCGGTCGCAGTACTCCAGCTTGGCGAGCGCCACCGGCCAGCCGGCGTACTCGGCGCGCCAGTCGAAGCCCGGGGTCATCCACACGGCGAAGGTCTCGGCCCAGTCCTCGTCCGGATGCTTCTGGGCGTACCAGCCCGGCAGGTGGCGGACGTGGCGGCGGCTGAACGGCTCGGGCCGGTACTCCTCGCGGTAGGGCTGGGTCATGGAGCCGAAGAGCTTTACCCAGTCCTCGTCCTCGTACAGCTTGTAGGCGTAGCTGACCACGTGGCCCATTTCGTGGCGCAGGTAGCGCAGGAGGTCGGAACGGCTGAACCCCTCGACGTGCCCGGTCCGCTCGGCGTGCAGGGCCCGAAGCTGCGGGCTCGCCAGATAGAAGGGAATGGCGATCGCCACGGTCCCGAACGGCACGCCCCACTCGCTCGACAGGTAGAAGCGGGGGTGGACCCGGCGGATGCCGGCATGGTCGAGCTCGTCCAGGAACTCGGCGATCACCGGCTCCAGCGGCGTGCCCTCGATCCGCAGCCCGAGGTCGCGGATCGGGCTGGAAAAGAGGTGGGCCTCCTGAAAGGTCGTCTCCATCGGTTTGGAAGTGTGGCAAGATCGGTGCCGCTTTCCCTGGACATCTTGTAACCTTTCCGCGGGCCGGGCCGTAGTGCAGTCAGGCCGCCGGAGAGGGCGGCCCCAAGAAACCGGAGGAAACCATGAAAAAACTCGCTCTGCTCCTCGGCGCCGCTCTGTTGGGCTCGCTTCCCGCCGCCGCCGACGAGGTCGTCCGTACCCTCGACCGCCAGGTCTCCGTCGCCGACGCGTCCGGCATCCACCTCGATTTCCCTGTCGGCGAGGTGCAGGTCGACGCCGGGGCCGGCCGCCAGGTGCGGGTCCAGTTGAAGCTGGAGTGCGACTCCGCGCGCCAGACCCGCTGCGTCGAAGCGGCCAAGGCGATCGACCTCGTCTCCAGCACGTCCGCCGGCCGCGTCCACATCGAGCTGAAGGGCTGGCCGAAGGCGGGCACCCGCGGGCTGGAGGCGCACTACGTGGTGACCGTGCCGCACGACCTGCCGCTCAAGGCCGAGTTGGGCGTCGGCGAGATGACGATCTCCGGCCTGGAGAACGATCTGAACGTCGACCTCGGAGTGGGCGAGGTCAACGTGAAGATGGCCGAGAGCGCGGTGGCGTCCGTCAATGTGGATACGGGCGTGGGAGAGGCCAATCTCTTTGCCCAGGGCCATCACTGGGAGAGCTCGGGGTTGATCTCCCGCGAGCTCAAGTGGCACGAGGGCCGCGGCAAGGCCGCGATCAACGTGGACTGCGGCGTGGGAGAGGCCGAGGTCCGGCTGGATTGAAGTCGCTGCACGTCGTCCTGGTCGAGCCGGAGATCCACTGGAACACCGGCAACGCCGGTCGCACCTGTCTCGCGGCCGGCGCTCAGCTCCACCTGGTGGAGCCGCTCGGCTTCTCGCTGGACGAGCGCGAGGTCCGGCGCGCCGGGCTCGACTACTGGCCGCGGGTCGACCCCCGCGTCTGGCCCTCCTGGGCCGCCTTCGAAGAAGGGCTCCCCGGTCTCGGAGAGCCTTTCTTCTTCAGCGCTGAAGCCGACCGCGACTACTGGAGCGTCACCTATCCGGAGCGGGCGGTGCTGGTCTTCGGAAGGGAGAGCGTCGGTCTGCCACGGGAGATCCGCGAGCGCAGGCGCGACCGGCTGCTGAAAATCCCCATGCTGGACCCGGAGCTGCGGTCGCTCAACCTTTCCACGAGCGTGGCGCTGGTGCTCTATGAGGCTCTGCGGCAGCAAAGGACTTAAAGGACTGCAGGGGCTGCAAGGACCAAAGTCTTTGGTCCCTGATGTCATTGCAGTCCTTTATGTCCCTTCCCCCCAGCCGCCTCCGCCGGGGGTTTCCAGCACCAGCCGATCGCCCGGGCCCACCTCGCGGCCGTCCACCGAAGCCAGCTCCTCCACCTCGCCCGAAGCGCGCACCAGCGTCTGCCGGCCGGGCCGTCCCGGGCCGCCCCCGGCCATTCCATAGGGCGTCTCCACCCGGTGCTGCGTCAGCAGCGAGAGCGACATCGGCTCCAGGAAGGTCAGCTCGCGCACCGCGCCGTCGCCTCCCGGCCAAGCCCCTTCCCCGCCCGAGCCCCGGCGGATGCCGAAGCGCTCCAGCCGCACCGGATAGCGGTGCTCCACCACCTCGGGATCGGTGATCCGCGTGTTCGTCATGTGGGTGTGGACCGCGCTCGCGCCCGCGAACCCCGGGCCCGCTCCCGAGCCGCCGCAGACCGTCTCGTAGTACCCGAACCGCGCGTTGCCGAAGAGCAGGTTGTTCATCGTCCCCTGGCTGCACGCCGCCAGTCCGAGCGCTTTGACGAGCGTATCCACCAGGCGCTGGCTGGTCTCGACATTGCCGCCCACCACGGCCGGAGCCTGCGCCGGATCTTCGGGGAAAGGCGGGTTCAGCATGCCCGGCGGGATGCGGATGTCCACCGGCCGCAGGATGCCCTCGTTGAGAGGCAGCGGTTCGGCGATGAGCAGGCGCAGCACGTAGAGCACCGCGCTCCGCACCACGGCCGGAGGGGCGTTCAGGTTGCCCGGATGAACCCCGGCCGAGCCTGCGAAGTCCACCACGGCTCCATCCCCCACCTCGATGCGGACCGCCAGGGGCGAGCCGTCGTCCAGGCGCTCCATGGCTTCATAGGTCCGTGCCGGCAACCGCGCCAGAGCTTCGCGCAGCCTCGACTCGGCCCGGGCCTTGAGCGCGTCCATGTAGCGGGCGACCGTCTCGCGTCCGTGCTCGCGCGCCAGGGCCTGGAGCGCCTCGGCGCCGCGGTGGTTGGCGGCCACGGCGGCGCGCAGGTCGGCCAGATTCTCCTCCACCGCCCGGGTCGGATACGGCGCTTCCAGCAGGAGACGGCGAAGCCCCTCCCAGTCCGCCTCGCCGCCGCGGGCCAGATAGGTGGGTGGGATCACCACCCCTTCTTCTACCAGCCGGCGCGCCCCCGGCGGCATCGAGCCCGGCCGGATGCCGCCGATCTCGGCGTGGTGCGCCCGGCTGGCGACGAATCCCAGGAGGTCCGCTCCTTCATGGACCGGGGTCACGACCGTCACGTCCGGCAGGTGCGAGCCGCCGAAGCCAGGATGGTTCGTGACCACCACGTCGCCCGGCTCCAGCGCCATCACCTCGCGCAGTCTCCGGACGCACAGGCCCAGCGCTCCGAGGTGGACCGGGATGTGCGGCGCGTTGACCACCAGCTCGCCGGCCGGATCGAGGAGCGCGCACGAGAAGTCGAGCCGCTCCTTGACGTTCGTCGAGACGGCCGTCCGCCGGAGCCGCTCTCCCATCTGCCGCGCGACGGCGGCGAAGCGATGGGTGAACAGCTCCAGCTCGACGGCTTCCGGTCTCTTCAGTCTCTTCAGAAGGCCCCCGTATCGCCTACGCTGGCGAGGCGCCCGGCCGCGTTCACGTAGGTCGCGACCTTGCCCGTGACCGTGTCGGTCACTGTGATCGTGTACTGGACGTTCGACAGCGCGCCGTAGAACACCCAGTGGTGGCCATTGAGCGGCGTGCCGTCGAGCACCTTGAGGACCAGCTCCACGTTCACCGGGTTGAAGAACCAGAAGTAGCCGGTGTCGCCGGTGACCTCCACCGCCTGGCCGACGCCGGTCCCGCCCTGGAAGTCCTTCCAGGCGACCTCCACGGCGAAGCGGTCACCGTTGAGGCAGAGCCGGGTCGAGCTGGGAGCGCAGGAGCCCGTGGCCGCGGCGGGATGGATACGGCTGGAGGTCCGCGCCAGGGGCGACGGCGTGGCGACCGTCACCGCTGACTCTCCCAGCGGTCCGAACGCCGTGGTGTCACCGACGCTGGCGAACTGCCCGGGCGGGTTGAAGTAGCGCCGCGCGAGGCCGGTCTCCGTGTCGGTCACGGTGAGGTTGTACTCCACGTTCGACAGCGCGCCGTAGAACACCCAGCGATGTCCGTTGACGCCGAGGCCGTCCAGGACCTTGAGGACCGTCTCGATGTTGGCGGGATTGAAGAACCAGAAGTACCCGGTGTCGGAGGTGAGGGCCACGGCGTGCCCGGCGCCGGAGCCGCCCTGGAAGTCGCGCCAGGCCGCCTCCACCTGGAAGCGCCCGCCGTTCAGACAGAGCCGGTCGTCGCCGGCCTGGCACTGCGCTCCGCCGAGCGGGAGCGCCCAGACCTCTTTGCCGGTCAGCCCGTTGTCGGCGAGAAAGTAGAGGTACCCCTCGGCGGCGACCAGCCAGTCGGGCCGCGCCCCGACACCCCCGGGCCACAGGTCCTGGACCATACGGGTGCCGGCCTCGGTGCCGTCGGTCTGCCAGAGCTCCTCGCCGTGCACCCCGTCGGTCGCCGAGAAGAAGAGGCGGTCTCCCGCGGAGACGAGCCAGAACGCTCGCGATTCAGCCGGCCCGGGAACGATGTCGCGCACCAGGCGCGTGCCCGCGGGCGTGCCGTCGCTGGTCCACAGCTCCTGGCCATGGACGCCGTCGTCGACGCTGAGCCAGGCGCGGCCGGCGTGGCCCACGAACCGGGCCTCCGGGTAAGACAGGTCTTCGATGAACTCCGCGAGCTTCGTGACCACGCCGCCCGCGTCCAGCTTCCAGAGCGCCCGGCCGCTGAAGTAGACCAAACCTCCGGAGACTCCGACCGCCGCCCGGACGTCCACCTCCAGGCCTGTGACCAGGCGGACGGTGCCCGCGGCCGTGCCGTCGGTCTTCCAGATCTCCTCTCCGTCGTCGCCTTCCGCCAGGAAGTAGACCCACGGACCGGACCGGACGAAGAAGCCTCCGAACAGCGGATAGCTCAGGTCCGTGGCGATCCTCCGGGTCCCGGCCTGGGTGCCGTCGGTGCGCCAGAGCTCGACG
>DATANP010000213.1:0-4768 GCA_036266195.1 Thermoanaerobaculia bacterium | reverse complement strand
TGCGGCAGCCGGGCGTGCTCGGCCGGCTGGTCCGGGCCCGGGCGTTCCGTTTCGCGGTGGCGTTCGGGGTTCTGGCCACGGCCTTCGCGCTGCTCTGGGTGCCCGAGCTGCTGCTGGTCCTGGGCCGGATCGTCAGCCTGGGCGACGTGATGGACATCGGAGCGGCCTCGCTGATCGACTTCGGCCGCTGGCTGACCTTTGTGGCGCGCATCGGAGAGTGGTTGTTCACCCTGGGCAAGGCCTTCGCGGTCTCGCTGCTGGCCCCGGCAGCCGTCAAGGTGACGGTCGCCTGCCTGCTGATCTCGGGAATCTCCTTCGCCGCTCTCCGCGACCTCATGACCCGGAACAGGAGCTGGAGCTATGTGGATCCCATTCGATAGATCACGGCATTTCAGGGCCCTGCTGGTCCTGATCGCCTTCGCCCTTGGAGCCGCCCTTGCCGTTGCGGCTCCGGCCCAGGCCCAGGAAAACAACCCCGCTGCCTCTTCCGAGGCGCGCGGCCTGCGCCTGCAGATCGAGCAGCGCTACCAGGTGCTCCCCATCCATGGCGGCGTGGTGCTCACGCCGAAGAAGCCGCGCAGCGGCGTGCAGACGATCGAGGTGAGCGGGCCCGACGTCGCCATCAACGGCGAGAAGGTGAACAGCAACACCCTCCAGGACTGGCTCGGCGACGACTCCGCCCTGGTCCGCCGCCTGCTCGGGATGAGCCCCGACCAGCGGCGCGCGCTCTTCGGCCTGGCCGCCGAGCTGCCTTCGGCCGTCGAGCCCGAGGAGACCGAGACGCCGGAGCCCGAGGAGACCGAGGCACCGGAAGTCGAGACCCCTGCGGTCCCGGCCCCGCCGGAGACCCCCGAGGCTCCCGAGACCCCGGCCGCCGAGCCGTCCGTCCATTCCGGCAGCCGGGTCCGGTTCGGCGGCAGCATCGTGGTGGAGAAGGACGAGCTGGCCGAGGAGGCCGTGTCGATCGGCGGCTCCGTGCGGGTCGATGGCGAGGTGAGCCGCGACGTCGTGGCCGTGGGCGGGCCGGTGAGGATCAACGGCCACGTCGGGGGCAACGTCAACGCGGTCGGCTCGTCCGTCCACCTCGGCCCGGAGGCCGTGGTCGAAGGGGACGTGACCAGCGTCGGCGGCACGATCGAGCGCGCCAAGGGGGCGCAGATCCACGGCTCCGAGCAGGAGGTCTCGCCCTTCCGCACGGGCTCCTGGCATCCCGATTCGGACGACTGGGACTTCGACGACGACTTCGGGCCGTTCTTCCTCTTCGGCGCCTCCATGCGGGTGTTCGGCTCCATGGTCAGCCTGATCGCGATGATCCTGTTCGGCTGGCTCTGCCTGCTGCTGGCCCGCGGCCCGCTGGAGAGGGTGGAGGCGCGGATCGCGGCCGAGCCCTGGAAGGCGGCCGGCATCGGCCTGGCGGGCTCGCTCTCGCTGCTGCCGCTCCTCGTGGTGATCGCGGTCGTGCTGGCGATCACGATCATCGGCTGCTTCTTCGTCATCCTCCTCTACCCCGTGCTGGGCGTGGTCATCTTCTTCGCCTACCTGTTCGGGTACGCCGCGGTCGCGCTGCGGGTGGGGCGGTGGTTCGAAGGGCGGTTCGGCCGGCGGTTCGCGAGCCCCTACGTGTCGATGCTGATCGGCGTGATCCTCCTCCAGGTCTGGTGGGTGATCGCCCAGCTCCTCTCCCTGGGACCGGGCGTTCTGGATCTCTTCGCCCTGATGTTCAAGATGTTCGCGTTCTGCCTGTTCATCGCCTCGATGGTGGTGGGCTTCGGCGGCATCCTGCAGCAGGCCTTCGGGTCGCCGGCCTGGACGAACCGCTGGGGCACCCCGGTTCCCCCCGTTCCACCGGTCCCGCCCGGGCCTCCGGCGGACGGAGTCGAGCCGCTGCCCCTGACCGACCGCTGGGAGGAGCCGCCGCCGCCCGAGCGCTGATCCGGCCCCGGTTCTGTCACAATGCGCCCGGCCCCGAAAGGGGCCGGGCGTTTGCATGTGGGGAGGGGCGATGGCGATTGAAGAGATCCGGATCAGCAGCCTGGGCGACCTGATCGACAAGGTCACCCCCACCGAGCCCGACCCCGTGACCGGCCGGCACCGCGACAGCGGCGTCTACCGCGGGGCGGCCGATGCCTCGCGCCCCCTCCTGACCAGCCTGGACCGGCTGGGTGGAGTCGACCCTCCCCATGCCAAGACCGGCCTGGAGGAGCACATCCTCAGGAACTTCATCCGCTACTCGCGCCCGTACTTCGAGACGCCGCCGGTCAACGAGTGGGAGCTCCTGGTCGCGGCGCAGCACCACGGCCTGCCCACGCGGCTGCTCGACTGGACCTATTCGCCGCTGGTGGCTGCGCACTTCGCCACCCTGGACCGGCAGAACCGCACCGACCGGGCGGTGTGGCGGCTCGACTGGAAGAAGGTCCACCGCGCGTTCGACTTCCCCGAGCTGGCGCTGCTGATCCAGGACCTGGACGAGCTGTTCGTCAAGGGCGGCCGCTTCAGCCCGTGGACGCTGTTCAACCGCAACCCCAACGAGAAGCCGTTCGCCTGCATGATCGAGCCGCCGTCGCTCGACGCCCGGATCGTGGCCCAGGCGGCGGTGTTCACGCTCTGCTCGGACAAGTCGCAGCCGTTCGATTCCTTCCTGGAGGAGCACGGCCTGGGCGACGCCCTGACCCGGTTCGTGATCCGGGCGGACCAGGCAGGCCGCATCCGCGACCAGCTCGATCTGGCGAGCGTGGACGAGAGGCGGCTCTTCCCGGACCTGGACGGCGTGGCCGCCCAGATGCGCCGGTATTACTCCTGACTAGGCGGTGGCGGGCAGGCTGTCCTCGGCGTCGAGGATGGTGCGCAGGGTCTGGGTGAGGGTCTGGGCGGAGAACGGTTTCTGGAGGATGGTCTCCTCCCTGGGCAGCGTCTCGTCGTTGTAGCCCGACATGTAGACCACCCGCGTCTCGGGCCGGTCGTGGACGAGGCGCGAGGCGAGCTCCGGGCCCTTCATGCGCGGCATGGTCACGTCGGTCAGGAGGAGGTGGATGGTGCCGCGGAACATGCGCGACATGGCCAGGGCCTCGTCTCCGGACTCGGCCTGGATCACCCGGTAGCCCTTGCCGATCAGGATCTGGTGGAGGACGCGCCGCACCTCGGCCTCGTCCTCGACCAGCAGGATCGTCTCCGTGCCGGTGTCGTCCAGGCCGACCGTGGCCGCGGCCACCGTGGTCTTGGCCTCCTGGGTGACGGGGAGATAGATCGAGAAGGTCGCGCCCTTGCCCGGCGCGCTGTCCACGAAGATGTGGCCGCCGCTCTGCTTGACAATGCCGTAGGCCGTGGCGAGGCCGAGGCCGGTGCCCTCGCCCTTGGTGCTGAAGAAGGGCTCGAAGACCCGCGCCTGGGTCTCGGCGTCCATGCCGATGCCGGTGTCGGAGACGGTGAGCAGGAGGTAGGAGCCCGCCGGCACGTCCTTGTGCGGGGCGGGGCTGTCGAGCGAAACCTTCACGGCCGAGGTCCGGATCGTGAGCCGGCCGCCGGTCGGCATGGCGTGCCGGGAGTTGACCGCGAGGTTGACGATCACCTGTTCGAGCTGTCCGGGGTCGACCTTGATCGGTCCGAGCCCGGCGGCGAGCTCGGCGGCCAGGTGGATGTCCTCGCCGAGGAGCCGCTGCATCATCTTCTCGAGGCCGGTGACGATCGGGTTCAGCTCCAGGACGCGGGTCTCCATGGGCTGGCGCCGGGCGAAGGCGAGGAGCTGCTTGGTGAGGCCCGCGGCCTTCTGGCCGGCCTCCTTGAGCCCGCTCAGGTTGCGCACCAGGAAGGGGTCGTCGGCGTAGCGGTCGAGCATCAGGTCGTTGTAGCCGAAGATGGCGAGCAGGCAGTTGTTGAAGTCGTGCGCCACGCCGGCGGAGAGGCGGCCGATGGCCTCCATCTTCTGGGAGAGGAGGAGCTGGCGCTGGAGCATCTTGTTCTCGGCCTCGTTGCGCTTGCGGGAAGCGATGTCGCGGATCGCGACCACGGTCACGTCCTCGCCCTGGAACACGTAGCGCTTGGCCGCCAGCTCGATGTCCACCGTCGAGCCGTCGCGCTTGAAGCCGAAGCCCTCGCGCGGCGCGTCGTCGAGGCCGGCCGCGTCCTCGGAGACCAGGTCCGAAAGCCGGTGGCCGATCAGCTCCCCCGGGGCGTCCGGCGGGTAGCCGAAGATGTCGAGCACGGCGTGGTTGACCTCCAGGATGACGCCGTTGCGCACGATCGCGATCCCTTCGAGGGTGGCCTCGAACAGGGTGCGGAAGCGCTCCTCGCTGCGCCGGATCTCCTCCTCGGCGGCCTTGCGCTGGGCGATCTCCTGCTGCGCGCGCTCGTAGAGGCGGATGTTCTCGACCATGGGCGCGATCTGGTTGGCCACCATGGTCAGGAGATGAACGTCCGCGGAAGGGTAGGCGTCATCGGGATCGCGGCGGCCGAGGAGCCAGACGCCGATCGTCTCGGTCTGCACTACGAGCGGGATGGCGAGGCGCACCCATCCGAGACGGTCCTCCTGGCCTTTGGTGGGGTGGAGATAGCGCCCACTCCGGTCCAGCAGGATACGGAGCTCGGCGGGGGTGGGAGTGGCGTTGGCGGGCAGCGCCTTCTCGAAGAGCGTCTCTGCGGCCTCGGTCGCAGGATCGAACAGGTAGAGGGCCGACTGCCGGATGAGCAGCGTCGGCTGGACCTCCTCCGAAACGACCCGCGCCAGGATCGAGCGGTCGAACGCGGTCGGAATGCGCTCCGAGACCAGCTCGAT
>DATANP010000212.1:0-14422 GCA_036266195.1 Thermoanaerobaculia bacterium | reverse complement strand
AGATCGGCTGCGGCGAAGGCATCCTCCAGGAGAGGCTCGACCCGGCCCGCTACTCGCGCTACGTGGGGGTCGACGTCTCCGCCGAGGCCATCCAGAGGGCTGCCGGAAACGAAAAGACGACCTTTCTGTGCGCCGACGCGGCCGTCTGGCAGCCGGAAGGGACGTTCGACCTCGTGGTCTTCAACGAGTGCCTGGAGTACTTCGACGATCCGCTCGCCGTGGTCCGCCGCTACGAGCCGGCTCTGGTGCCGGGCGGGGCCTTCCTGGTCTCGATGTTCACCGGGGTCGAGACCGCGCGCACGCTCCGCATCTGGCGATGGCTGGAGTCGGTCTACGCCGTCGAGGACTCGACCCGGGTGACGAACAGGGCCGGCATCTCGTGGATCCTCAAGGTCCTGAAACCGTGCGCTTCAGCATAGTCATCCCCACGTACCAGCGCCGGGACCTGGCGCTCGCGGCCGTGCGGGCGCTGGAGAGCCAGGAGCTGCGCGACTTCGAGGCCATCGTGGTCGTGGACGGCTCGGCCGACGGCACCGCCCAGGCCCTGCGCGGTCTTCAGACCTCCTTTCCCCTCGCCGTCCACGAGCAGCCGAACGCCGGGGCCGCGAGCGCCAGGAACCGCGGCGCGGCGGCGGCACGGGGCGAGATCCTCCTCTTCCTGGACGACGACATGGAGGCCCACCCGCGGCTTCTCCTGGAGCACGACCGCTCCCACCGCGAAGGCGCCGAGGTGGTGCTCGGCCACATCCCGCTCCATCCGGACTCGCCGCGCGGAATGCTCAGCCGGGCGGTCGGCAGCTGGGCCGAGAGCCGGGCGCGCAAGCTGTCCGAGCCCGGCGCGGAGCTGACCTTCTACGACCTGCTCACCGGCCAGATCTCCCTCCGGCGCGACCTCTTCCGGCGCCTGGGCGGCTTCGACGACGCCTTCACCCGCGGCGGCACCTACGGCGACGAGGACCTCGACTTCGGCCAGCGCCTCCTCGACGCCGGCTGCCGGATCGTGTTCAACCCCGAGGCCGTGAGCTGGCAGCGCTACGTCGTCACCCCGCAGGAGCACCTCCTGCGATGGCGCCAGACCGGGCGCGCGGACGTCCTCTTCGCGCGCAAGCATCCGCACCGGGCCGAGGCCCTCTTCCAGGCCCATGGCGCGGGTACCGCGGAATTCCGCCGCCTGTTCCGGCCGGTCCTGGAGATCCCCGGCCTCGGCGCCCTGCTCGCCGCGGTCCTCAGGCTGCCGATCCTCTTCCTGGCGAGCCGCGCCAAGGGCGGGTCGGCCATGATCTTCCGCTGGTTCCGCCGGGCCCGGACGCTGGAGTACTGGCGCGGCGTGCGCGAGGCGGGCGGCATTCCGAGGCCGCGCCCCCTGCGTGTGCTCGCCTGGCACTCGATCGCCGACCTCGCGGGCGATCCGGTCCTGGAGCCCTACGCCGTGCCGGCCGACCGCTTCCGCGACCAGCTCCGGGCCCTGCGGCGCGCCGGCTACCGGCCGGTCGGAGTCTCCGAGGCCGTGCGCTTCCTCGAAGGCCGCGGCGGGCTCCCCCGCCGGCCGGTCCTGCTGACCTTCGACGACGCCTACGAGGATCTCGCCCAGGCCGCCCTTCCGGCCCTGGAGGAGCACGGCGCGCCGGCCGTGGCCTTCGCGGTCAGCGGCCGGCTGGGCGGTACCAACGAGTGGGACCGGAAGATCGGCGCCCGCGCGCTCCCCCTGCTCGACGCCGCCGGCCTGCGCGAGCTGTCGGAACGGGGGATCGAGATCGGCGCCCACTCGCGCACCCACCCGGTCCTCACCCGCGTGCCCGACGCTGAGATCGACGCCGAGATCGCCGGCTCGCGCCAGGACCTCGAACGCCTCGGCCTGCCCGCGCCGCGCCTCTTCGCCTACCCCTACGGCGTCGAGGACGAGCGCGTGCGCCGCGCCGCCCAGGGGGCCGGCTTCACCGCGGCCTTCACGGTGAGCCCCGGGCTCGTGCGGCCGGGGCAAGACCCCTACCGGCTACCGCGGATCGAGGTTCTCCGCGGCGACAGCGGCTGGCGGCTGCTCTGGAAGCTGGCCCGGGCACGCTAGGGTCTCCCACCGGAACGCCGGCCGGATCGCGCCCGGCCAGTGACCGTACCAGCCGTCGCGCTCGTCCGTGGTGTCCTGCACCGTGAACACCAGTGCCTCGGGCTCGCGGATCACCGGCCGGTGGTCGCGGAGCACGATCAGCGACACCCGGTGCAGGCCGTCGTTGAGCAGGTCGCCCGGGATGTGGCAGCGGGTGCGCAGGAGCCCGGCCGGGCTCGGGTGCTCGCGCCAGAGCGGATCGAGCGGCGGGCAGACGTCGAAGAGCAGCAGGTCCTGGCCGTTGTAGACCGCCATGCTGACCGTGACGTGGGCGGCCGGGTCCCCGTTCCAGACGTCGAATTCCAGGACGAGCGGTGTACGCACAGTAATCTCATCGGGCCGCACCGCGGTCCGGCAGAGGCGCACCCCCTCGGCCCGGGGAGCGTCGGCCTCGCTCCAGACCCGCTCCGTGGCCGGCGAGAACGCGGCCCGCACGTACTCCGACACCACGGCGCCGGGCGGACCCTCGCGCACGATCCGGCCGCCGTCGATCCACAGGGCCCGGCCGCAGAGGCTCTCGATCGCGACGAGGTTGTGACTCACGAAGAGCACCGTGCGCCCCTCGCGCGCCACGTCGCCCATCTTGCCGAGGCACTTCTTCTGGAACGCGGCGTCCCCCACGGCCAGTACCTCGTCCACGAGCAGGATCTCGGGCTCCAGGTGGGCGGCCACCGCGAAGGCCAGGCGCAGGTACATGCCACTCGAATAGTGCTTGACCGGCGTGTCGATGAACCGGGCGACCTCGGCGAACTCCACGATCTCGTCGAACTTGCGGGCGATCTCGGCGCGCCGCATGCCCAGGATCGCGCCGCTCAGATACAGGTTCTCGCGGCCGGTCAGCTCCGAGTGGAAGCCGGTGCCGACCTCCAGCAGCGAGCCCACCCGGCCGTGGATGTCCGCCCACCCCTCGGTCGGCTCGGTGATCCGCGACAGGACCTTGAGAAGCGTGCTCTTGCCCGCGCCGTTGCGGCCGAGGATGCCGACCACCTCGCCGCGCGCCACCGTGAACGAGACCCCGTCGAGCGCCCAGATCGCCGGCGCCTCCTTCCTTCCGCGCAGGCTGCCCCGGAACGCGCTCGCCACCAGGTCGCGCAGCGTGTTGTGGCGCGGTCTCCCCTCCCCCAGGCGGTAGAGCTTGCGGAGACCTTCAGCGATGATGGCCTCAGACGATGTCGGCAAACGTCTTCTCCATCCGGCGGAAGTAGAACGCCCCGCTCACCAGCAGGGCCAGGGCCGCGAGGGTGGACGCCACAAGCAGCGATCCGGGAGGCTGCGAGGTCCCGAGCAGCGCCCAGCGGAACCCCTCGACCACGCCGGCCATGGGGTTGAGCCCGTAGACCGTGCGCCAGGGCTCGCCGAGCAGGCTGCTCGGGTAGGCGATCGGCGTCACGAACAGCCAGAGCTGCGTCAGGAACGGCACGACATAGCGCACGTCCCGGAACTGGACGTTGAGCGCCGAGAGCCACAGCCCGGCCCCGAGCGCGGTGACGAGCGCCAGCAGGAGCAGCGCCGGCAACGCCAGGATCGCCGGTCCGGGCGCGAGGCCGTAGAACGGCATCATCCCGAGCAGCACCACGAAGGCGAGCGCGAAGTCGACCAGCCCGGCGAGGACGGCCGCGATCGGGATCGCCAGGCGCGGGAAGTAGACCTTGGTGATCAGGTTCTGGCTCCCCACCAGGCTGTTGGCGGACTGCGCGAGCCCCTGGGAGAAGAACGTCCAGGGCACCAGCGCCGCGAAGCTGAACACCGGGTACGGCAGGCCGTCGGAGGGGATGCCGGCGAGCCGGCCGAAGAACAGGCTGAACACCACCATGGTGGCCACGGGCTGGAGGATCGCCCAGCTCGCGCCGAGCGCGGTCTGCTTGTAGCGCACCTTGACGTCGCGCCAGACCAGGAACCAGAGCAGCTCGCGGTAGTCCCACAGCTCGCGGAGCCGGAGCGACACCCAGCCGTGCGACGGCCGGATGCGGGTGATCTCCGGGTGATGGGTGCTCAGTTCCATCGCGGGCGGAAGCCTCCCGCCGTGTCACCCTGGCGCAGCCACCGGACGCCGCCGACCGCCATGCCCGCCGCGTACGCGAAGCGGGAGGCGAGGATGGCGGGCAGCATCCACAGCGGCTCGAAGACGCCGGCCTTGAGCCAGCAGCCGACGATGAACGCGGTGTGGGCCAGGGCGAGCGGCGCGCTGGCGGCGATCAGCAGGCGCGGCCGGCGGTAGAGCCAGGCCATGCGCGCCGCTCCGGTGCGGTTCTTGCTCGGCAGCGCGGTGTAGGCCCAGCGGTAGTTGCGGCGCAGCAGGTTCAAAAACCCCGGCCGGTTGTGGTGGAACGCCCGCGCCGTGGGCTCGAACCAGATCCGGTGCCCGGCCCGCTGCAGCTCCGCCTGCCAGATCCTCTCCTCGTTGGTGTAGGCGAACGGCTGCTCCTCCGTAAACCGGGAGCTGGCCAGGAACAGGTCCCGCCGCACGCTCAGGTTCGGCGGCGGGTGGTGCGGCACGAAGCCCGCCGGCCGGCGCGAGTGGACCAGATACCACCCGCAGTAGTAGTCGCACCGCGCCGTGGCCGACAGCCCCGGAGGCAGGTCGAGCGCGCCGCCGACCACCTCCGCGCCGGACTCGTGGGCGGCGAGGATCGCGGCCAGCCAGCCGTCGTCGGGCGTACAGTCCGCGTCGAGGAACACGATCGGATCGCCGTGGGACGCCGCGGCCCCGCGGTTGCGCGCCGCCGCCGGGTTTCCCCCTTCGCCTTCCAGGACCCGGGCGCCGGCCGCCCGGGCGGCCTCCATGGTCTCATCCGTCGAGCCGTCGTCCACCACGATCACCTCGACCCTGTCGCCGCCCTGGGCCAGGATGCGCCGGACCGTGCCGCCGATCGAGGCCGCCTCGTTGCGCGCCGGAATCACCACGGACACAAGGGTATCCACGCCAATCCGAGCAGCAAAAGCAGTGCCAGAAACGATGAAACTATACTGGTCGCCGTGGGAGAGAAGGTGCTCACCGTCGCCGTCTGTACGGGCAACCGGCCCCGGGAGCTGAGGCGGGCCCTGGTCTCGCTCGTCCGGCAGACCCCTCCCCCGTCCGAGATCCTGGTGATCGACAACGCCCCTGTCGACGACCGGACCCGCGAGCTGGTCGAGCGCGAGTTTCCCGACGTCCGCTACCAGGAAGAGCCCATGCCCGGCCTCGGCTTCGCCCGCAACCGCGCCCTCTCCGCGGCGCTCGGAGACGTCGTGGCCTTCCTGGACGACGACACCGAAGCCGCTCCGGGCTGGGCCGCCGCCCTGCTGAAGCCGTTCGAGGAGGACCGGCAGGTCGCGGCCGTGGCGGGCAGCAACGGGCTCCGGACCCGGCTCCCGAGAGAGCTCGAACAGCCCATGCCGAGCACCGGAACGCTCGTCGGCCAGGTGTTGGACCTGGGCGTCTCCAGCCTGGCGGTCGACCGCTGGAGGATGCTCAGGCTGAACGGCTTCGACGAGAAGCTCGTGGCCGGCTCGGCCCTGGATGCGATCTGGCGCCTGATGGCCGCGGGCTGGGTCGTGGTGACCGAGCCCGCCGCGCAGGCCCGGCAGCTCCAGGCCAGGGGCCGGCGCAAGGCGCGCGTCGCCTTCCTGCTAAAGTGGCTCCGGGAGGCCCGCGGTCCGAGCCGCGTCGGACTGCTCGCCCGCCTCGCCTGGCAGCTCCTTCCGCGAAGAGGGTGATGAAACGACATGGCGACGACCCGCGACCTGCAGTCCATCCGTGAAGCCATCGAGGAGGCCGACCACCAGATCCTGGCGCAGCTCCGGAAGCGCATGGATCTCGTCGAGCAGGTCGTGGCCGCCAAGCTGGAGTCGGCGTATCCCTTCCGCGACGAGGCGCGCGAGGAGCAGATCCTCCAGCGCGTCCGCCACTTCGCTGTGGAGGAGGGGCTCGACGCACGCGAGGTCGAGCGGCTCTACCGGGTGATCCTGGAGATGTCGGTCGCCCACCAGCGCGCCCATGTCCGGTCGCTCGCGACCGCGCCGCTCCGGGTGGCCTACCAGGGGGTCGAGGGGTCCTACAGCCATCTCACCGCCCAGCGGCGCTACTCCGGACTTCCCGGCGGGGTGCTGCTCGAAGGGCACGAGACGTTCCGGGGCGCGGCAGATGCCGTGCGAGGCGGGGCGTCGGACCGGGCCCTCCTGCCCATCGAGAACACCACGGCCGGCAGCATCAACGAGACCTACGACCTGCTGGCCGAGGGCGGCCTCACCATCACGGCCGAGGTGGTGAGCCGGATCGAGCACTGTCTGCTCGGCCTGCCCGGCGCCCGGATCGAGGGCCTGCACACGATCCTCTCCCACCCCCAGGGGCTCGCCCAGTGCCAGGACTTCCTGCGCACGCTGCCCGGCGTCCAAACGCACCAGGAGTTCGACACCGCCGGCTCGGCCCGCAAGGTGCGGGAGAGGAACGACCCCGGGATCGCCGCCATCGCCAGCGAGCCCGCGGCGCGGATCTTCGGGCTGGAGGTCCTGAAGCGCGGCATCCAGTCGCAGGAAGGCAACTACACCCGCTTCGTCGAGCTGGCCCGCGAGCCGGAGCCGGTGCCAGCCGGCACCCCGGCGCGGACGTCGCTCCTCCTGGCCGTCTCCCACCAGCCCGGAGCGCTCGCGAGCCTGCTCGGCCTCTTCGCCGGCCGCGGGATCAACGTGACCAAGCTGGAGTCGCGCCCGGTTCCCTCCACGCCGTGGCAATACCGCTTCTATCTCGACCTCGAAGGCCACGCGGCCGACAACCCGATCCGCACCGCCCTCGACGAGGCCCGCGCCCTGACCACGGAGCTGCGGGTGCTCGGCACCTATCCCGCGGCGGAAAGGTAGGCTCTGCTAGAGTTCGCGCGATGAGACCGCGCGCACTTTTCCCCGTCCTTCTCTTGATGGCCGCCATCGCCGCCGCGCAGGACTTCCCCACCCCTGCCGAGACGGCCAACTTCGAGTCCACCCCGAGCTACGACGAGACCATCGCCTTCCTGAAGAAGGTCGAGGCGAAGCTGCCGGAGATGAAGCTCACGTTCTACGGTACCTCGGCCCAGGGGCGGCCCATGCCTCTCGTGATCGTGTCGAAGGACAAGGCATTCACCCCGGCTGAAGCGACGAAGAGCGGCAAGCCGGTGGTCCTGATCCAGAACGGCATCCATGCCGGGGAGATCGACGGCAAGGACGCCTGCCTGATGATCCTGCGCGATATGGCCCTTGGGAAGCACCGCGAGATCCTCGACAGGATGACGCTCCTCATCCTGCCGATCTACAACGTGGACGGCCACGAGCGGGTGTCGGTCTACAACCGGCCCAACCAGGACGGACCCGTCAAGGGCATGGGCTTCCGCACTACCGCGGCGGGTCTGGACCTGAACCGCGACCATCTCAAGGTGGCCTCGGTCGAGGCGCAGGCGCTCATGAGCCTGGTCTCGGTGTGGCGGCCCCATCTCCATGTGGACGACCATGTGACGGACGGCGTGGACCATGACTGGGTGCTCACCTGGGCCTGGGCCGAGGCGCCGCAGGCTCCCCTGCCGGTCGATCTGTGGCTGCGCGACCACATGCCCGCCGCGCTCGCGGCCACCGAGAAGGCCGGGTTCCGCGCCGGACCGTACGTGGATTTGAAGGACGGCAACGACCCGAGCCGCGGCTTCAGCTCGTGGATCGGCCCTCCGCGGTTCGCCACCGGCTACTACCCGCTGCGCAACCGGCCGTCGATCCTGGTCGAGATGCACTCCTACAAACCGTACGGCCAGCGGGTGGCCGCGAACCGGGCGTTCCTCCTCGGCCTGCTCGCCGAGATCGCCCGCGACCCGGCCTCGCTCACCCGCGCCGTGGCGGAATCCGAGGCCGCCACGGTCGCCCTGGGCAGGCCGGATGCCCAGCCGTCCGTGGTCGCCGTGACTTACGAGGAGAGCGAGGCTTCGGATTCGATCCGCTTCCCGGTCTACGCGAGCGAGACGGTCACCTCGTCCGCCACCGGCGAGCCGCTCCTCCTGTACAAGCGCGGCCAGGTGGACGAGATGGACGTGCCCTGGTATCACCGCGCCCGGGTCACGCTCACCGTGCCCCGGCCCCGCGGGTACCTCGTGATGCCGGGCTGGCCGCAGATCGAGCAGCGCCTGCTCACCCATGGGCTGCGGGTCGAGAGGCTGAGCGAGCCTATCGAGATGGACGTGGAGACCATCCGCGTGTCGTCCCCCGAGTACGCCAAGCAGCCGTACCAGGGGCTCATTCAAGTCAAAGCCAAGGCCGAGCGCAAGGCCGAGCGCCGGAAGATCCCGGCCGGCGCCCTGTGGATCCCGGCCGATCAGCCCGACTTCGCCATCGCCGTGCAGCTCTTCGAGCCCGAGGCCCCTGACTCGCTGCTCTCGTGGGGGCTGCTCTCCAGCGTGTTCGAGCGCAAGGAGTACATCGACAACCGGGTCCTGGAGGGGCTGGTGGCCGGGATGCTCAAGGACCCGAAGAACGCCGCCGAGTTTGCGGAGGCGATGAAGGACGAGGCCTTCGCCAAGGACCCGTTCGCGCGCTATCTCTGGTGGTTCCGCCGCACGCCGTACTGGGACGAGACGGTCGGGCTCATGCCGGTGTATCGCGTCATGCAGGCGCCGGGCTTCAGGACCGCGCCGTGGGCGCCTCGTCGATGAGGGCGGCGACCGCCTCGGGGATCGGGAGCGGCTTCAAACCCTCCTCGCCGATCTGGCAGTACACGACGCTGACCTTGCCGCGCGCCACGGGCCGGTCCCCAATCCGGATCTCGAAGCCGTACGAGAGCGAGGTGCGGCCCTTGCGCAGGACGCGGAGGTAGATGTCCAGGTCGTCGCCGAAGCGGGCCGGCGAGAGGTACTCGCAGGTGGCGGCCACCCGCGGCCAGGCGATGCGGCGGCCCTCGGCGTCCTGGAAGGAGCCGGGATCGGCCCCCAGGCTGCGCAGGAACTCGTGCTCGGCCCACTCCATGAAGACGAAGAAGCGGGCGAAGTGGACGATGCCGCCCATGTCGGTGTCGGAGAACTCGATTCTGCGGCGCGCGTGGAATTCGTGCATAGGGTGGTGGATTGTAGCCGTTGTGATTCAATAAACAGACGATGCGCAGTTCCTTTCTGGCCACGCTGGCTCTCGCCCTGCTCGCACTCCAACTGGCGGTCGCCGTCCCCCGGGCCCTCCTGCGCTCGGCCCGCGAGGGGTCGAACCTCCTCGCCCATTGGAGCGAGACGCCCTACGAGCGGCGGGTGCGGACGTTCGGTCCCGGCTATGCCCAGGCGATCGAGAAGATCCGGCGGACCATCCCCGTGGACGGCGCCTACGCCTTGATCAACGCCCATCCGGATGTCGAGGAGGGAGGCCCGGTCTGGGTCAAGTTCGACCTGGCGCCGCGCCGGGCCGTCTACCTCGGGAAGCTCGACGAGGTCGGCAGCGCCGAGCGCCTGCGCCGGCGCATGCCGCGCGCGGCACGGTGGGTGGTGATCACGTATGGCGCGTACGATCCGCCGGTCCTGATCGAGCGCTTCCGCTTCATCCGGCAGATCGAGGAGCGCAAGGGTGGGTAACCTCGCCGCCAGCCTGTCCGGGATCGCGCTCTTCGCCGTCCCCGGCATGGCTCTCACCGGGTTCTTCCCGAGCCTGCGCGCCGTGCCCTGGACCCGCCGGGCCGGATACGGCTATCCGCTCGGAGTGGCGGCCGTGGCCGGGTCGCTCTACATGCTGTCGGCCCTGCTCTCGGTCCCCATCCGGCGCCCAGCGGTCTTCGGGGTCGCGGCAGCGCTCACGGCCGCCGGCCTGGTCAAGGTCTGGTTCGTCCGCCGAGCTCCAGCCCGGCGGGCCCGGCAGGCTCGGCGGGCCGGGATGCGCCCGGCCGTGCTGCTGGCCGTCCTGATCGGCGCGGCGGTCTCGGCGGGCCTTCTGGCCGAGGCGGTCTCCGAGCCGCTCCGCGACTGGGACGGCCGCATGCACTGGTCGGCCCAGGCGCGCTACATCCGGTACGAGGGCACGGTTTTCCCGCTGGCCGTCACCCGTGGGCAGTGGTTCATCAACCATCCGCGCTACCCGGTGCTCATGCCCGTGTCCCAGGTGGCGGTCCTGGAAGCCACCGGCGCGGAGCAGGACGAGTTTCCGTTCCGCGCCGTGTACGCTGCGTTCTTCCCGGCTCTCCTGATGCTGCTCTACGACGGCGCCCGGCGCTGGACCGGCTGGCTGCCGGCGGCCGTCACGGTGATCGCCGCCTGCGGCCTGCGCTTCCTGACCTACTACGCCGACGGCGGGGCCATGAGCTCCTACAGCGACCTGCCGCTCGGCTGTTTCTTCGGCGCGGGGCTGCTCCTCCTGTTGCGCAGCAAGGTGACAGGGGCCGACGGCGTGGCGGCCGGCCTGTTCCTGGGCGCGGCGGTTCTGACCAAGAACGAGGGCACGATCCTGGCGGGCGCTGCGCTCCTGGCCGCGGCCCTCCCCCTGCTCCGGCTGTGGAAGGAGATCCGCCACGTCCCCCGGCGCCGCCTGCTGCTCAAGGGGGCGCGGCTGTGCTCGGCGGCGGCCGTGTTCCTGGCCGTGCTCGCCTTCTTCGTCTACTGGCGCACGGGAATCCCCAACCGCCAGGACGAGAACTACGAGGAGCACGTCCAGTTGGTGAGCCTCCTGCCCGAGGCGGTGACGCGCCTGCCCTCGTTCGCCGGCGAGATCCTGGCGAGCACGTTCCTGACCTGGGATCACTGGACGGGGTTCTGGTGGGTCTATGCCGCCGTCCTGATCGCGGGGATCGGCGTCCTCCGCAGGCGACGCGCCGCCGTCACCCGGCCCCTGGCGCTGGCCGCCCTCATGCCGCTGTGCGTGGGCTGGGGAGCCTACTCGGTGAACGAGGGGCCGGAGTGGCTGATCAAGGTCACCTGGGAGCGCTTCCTGGTGCAGGGCACGGTGCCGCTGCTGCTCCTCTTCGCCTTCGCCGTGGCCGGGCTGCTGCGGCGCAGCCCGGTTGCCTTGAAGTTGGCCCGTTTATCGCAATAGGTTTATTGAATCTCCCCGGGACCGGGGGAAGGAACGGGGACGATCGACGGGGACGATCCACATGCCAGGAGAGACGAGATCCGACGAACGGGACCGGCTGGCCGCGAGGCTCGCCGATACCGAGGAGACGATGCGCGAGCTGCAGCGGCGCGCCGACGAGCTCGCCGCCGCCGAGCGCCGCAAGGACCAGTTCCTCGCCATGCTCGCCCATGAGCTGCGCAATCCGCTGGCCCCCATCCGCAACGCCGTCGAGCTGATGCGCCAGGTGGAGACGAACGATCCGTCGTTCCAATCCTCGCGCGAGATGGTCGAGCGCCAGGTCAAGCACCTGGCCCGTCTGGTGGACGACCTCCTCGACGTGTCGCGCATCAACCAGGGCAGCATCCGCCTGCGCAAGGAGGTGGTGGACCTGGGCACGATCGTGCAGCGCGCGGTCGAGGCCACCCGCTCGCTGATCGACTCCCGCGGCCACGGGCTGACGGTCGACCTGCCGCCCGACCTGGTGCGGCTGGAGGCCGATCCCACCCGGCTGGAGCAGGTGATCGCGAACCTCCTCAACAACGCCGCCAAGTACACGATGCCGGGCGGCCACATCCACGTCCAGGCGTCGCAGGACGGCAGCGAGGCCGTGGTGCGGGTGAGGGACAACGGCATCGGCGTGCCGCCCGACGTGCTCGACCGGGTGTTCGAGCCGTTCGTGCAGTCCGAGGGCTCGCTCGCGCGCTCCGAGGGCGGTCTCGGGATCGGCCTGACCCTGGTGCGCAGCCTGGTCGAGATGCACGGCGGCAGCGTCGAGGCGCACAGCCCGGGCCTGGGCCAGGGGAGCGAATTCACGGTGCGCCTGCCCGCCCGCGTGCCGGCCGAAAAGCCGGTGGTCCTGGCGGAGATGCCTTCCATGCCGCACGCCGACGCCCCCTTCCCGGCCCGCGGGCTGCGCGTGCTGGTGGTCGAGGACAACGTGGACGCGGCCGAGAGCCTGGCCGCGCTCCTCCGCCTCTGGGGCCACGAGGTGCGGGTCGTCCACGACGGCCTGACGGCGATCGACGAGGCCCGCCGCCAGCACCCCGAGGTGGTGCTGCTCGACATCGGCCTGCCGGGGCTCGACGGCTACGAGGTGGCGAAACGCCTGCGCCAGGACGTCGAGATGGACGGCGCGCTCCTGGTCGCCATGACCGGCTACGGCCAGCCCGACGACCGCCGCCGCTCGCGCGAGGCCGGCATCCATCACCACTTCGTGAAGCCGGTCGAGCCGTTCGTGCTGCGGACGCTCCTGGCCAACCTGGGAGCTCCGGTCGCCACGGGCGCCTGACTTGAAACAAGGTAAAATGGTGCCTGGAATCCTTCATGGGCACCCTTCCCGAGAGCCGGCTCCTGCGCCTGGCCATTGCCAAGGGACTCCTCGCGTGGGAGGACCTCGACGCCGTCGCCGACCGGCTCCCGACCGCGGTTGAGACGCCGGCCGAGCGCGTCTGGATCCAGGCGCTGGTCGATTCCGGCCGCCTGAAGCGCGACGACCTGGCCGGCCTGCTCTCCGAGCTGGAGGCGGGCGGCGACCCGTTCCCGCCCACGCTCGTGGCCGCGCCCCCGGGCCGGGCCGGCGCCGTGGCGTTCCCGCCCGAGCTGCGCTTCCTCAAGGACTGGCCGCGCTACCGCATCGAGCGCTTCCTCGGCTCCGGCGGCATGGGCGCGGTCTACCTGGCGGCCGACCCGCAGCTCGGCCGCATGGTGGCGCTCAAGTTCCTGCACCACAACGACCCGGCGCTCGTGGTGCGCTTCCTGCGCGAGGCCCGGGCCCAGGCCCGCGTCGAGCACCCCAACCTCTGCCAGATCCACGAGGTGGGCGAGGTCGAGGGCCGGCCCTACATCTCCATGCAGTACATCGAGGGCAAGAGCCTCGCGGAGCTGCGCGGCCGGCTGTCCCCGGAGACCGCGGTGCGCATCGTGCGCGACGTGGCGCGGGCCGTCCACGCCGCGCACCGGACCGGCCTGATCCATCGCGATCTGAAACCCGCCAACATCCTGGTGGACCGCGAGGATCGGCCCTGGGTGGTGGACTTCGGCCTGGCCCAGGACCAGGGCGAGGAGGGGCTCACCCGCACCGGCCTGATCAGCGGCACGCCGGCCTACGTCTCCCCCGAGCAGGCCCAGGGCTCCGCGCTCGACCGGCGGACGGACGTCTACAGCCTCGGCGTGGTGCTCTACGAGCTGCTGACGGAGAGCCCGCCCTTCGTCGGATCCAACGCGGCCGGCATCCTGGTGCGGGTGCTCCAGGAGGAGCCCGAGCCGCCGCGCCGGCGCAAACCCGCCATCCCGGCCGACCTCGAGACGATCGTCCTCAAGTGCCTGGAGAAGGTCCCGGCGCGGCGCTACGACTCCGCCCGCGCCCTGGCCGAGGACCTCGACCACTGGCTGGAAGGCGATCCCATCGAGGCCCGGCCCGCGGGCTGGACCTACCGTACGGGCAAGCGGCTGCGCAAGAACCGGGCGCTGGTCGCCGTGGCCGCCATCGCCCTTCTGATCCTGGTGGCGGCCGGCGCCGACGTCGTCCGCACCCGCTGGCAGGCGCGGGAGAGGTCCGAGCTGGCGCAGCGCTTCGGCCAGCGGGTGGAGAGACTGGAGGCCCGGCTGCGCATCGAGGCCTTCCTCCCCCGCCACGACGTGACCGCGGCCAAGCGGCGGCTGCGGCGCGAGCTCGACACGATCCAGGAGGAGATGCGGCGGCTCGGCCCCATCGCCGAGGGGCCGGGGCACTTCGCCCTCGGCCAGGGCTTCCTCGCGCTCCACCAGGACGAGCTGGCCCGCGAGCACCTGGAGAAGGCCTGGAAGTCCGGCGAGCGCACGCCCGAGGTGGCCGCCGCCCTGGGCCTCGTGTTCGCCTCGTTCGTGGACAAGATCCTGGCGAACCCCGGCTTCACCCCGGCGCTCGACCCGGACCAGGTGCGCAACCGGTACCGCACCCCGGCGCTCTCCTATCTCAAGGAGGCGGCGCGCGGCTCCCATCCGCCGCCACCCTACATCCTCGGCCTGATCGCCTACCACGAAGGGCGGGACGCGGAGGCCATCGCCCGGGCGCGGCAGGCGTACCGCGAGGACCCGTCGCTCTACGAGGCCGCCCTGCTCGAAGCCCGGGTCTACAAACGCCAGGGCGAGGCCGACGACGATGCCCAGCGCCGCGAGGAGGCCGTGCGCCTCTACGACCGGGCGGCGGAGGTCTACCGCCGGCTCCTGCCGGTGGTGCCGAGCGACGCCACCCTTCACGCCGCGGAGTGCCAGCTCCGGGCTCACCGCCTGCGGGCGGAGAGCGGCGAGGCCGACCTGTCCGCCGAGCGC
>DATANP010000211.1:0-2245 GCA_036266195.1 Thermoanaerobaculia bacterium | reverse complement strand
ATGATCAGGAAGCGGATCACCTGATCGAAGAACGCCGCGCGGCCGTCGACCAGGATGTGCTCCACCGCGCCGAGCGCCTTCGAGCGCGCGGCGAGGCTGGCGGCGGCTTCCGCGTCGATTCCGCCCGTGTCCACCGTCACCGTGACCACGGACCGGCCGAGCGTCTCCGAGAGGAACGGGATGCAGAAAGAGGTGTCCAGCCCGCCCGAGAAGGCGAGCACGATCGGCTCGGTCATGGGTTCACCTTTCCTCGAGGAGGCGCTCGAGACGCTGGATGAAGTGTTTCTGGTCGAGGGCGCCGGCGGTGGCGACGAAGATCGTGTCGTCCCCGGCCATGGTGCCGACCACCTCCGGCCAGGCGGCGCGGTCGATCGCCACCGCCACGCTCTGCGCGGCGCCGGTGGCCGTGAAGACCACGGTGAGATGGGCTCCCGCGGGCTTGAGCCCATGGATGAACCACGCCACGTCCGGCAGACCGGTCTCCTCCTCATCCCCCTCAACAGGAGGGATGTACCGGCCGCCCACCCGCGCGATTCCCAGGTCGCGCAGGTCGCGGCTCACGCTCGACTGCGTGGCCTGGATCCCGTGCTCCGCCAGGGCCGCAATCAGCTCGCCCTGGCTCGACGCACCCCGGTCCCGCAGGATCGCGAGGATCTCCTGCTGGCGCTGGTTTCGGAGGATGGAGTCGGATGGCATGGCGTCAGCTCTCGTGCAAGACAATGCGCATGAGTGTGCATGATTTTGCATGGACTGTCAAGAGGCCGTCTCTCTTTTGCATCGGGTGAGATAGCCCTGCCTCTCGGAGCAGTACCGGCCTGTAAGCCAGAGAGGAGGATACGAATGTCGCCCCTGACCCTGAATGCTCTCTTTGCAGCTCGTTCGTTTTCCGCACGCCGCGTGCTCCTGCCGCTGCTGGTCCTGGCGGGTTGGTCAGGAGCGGCCTCGGCCGTGACCGTCGACGGCGCCGCCCTGCTCGACGAGGCGCTGGTCGACGCGACGCTCAGCGCCGAGGCTCCGGACGGCACGGTGCTGGCGGCCGACGCCGGCCGCACCAACTGGGCCGGCCGGTTCACCATCGAGGTCCCCGAGAGCGCCGACGGCTACCGCATCCTCGCCCGGGGCGGACACACCTCGCGCGGCGACTTCGACGGGACGCTGGCGGCGCGGCTCGACGCCGAGGCAGCGGCGCAGTTCGTCGTGCTCGAGCCCATCACCACGCTGGTCGACGGCTACCGGAGGGCGGAGCCGTCGGCGGCGCGGGAGGACGCCTACGCACGGGTCGAGGCGTTCCTCGGCATCCCGGCGGAGCCCGGGATCGAGGCCGTGGCATGGGACGACGCGCTGGGCGTGACGTCGCCGTACTTCGACCGGTCGCTGTTCGTGGACCGGGCCGCCGGCGGGTTCGACGCCTATGTCGCCTCGCTGGTTCAGGGCCTGCAGGCCGGCGAAACCCAGCGGTTCGTGCGGCGGCCCCTGTTGAGAGGAGCCGGCGACATCGCCAAGGACGCCGCCAAGGACCTCGCCGGGAAGCTCGGGGGCATGGCGCTCGACGCTCTCCTCGAGAAAACGGGGCTGCTCGACAAGCTCGGCCTCGCCCCCGAGAAGGTGAACGTGGCGACCCGGGAGCAGGTGGAGCAACTGGCGCGCTCCATCGAGTCGGTGCGGGCCGATCTGAAGCGGGTCAGCGACCAGATCGCCACCAGCACCGAGTCGATCGCCAACCAGGTCGCGGAGCTGCGTGAGTTCCAGGCCTTCACCACGCGGAACGGGCCGGGCGGCGGCAACAGCATCAGCGACCATCTGACCGTGTTCGAAACGGTACGGGCGGACTACACGGACTTCATCACCGGCAACACCACGTCCATCGTCCCCGGCTCGCTCATCGCCAACGACATCGACAACAAGATCCTGGGCGCCGGCAACGACTTCCGCGACCGGATCGACAGCATCCACAAGAACATCGTCCCGACCGACAACGTGGGCGGGCTCGTGGACGGGGTCTACACGCTGCTCGCCAAGGTGGCGCGTGAGAACGGCCGGGACTGGAGCGTGGTCGAGAACTACTTCGTGAAGCTCACCGGCTGGCAGGCCGAGGCCATGAGCCTCTACCTCGATGCCAAGCGCTACAAGAGAGCGCCGGAAGGGGACATCAACGCGTTGAAGGCGAGGTTCCGCGAGCAGCTCGCCGCGCAGCGCGTGGAGCTGCTGCGGGCGGCCGAGGTGTTCGTCCTGCACAAGGGGCCGC
>DATANP010000210.1:0-2242 GCA_036266195.1 Thermoanaerobaculia bacterium | reverse complement strand
GAGCCCGGTGCAGCGCGTCCTGGTCGAGCAGTCCGTGCTCGGCTGGAAGGAGTTCGAGCTGGAGGTCATGCGCGACCTCGCGGACAACGCGATCATCGTCTGCTCGGTCGAGAACTTCGACGCCATGGGGGTCCACACCGGCGACTCCATCACCGTGGCGCCGCAGCAGACCCTCTCCGACCGCGAATACCAGGACATGCGCGACGACGCCTTCAAGGTCATCCGGCGGGTGGGCGTGGCGACCGGCGGCTCGAACATCCAGTTCGCGGTCGACCCGGCCACGGGCGAGCGGGTGGTAATCGAGATGAACCCGCGCGTGTCGCGCAGCTCGGCTCTGGCTTCGAAGGCCACCGGCTTCCCGATCGCCAAGATCGCCGCCCTCCTGGCCGTGGGCTACACGCTCGACGAAGTGGCGAACGACATCACGGGCAAGACCTACGCCGCCTTCGAGCCCACCCTCGACTACACGGTGGTCAAGATCCCGCGCTGGGCCTTCGAGAAGTTCCCGGAGTCGCCTCCGACCCTCGGCACCTCCATGAAATCGGTGGGCGAGGTCATGGCGATCGGCGGCACCTTCGCCGAGGCGCTCATGAAGGGGCTCTCGGCCCTGGAGCTGGACGGCAGCCTCGCCGAGCGCGAGCGCCGCATGTCCGACCCCGTGCGCCTGCGCGGCCGCCTCGGCAACCCCAACTGGGAGCGCCTCTTCGCCATCTTCGCCGCGCTCCGCCAGGGGTGGAGCGTAGAGGAGGTGGCCCAGGTCTCCCACGTCGATCCCTGGTTCCTGCGCGAGATCCAGGCGATCGTGGATCTCGAAGCCGAGCTCGCCTGCTGGGACCTGCGCTCCCTGCCGAGGCCGCTGCTGCGCAAGGCCAAGCTGAACGGGCTGACCGACGCCCGCATCGCCGCGCTCCTGAGCTGCAAGGAAAAGGACCTGGCCGCGGCGCGGGCCGAGGCGGGCCTCCGCCGCGTCTACAAGCGGGTGGACACCTGCGCCGCCGAGTTCCCGGCCACCACCCCCTACCTCTATTCGACCTTCGGCGAGGAGGACGAGGCGGAGACCGACGACCGGCCCAAGGTGATCATCCTGGGCTCGGGCCCGAACCGGATCGGCCAGGGGATCGAGTTCGACTACTGCTGCGTCCACGCCGCCTTCGCCCTGCGCGAGATCGGCTACGAGACCATCATGGTCAACTGCAACCCGGAGACGGTCTCGACCGACTACGACACCTCGGACCGCCTCTACTTCGAGCCGCTCACCCTGGAGCACGTGCTGGCGGTGATCGACCGCGAGAAGCCCAGGGGGGTGATCGTCCAGCTCGGCGGCCAGACCCCGCTCAAGCTCGCCCGCGGCCTGGCCGCGGCCGGCGTGCCGATCTGGGGCACCCCGCCCGAGGCCATTGATCTCGCCGAGGACCGCAAGCGCTTCGGCGCCCTGCTGGCCGCAGAGGGCATTCTCCAGCCGGAGAACGGCACGGCGTTCTCGGAGCACGAGGCCTTCGAGGTGGCGCGGAAGATCGGCTTCCCGGTCGTGGTCCGGCCGAGTTATGTATTGGGTGGCCGGGCCATGGCGATCTGCTACGACGACTCGACCCTGTCGCGCTACATCAAGGAGGCCGCGGACGTGTCGCCGGGCCACCCCATTCTCCTGGACCGCTTCCTGGAGGACGCCTTCGAGGTGGATCTGGACCTGATCGCCGACGGCCGCACCGCGGTGGTGGCCGGCATCCTCCAGCACATCGAGGAGGCGGGCATCCACTCGGGCGACTCGGTCGCGGTGCTGCCGCCGTACCGCGTCTCCCAGGCGGACCAGGACGTGATGCGCGAGATCGGCCGGCGTCTTGCCCTGCGCCTGGGGGTGGTGGGGCTGATGAACGTCCAGTTCGCGCTCAAGGACGGCAAGGTCTACGTCCTGGAGGTGAACCCGCGGGCGTCGCGGACCGTGCCCTTCATCGCCAAGGCGGTGGGGGTGCCGCTGGTGAAGGTCGCGGTGCGGGTGATGTCCGGGGAGAGTCTGGAGGAGGCCGGCTTCACCGGGGAGCCGCGGGTGCCGGGCGTCTTCGTGAAGGCGCCGGTCTTCCCCTTCCGGCGCTTCCCGGGCGTGGACCCGGTGCTCGGCCCGGAGATGAAATCCACCGGCGAGGTCATGGGAGCGAGCGGGGCCTTCGGCAACGCCTTCGCCAAGGCCTGGCTCGGGGCCGGCCACCGGCTGCCGCTCTCGGGCACTGCCTTCCTGTCGGTCCAC
>DATANP010000209.1:0-5896 GCA_036266195.1 Thermoanaerobaculia bacterium | reverse complement strand
CTCTACGTGGTCGACCGCGGCCTGGGTCCCGTGCCGCCGGGCGTTCCCGGCGAGCTGTGCCTGGGCGGCGACGGCCTCGCCTGGGGCTACCTGAACCGGCCCGACCTGACGGCCGAGCGCTTCGTGCCCGACCCGTTCTCGGATTCGGGCGGCCGCCTCTATCGCACCGGCGACCTCGTCCGGCGGCGCGCCGCGGACGGCGCCGTCGAGTTCCTGGGCCGGACCGACTTCCAGGTCAAGATGCGCGGCTTCCGCATCGAGCCGGGGGAGATCGAGGCCGCGCTCCTCGCCCACCCCCGCGTCCGCGACGCCGCGGTCCTGGTGCTCGGCGAAGGCGGGGAGAAGCGGCTCGTGGCCTACCTTGTGACCTCACCCCCTGTCCCCCTCTCCCATCTCCCCACCGACCCCCGCCGGGAGAGGGGGGACCTGGCTGGGGCGGAGCTGCCAGGACCACAGGAAGAGGCCTCAGAGGCGTTCCCCCTCTCCCGGGGACGGGTGGATGGGAGATGGGAGAGGGGGCTAGGGGGTGAGGTCCGGCAGTTCCTCGCCGAGCGCCTGCCCGCCTTCATGATCCCCGCCTCCTGGGTCTTCCTCGACAGCCTCCCCTTGAACCCGAACGGCAAGGTGGACCGCAACGCCCTCGCGCGGATCGAGCCGCAGGCGGAAGAGCAGGCCGGCTTCGAGCCGCCGCGCACCGCCACCGAAGAGCTGCTCGCCGGCGCCTGGGCCGAGGTGCTTGGCGTCGAAAGGGTCGGCGCCCGGGACGACTTCTTCGACCTGGGCGGCCATTCTCTTCTCGCGACCCGCCTCGTCTCCCGGGTGCGCGGCCTCTTCCAGGTCGAGCTGCCGCTGCGCGCCCTGTTCGAGACCTCCGTGCTGTCCGGCCTGGCCGAGCGGATCGACCGGCTCCGGCAGGACGGGGAAGGGCTCCAGCCGCCGCCGATCCTGCGCGCAGGCGAGGCCGAAGGCCCGCTCTCCTTCGCCCAGGAGCGCCTCTGGTTCCTGGAGCGTCTGGACCCCGGCACGCCGTTCTACAACGTCCCCTTCGCCCTCCGGATCGTGGGCGGACTGGACGCCGGGCGGATGGCCGCGGCCTTCGCGGAGATCGTCCAGCGCCACGAGGCGCTCCGCACCACCTTCGGCCAGCGGGATGGCCGGCCCTGGCAGCGCGTCGCGCCGCCGGCCGACCTGCCGGTGCCCGAGATCGACCTCGCCGGCCTGCCCCTGGAGAGGAGGGAGGCGGAGGCCGCGCGCCGCCTGCGGGAGGAGGCCTTCCGGCCGTTCGACCTGGAGCGCGGCCCCCTGCTGCGCGTCCTCCTCGTGCGGCTCGGAGCGGAGGAGCGCTGGGCCTTCCTCAACGTCCACCACCTCGTCTCGGACGGCTGGTCGATCGGCGTGCTCGTGCGCGAGCTGGGAACCCTCTACGGCGGCGGCGAGCTGCCCCGGCTGCCGATCCAGTACCTGGACTTCGCGGCCTGGCAGCGCGCCTGGCTGGAGGGCGAGGTGCTCCAAGAGCACATCCGCTACTGGCGCGAGCGCCTGCGTGGCGCCCGCACCGTGCTCGACCTGCCCGCGGACCGTCCGCGGCCGCCGGTGCAGACCTTCCGCGGTGCCCTCCGGCCTGTCCGGCCGCTGGAGCTGCCGGGCGCGCTCGTCCGGGACCTGGCGACCCTGGGCCGGCGCCACGGCGCGACCCTGTTCATGACCCTGCTCGCCGCCTGGCAGACCGTCCTCTACCGCTACACCGGCCAGGACGACCTCCTCGTGGGCTCGCCCGTGGCCGGCCGCGGCCGGCGGGAGCTGGAGGGGCTGATCGGCCTCTTCGTCAACACCGTCGTCCTGCGCGGCGAGCTGCACGGAGATCCCACCTTCGCCGGCCTGCTGGCGCGCATCCGCGCGGACGCGCTCGGCGCCTTCGCCCACCAGGACCTCCCGTTCGAACGTCTGGTCGACGAGCTGCGCGTCGAGCGCAGCCTCGCCCGGCACCCGGTCTTCCAGGTCGTCTTCGCCCTGAACAACACCCCCTGGGAGGGCCTCGTCCTGCCCGGCCTCGCCCTGGAGCCGCTGACCGTCGAGAGCGGCACCACCAAGGTCGACCTCCTGCTCGCGCTCGCCGAGGGGCCGGACGGTCTCTCGGGCGGCTGGGAGTACAGCACCGACCTCTTCGACGCGAGCACCGTCGAGCGCATGACCGGCCACCTCCGGACGGTCCTCGAAGGCGCCGCGGCCGATCCGTCGCGCCTCCTCTCCGACCTGCCGCTCCTGGCCGAGCCCGAGCGCCACCAGATCCTCCGCGAGTGGAACGACACCCTCGAGGTCACCCAGCCCGCTGAATCCCTTCGCCTCGACCAGCTCTTCGCCGCCGCCGCCGCCCGCTTCCCGGAGCGCGAGGCCGTGGTCTTCGAAGACCAGCGCCTCACCTACGCCGACCTCGCCGCCCGCGCCGAAAGCCTCGCGGATCACCTGAGATCCCTGGGCGTGGGACCGGAGGAGAGGGTGGCCATCTGCGCCGACGAGAGCGTGGAGCGCATCGTCGCCGTCCTGGCCGTCTTCCAGGCCGGCGGGGCCTACCTGCCCCTCGACCCCTCGCACCCGCGGGACCGCCTCGCCTGGATGCTGGAGGACTCCCGCGTCCGCGTCCTCCTGGTCCAGGAGAGCCTGGTGGGGGTCCTGCCGGAGTCGGAAGCCGTGGTCTTGAATCTCGGGCTGGGAGGGGGTGCCCTCTCCTGCGCAGCAGGGGAGGGTCGGGGAGGGGTCTTCTCGCCGGACCACCTCGCCTACCTCATCTACACCTCCGGCTCCACCGGGCGCCCCAACGGCGTGCCCGTGCCGCACCGCTCGGCCTGCCACCTGATCCGCCAGGCCGTGCGGCACTTCCAGGTGGACGAGACCGCCCGGGTCCTGCAATCCGTCTCCTTCAGCTTCGACGCCTCCGTGCTGGAAACCTGGCTCGCCCTCTCGACCGGCGCCGCGCTCGTCCTCTGCCGGCGCGAGACCCGGATGTCCGGCCGCGCCCTGGCCGACCTGATCCGCGGCGAGCGCATCACCCACGCCGTGCTGACCCCGTCCGTCCTCGGCACCCTGCCGGAGGACGGCCTGCCCACCCTGCGCACCGCGAGCGTCGGCGGCGACAGTTGCCCGGCCGAACTGGCCACCCGCTGGTCGCCCCCGCACCGGGCCATGCGCCTCCTCAACTGCTACGGGCCGACCGAGACCACCATCTACGCCCTCCTGGAGGAGTGCCGGGGCCCGTTCCGCCGCGAGCCGCCGATCGGCCGGCCGGTCGGCAACACCCGCGCCCACGTCCTCGATCCTTCCGGCCGTCTCGTCCCCTCCGGCGTGCCCGGAGAGCTGTGGCTCGGCGGCGAGGGCCTCGCCCGCGGCTACCTCAACCGGCCGCGCCTGACCGCCGAGCGCTTCCGCCCCGACCCCTTTGCCCGGGAGGGCGGCGCCCGCCTCTACCGCACCGGAGACCTCGTGCGCCTCCTGGGGAACGGCGAGATCGAATTCCTCGGCCGCGTCGACCGGCAAGTCAAAGTCCGCGGGCTGCGCATCGAGCTGGGCGAGATCGAAGCGGCCCTCGGCCGCCACCCGGCCGTGGCGGAGTGCGCCGTGCTCGCGCTCGGCCAGGGCGCGGACCGGAAGCTGGCGGCCTTCGTGGTGGCGCGGCCGGAAGGGGAGGGCGCCCTCCTGCCCCAACTCCGCGAGCACCTGCGCCTCACCCTGCCTGACTACATGGTGCCCGCGACCTTCCTCTTCCTGGAGACCATGCCCCTGACCCCGGTCGGCAAGGTGGACCGCCGCGTCCTCACCGGCATGGAGATCGTTCCCGGCGACGGAGCCGGCCGCATCGAAGCCCGCGACATCCTGGAGATGGAGCTGGCGCGCATCTGGGAGGAGGTCCTGGGCCGGCCCCGGATCGGCATCCGGGATAACTTCTTCGACGCCGGAGGCCACTCGCTGCTCGCCGTCCGCCTCCTGGCCCGGGTCCAGGAACGCTTCGGCCGCGATCTCCCGCTCGCCGTCCTCTTCCAGGACGGCACCGTCGAGCAGATGGCCGCCCTGCTGCGGGATGGAGCCGATGGGGATCACCGGGAGGCCTCCTGCCTCGTCCCGATCCAGTCCGGCGGCTCCGGAACAGCCTTCTTCTGCGTCCACCCTGCCGGCGGCGACGTCCTCTGCTATGCCACCCTGGCGCGCCACCTGGGGCGACCCTTCTACGGCCTCCAGTCGCCGGGCCTCTCCGTGGGAGAGCCGGTCTCGGACCTGCCCGCCCTGGCCGGGCTCTATCTGGAAGAGATCCGGCGCATCCAGCCCGAGGGCCCCTGGCGGATCGGCGGCTGGTCGCTCGGCGGTGTGGTGGCCTTCGAAATGGTCCGCCAGCTCCGGGAGAGGGGAGAAGAGGCGGTCCTCGTCCTCATCGACACCGCGCCGGAGATGCCGGCCGGGGAGTCCGCCGACGACGTCGACCTTCTGCTCGACGTCGTCGCCTACGTCGCCAACCTCTGGGGGAAGGATCTGAGCCTCTCCCGCAACGACCTGGAGCCGCTCGACCCCGAAGCGCGGCTGGACCGGGTGCTCGGCCTCCTGCGCGGCGCCGACTTCCTGCCCCCGGGCGCCGGCCTGGACCAGCTCCGCCGCACCCTGGCCGTCTACCGCGCCAACCTGGCGGCGGTCCGCACCTACCAGCCCCAGCCCTGCGGCTGCGGAGCCGTCCTGTTCCGGGCGGCCGAGACCGCGGAAACCCCGGAAGGAGACCTCGGCTGGAGCCGTCTCCTGAACGGACCCCTGGAACTCGAGACCGTTCCAGGGCATCATCTCAACCTGCTGGCCGAGCCGAACGTCCAGATCCTGGCCGAGCGGCTCCGGCACTGCCTGAACGAGGCCGACCTGGAAGAGGCGGCCGTCCGAACCCCTGGGAGGAACCGATGAACCGACTCGCAGCCGTGGCCTCGCTGCTCCTTCTCACCGTGCCGATGGCGCCGGGTACCCTCCGGGCCGCCGACCTGCAAGCCGAGCTCAAGGGTCTGGCCGACAACGAGCGCGCCTTCGCGAAGATGGCGTCCGAGCCGGACAAGACCGTCCGCGACGCCTTCCTCGCCTTCGTGGCCGACGACGGCGTGATCTTCGGCCCCGAGGGGCCGACCAACGCCAAGGCCGCCTTCACCGCCGCCCCCCCGCCGCCGCCCGGCGCGCCCAAGCTCCAGCTCCTCTGGTGGCCCACCCACGCCGAGATCGCCCAGTCCGGCGACCTGGGTTGGACCACCGGCCCGAGCAAGCGCGTCCGTGGCGACAAGGTGGGTTACGGCCAGTTCGTCACCGTCTGGAAGAAGCAGGCGGACGGCAAATGGCGCTTCCTGATCGACCACGGCATCCAGACCACCGAGATGTCCAGCCTGGGCCCCGACACGCCCATTCCGCCCGTCCCGGCGGAGAAGGCCGCCCAGGGGAAGACTGAGCTCAAACCGGTGGACACCAAAGCGGCCACGGACGCGCTGATGGCCGCCGACCGCGACCTGTCCAAGGTCACCGCCGCCGGCGACAAGGCCGCCTGGCTCAACTGGATGGCCGACGACGCCCGGGTGCTGCGCAACGGCCCGCAGCCGGCGGTGGGCAAGGACGCGGTCCGCGCCGCCCTGGAGAAGGAGTCGCCCGTGACCAGCGAGCCACAGGGCGGCGGAGTCTCGGCCGCGGGCGACCTGGGCTACACCTATGGCAAGGCCAACTGGAAGGACGGCTCCAAAGGCGAATACCTGCGCATCTGGGAGAAGCACGGCAACGCCTGGAAGGTCGCGCTCGACGAATTCACCGCCGACCCGCCGCCTCCTCCCCCGCCGCCGCCGGCTCCGCACTAGGAAAGACAGCCTGGGAAAGACAGCCTGGGACCGCCGGCGCC
>DATANP010000208.1:0-27609 GCA_036266195.1 Thermoanaerobaculia bacterium | reverse complement strand
GGACGGTGCGGAGCCGGTGGCGGGGTCTCTTCCACTACGCGGAGGGCGACGTCCTCACCCCGGCAGTCGATCTTCCGCGCGAGGGTTTCGATCTCGTGGCCTGCCAGAACCTTCTGATCAGTCTGCCGGAGGAGGCCCGGGAGCGGGCGTTCGCGAACCTCGCCGACCATCTCGCTCCGGGCGGGGTCCTGGCCGTGGGCGGAGGTCCGCTGGGGGAGGTCCACCGGCTGGCCCGGCAGCACGGGCTCGCGCCGGTGCTGGACGACGTCGAGGCGATCCACGAGGCCTGGGAGGTCCAGCGGGCGTTCTGGAAGAACCCCCGTCGGCCGTACTGGGCCCTGGAGCCGTTCGACGCGGATCACCCGGAAGGGCCGGAGCGTTACGCCACACTGTTCCGGAAGGGGGCCGGATGAAGGCTGTTCACGTCCTGCTACCCGGAATCTCGGCGCCGGCCTGGCGGTTCGGCGGCCGGCTGATCGCCGAGACCTTTGCCGGGCTGCTCGACCGGCACGTCCCGACCCGGGTGGTCACCTACCGCGACCGGGAGGAGGGGGTGCCGTTCCTGGCGGACGTGCTGGCGGAGGTGGACCCTGCCGACCTCTTCGTGGTCACCTGGGGGCCGCACGTCCAGGGGCTGCTGCAGACGCTCGAAGGCCGCCGCGTCGTCTACTATGCCCAGAGCACCGGCTGGGACCTGCGGCTGCCGGAGGGCGTTCCGGTCCTCTGCCTCAGCCGGTACATTCTGGCGTACTGGATGCTCCACGCTCCGCACAACCCGCTCTTCCTGCTCGGCCCGGTGCTCGGTACCGAGGACGGGGGCTGCCGGAACCTCGGGCTGGAGCGCGATATCGACGTCCTCTTCCTGGAGCGCAAGTCCACGGCCTATCTGAAGGACGTCCTGGTCCCGGCCCTCCAGTCCCGGTGCCGGGTCCACGTGGTGCGGGATTTCCTGCCCCGCGAGGAGCTGATCCGGCTCTACAACCGCTCGAAGGTCTACCTCTATTCGTCGGCGCCGGCCGGCTCCGGCGCCGGCTGGGTCGAGGGCTTCGGCTTCCAGCCGCTCGAAGCCCTGGTCTGCGGCTGCGCCGTGTTCAGCAACCTGCACGGCGGTCTCGCGGACTACCTGGATCCGGAGGTCAACGCGTTCAAGATCGAGACCTGGTCGCTGGCGCACGACCTGGAGCGGATCGAGGCCGTGGTCCGCGACGGGTTCGAGCCCCGCGGAGTCGAGGCACTGGCCCGGGCCTATTCGGAGGAGGCCTTCCACGAGCGGATGGGCCGGTTCCTCCCGGTGCTGGAGGCGTTCTTCTCCCGGCCCGAGCCGCCGGACATCGACCGCCTCTCCCTGGCCGCCGTGCCGCCGCGACCGGCCTCTCCCTGGTGGCGACAGACCGGCGGCCGGGTGGCGCGCGCCCTGGGCATCAGGGGGACACGCCGGTGAACATCGCGATCTTCGGCTGGTATCACCACCGGAACGCGGGGGACGACCGCATCCAGCAGTGCCTCACCCGCTGGCTGGACGGCCACACCCTGGCCTTCCTTCCCGCCGGCCGGCGGCCGCCCGTCCACCTGCTGCGCACGTACGACGCCGCGATCCTCGGCGGGGGCGGGATCATCCAGACCCAGGGGGGAATGTTCCGCGACATGGCCCGCTGGGTGCGCGCCGCCGGGATTCCCGTGGCCCTGGCGGGCGTGAGCGTGGAGAGGATGACCCCGGAGCTGCGCGACGAGCTGCGGGCGTTCCTCGACGTCTGCTCGTTCGCCTGGTTCCGCGACCGCGGCTCCCTGGAAGAGGTGGGCGAGCACCCTCGGGCCTTCGTGGCGCCGGACGCGACCTGGCTCTATCCGTTCGCGCCGGCCGCGGAAGAGGGAGAGGGGGTCGCCGTGACCTCCGCCGACTTGGCGGTCCCCGGCATCCCGGTCCATCCCTGGCCGCTCTACTTCGAGAACGGCGGCGACGCCGCCGCTTTCAACCCCGCGCCCGAGGAGCTCGACCTGGAGCCCGCCCGCCGCGCCGCGGCGGTCCTCACCCGGCGATTCCATGGCCTGCTCTTCGCCATCCAGCTCGGCCGGCCGGCCCTGGTGGTGTCCGAGACCCCCAAGGTGCGGCGGTTCCTGGAGGACAATGGCCTCCAGGACTGGCAGCTCCGGGGCGACCTGGTCTCCAGTTGGCCGGCTTTCGTCGAGCGGTGGCCGCGGATGAGGATGGAGGCCCTGCGCCTGCGCGAGCGTCTCCGGGACGAGGTCCGGGAGAAGACCGCGCCGGCCCGCGAGCGCCTGCTCTCGGACGCGGCCGCGCTGCCGCCGCCGGGCCGGAGGATCAGGAACCGTCTGAGAGAGATGCTCGACCTGGGATCGTGGATCTGACCTATGCACGTGGGCTTCCTCACCACCGAATATCCGCCGCTCCCCTCCGGGGGCATCGGCACCAGCGTGCGCAACCTGGCGCGCGCCCTGGTAGCGGACGGCCACCGGGTCACGGTCGTGGGCTGGGGGCCCGAGGCGCGCTTCGAGGACGGCGGGGTGCGGGTCCGTTTCCTGGGCGAAACCCGGCTTCCGAACCTGGGCTGGTTCCTGAACCGGGCCCGCGCCCGCAGCAAGTTCCTGCGCCTGGTGGAGAAGGAGGGGCTCGACGTGGTGGAGGCGCCGGACTGGTGCGGACCCTCGGCGGGTCTCCGGCTGCCCTGCCCGCTCGCGGTCCGCTGCCATGGCAGCGCCACCTACTTCGCCGATCTCCTGGACGAGCGCGTCCGGCCCACCGTGACCCTGGCGGAGCGGATGGCGCTGGAGGGCGCCGACGGTCTCGCCTCGGTGAGCCGCTTCACGGCCGACCGCACCCGCGAGATCTTCGGGCTGGCGGACCGCTTCCGGGTGATTCCCAACGGCGTGGACCTCTCCCGCTTCCGCCCGGGCCGCCCCGAGGACGTGGAGCCGGGCACGGTGCTCTACCTGGGGACCCTGGTGCGCAAGAAGGGCGTGCTGGACCTCGGGCCGGCCTTCTCCCGCGTGGTCCGGCGCGAGCCCGGGGCACGCCTCGTCCTGGCCGGCCGGGACTGCGCCGACTGGCTGAGCGGCTCGCCCTCCACCTGGAGGCTGCTGGAGGCCGCGCTCTCGACGCCCGCCCGGGCCCGGACCGACCTCCTCGGGCAGGTGCCCTACGAGGAGGTCCAGGACCGCATCCGCCGCGCCGCGGTGTGCGTCTTTCCGTCCTATGCCGAGGCCCAGCCCCTCGCCTGGCTGGAGACCCTGGCCTGCGGCCGGCCGCTGGTGGGGTACGACGAGGGGTGGGCCCGCGAGGTGGTGCGCTCGGGCGTGGAGGGCATCCTGGTGCCGACCGGCGACGTCGAGGCCCTGGCCGCGGCCATCCTCTCCCTGCTCGGCGACCCGGCCCGGGCGGCGAGGCTCGGCGCCGCGGCGCGGGCGCAGGCGGAGGCCGAGTTCGACGCCGGCCTCGACGCGCGCCGGTCCCTGGAGTGGTACGCCAGCCTGGGGGCCCGGGGATGACCCCGCGCCTGATCTTCGTGGCCCATGCCGTGGCCCCTGGCCGCCCGGGCGCCGAGGCGCTGGTCAACGCGGAGCTCCTGCGGGCGCTGGCCGCCCACTGGCCCGGAAGCGTGACGGTGATCTCCGGCGGAGAAGCGCCTACCCTCGCCGATGGCGAGCCGCTCTCCGCGCTGCCCGGCTGGCGCGTCCACGCGCTCGGCGAGTGCGGCGCGTCGGAGGGCAGCCCTTCGCTGCTGAGCGTCCTGGCGCAGGCCGGGGTCCGGCGCATCCGGCGGGGCGGCCCGGCGTCGATCCCGGCGCGCCTGGCGGAGCGAGGGGTCTACCTGGGCACCGGCCTGGGCCTCAAGAGCGCCGCCTGGACGCGCGCCGCGGCGCGAGCGCTGGCCGATGAGCTGGAGCGGGAGCCCGGAGCGGTGGTCTACTCCCGGGCGCTGCCGTTCTCCTCCATCCTGGCCGCCGACGCAGTGCGCCGCCGGCGCCGGTTCCGCTGGCTGGTCAACCTCAACGATCCGCTGCCGCCCGAGATCTGGCCCGGCCAGTACGCCCTGGACCCGCGGGCCGGCCGCCGGATGCGGCAGGCCATGGCGGCCCTGCTGCCGCGGGTCGACGGCTTCACCTTTCCGTCGGAGCAGCTCCGGGGGATCGAGGTTGGCGCGTTCCCGGAGATGGCCCGGACGCCCTTCGAGATCGTGCGCCACGTGGCGGGTCCGGCGGGTCCTGCGGAGGACGGACGGGAGGAGCGGGCCCTTCACCTCGCCTTCGCCGGCACCCTGCGCCGGGACCGCTGCCGCCCCGAGCTGGCCGAGGCCCTGGCCCGGCTGCGGGCCCGCGAGGAGGTCCGGATCTCGTTCTTCGTCCCGCACTCCATGCCTGCCCTGGCCGGCTACGCCGAAGGGCTGCCGGCCGCCACCCGGGTCGTGGTGGGGCTCCCGGAGGAGGAGCTGCGCCGGGAGCTCGCCCGGGCGGATGTGCTCCTGGACCCGGAGTCGGAGGTGGACGGGCCCCTGCTCATGACCAAGCTGGCCAGCTACTCGGCCTACGGCAAGCCCGTCTGGAGCCTGTGCGCCCGGGGCGGGACGACGTGGGAGCTGCTGGGCGCCACCGGCTGGGGCTGGCGGTCGGCCCTGGGCGAGCCGGAGAGCGCCGCCGCGACGCTCGCGGAGATCCTCGACGACCGCGACTCCGGCCGGCTCGCCCGGCGGTCGGCCTCGCCAGCCGTGGCGGATCTGTTCTCGCCGCGGCGCCAGGTGGAGGCGCTGCTCCGGCTCGTCGAGCGGGTGGCCGCATGAGCCTCGCGAGACGGGTCTGGACGCGCCTGCCCGAGGGGGTGCGGGACCGGCTCCGGGTGGCGCTCTACAACCGGCGCTGCGCGCCCGCGCGCTTCGCGCTCCGGGACGGCATCTACCGAACGTCGTACCAGGGACAGGAGCTGCGGACCTGGGACCACCCCTTCGAGCTGGTCGAGGGCCTGCGCCGGTACCTGCGCCGGCAGGCGCCGTCTGCGGGCCAGGTGGTGGTGGACGCGGGCGCGTTCCACGGCCTCTATGCGCTCTGGTTCGCCGCCCGGGTCGGCCCGGCCGGCCGCGTGGTCGCGGTGGAGCCCGATCCCGACAACCTGGCCGGCTTGCGGCGGAACCTCGCGCTCAATCCCGGGCTGCGCGTGGAGGTGGTCGAGGAGCCGCTCTGGAGCGGGGTGGAAGAGCTGGATTTCTTCCCGCAGGCGAACGTGGCTTCCTCGTTCTTCTGGTCCCGGGAGGGCCAGGCCGCGGTCCGGCGGAGCACGACGACCCTGGATCGCATCGTGTCGGACCTGGACCTGCCGCGCCTGGATTTCGTGAAGATGGACGTCGAGGGCGCGGAGGTGCACGCGCTGCGCGGGGCGGCGGAGTCCATCCGGCGCTTCCGCCCATGCTTCGCGATCGCCTCCTACCACCAGGTGGACGGCGGCCCGACGTATCCGGCCGTGGAGGGCTTCTTCCGCGAGGCCGGCTACCGGTACGAGACGGTCGGCTACGGCGTCGAATGCATGACCTATGGCTGGCCGGGCTGAGCTGTCGCTGGTGGTCTGCACGTACCGGCGGCCGGCCGCGATGGCCGGGCTGCTCGAAGCCCTCCGCGTCCAGACCCGGCCGCCGGACGAGATCCTGGTGGTGGACGCCTCGCCGGACGACCAGACCGGGTCGCTGGTGCGGTCCGCGGCTCTCCCGGGCCTGCGCTACGAGAAGGCGCCTCCGGAGCACCGCGGCCTTACCCGCCAGCGCAACTACGGCGTGGCGCGGGCGGCGGGAGAGGTGATCGCCTTCCTGGACGACGACGCGGTCCCGGCCCCGGACTATTGCGCGCAGATCCTGGCCTGCTTCGACCGCCATCCCGAGGCCGTGGGGGTGGGCGGCTTCGTCGAGGGGGTGCCCTGGCGCCCGGCCGGAGAGGAAGATCCGGCGCTCTCCTCCTTCCGCTTCGCCGGCTGGGAGCGCCGGGAAGACCTGCGCTGGCGCCTGCGCCGCGTGCTCGGGCTCGCCGCCGCGCTCCCGCCGGGCTGGATGCCGCCTGCCGGCCACGGCCGGCCGGTGGGGTTCCTGCCGCCGGACGGCGAGGACCACCCGGTCGAGTCCCTGCTCGGCTGCGCCATGGCGTGGCGCAGGCGGGTCTTCGAGTCGCTCCGCTTCTCGCCCTACTTCGAAGGCTATGGCCTTTACGAGGATCTGGACTTCTGCGTCCGCGCCGCCCGCCTCGGGCCGCTCCTGCTCTGCACGCGCGCCCGGCTGCGGCACGAGCACGCGCCGGCCGGCCGGCCCGCCGCCTTCCGCTACGGCGTGATGGTGGTGCGCAACGGATGGTTCGTCTGGCGCCGCCGCTGGCCGCGGCCGGGAGCGGCCGACCGCGTGCGCTGGTGGGCTACGACCCTGGTGCTGGCCGGCTGCCGGCTGGCGGGCGGCGCGGGCGGATGGCAGACCGCGCTGCTGGAGACCCTGGGGCGGCTCTGGGCCGTGCCGGGGGTGCTCCTGCGGCCGCCGCGGCCGCCCCGGGAGGACCGGCCCTGAGCGCGCACATCCTGCTCCGGATCGAGGCCGGGCGCGTGGTGGAGAGGCTGGAGTCCGACAGCCCGGCGGACCTGGCCCGGCTGGCGCGCGGCGAGGGGCACGTGGCCTGGTACGACCGGCGCCTGGAGCCCTGGCTGCGCGAGCCCGCCGCCTGGCCGGAGCTTCTCCGGCACCCGCTCGAAGTCCTCCACCTCGGCGCGCTGGAGCGGACCGACCTCGCCGTGGGGGACCTGGGCCGCGTGGACTTCGACTCCCCGTTCCTCATGCCCGGCCCGGGAGACCGCCATCCGTCCTGGCTCGTGGGACCGGCGGCCGGGATCGCGTCCGCGGCGCTCGTCCGGGCCCTTGGGATCGGGCCGGGTCCGGGCCTCGCCAGGGCCATCCTCGAATTCGGCCGGCGGGCCCACCGGGAGGGCCTCTTCCTCTATGCAGAGCCGGCGCTCCTGGGAGGGCGGGTGCCCGACGAGGTGAGCCGGGCGCTACGATTCGAGCTGGCGCGGCGCGATCTGGCGGTCCTGATCGCCCGGGGGTATGGCCGGCGCTGGCTCGCCTTCTGGGCGCTGGCCGCGGCGCTCTTCGACCGCTCGCTGCCGCTGGGCGCCGCCCTGGCCGGCTGGCGGGCTCCGGCCCCTCCGGACACGGATCGCGACAGCCTGGCCCGCCTGCATCCGCAGGTCGATCCCGGGATCGCGTCGGAGGAAGAGGTGGATGCGGTCATCCCGACCCTCGGCCGGCCGGGGCCCCTGCGCGACCTGCTGGCCGACCTCGCGGCCCAGACCGTGCCGCCGCGGCGGGTGATCGTGGTGGACCAGCGGCCGCCCGGCGCGGGCCTCCCTCCGCCGGCCGACCTCGGCGCGGACTGGCCGTTCGAGCTGGTGTCGCGGACGGTGGACTGGATCGGCGCCTGCCGGGCGCGCAATCTGGCCCTCGGAGAGGTCCGCTCCCCCTGGGTGCTGTTCCTCGACGACGACGTCCGCCTCCCGGCCGACACGGTCGCGCGCCTGGCGGCCACCGCGCGGGCCTACGGCGTGGGGGCCGTGAACGCCGCGGTCTACCTGCCCCGCCAGGAGGCGGAGACCGGGACGGACGCTCTGCCGCGGGTCTGGTCGACCTTCGGGACCTGCGTCGCCCTGGTGGAGACCGCGGCGCTGCGGCAGGCCGGGCCGTTCGACGAGCGCCTGGAGGGCGGGTACGGGGAGGACGCGGAGATCGGCATCCGGCTCCGCCGGGCGGGGTGCAACGTGCTCTACGCGCCCGCGATCCGGGTGCTCCACCTGAAGGCCCCCATGGGCGGATTTCGCTACGACTTCCCCTTTCCGTGGCGCGACGAGGTGCCGCCGCCGCAGCCCTCCCCGATCTTCCTCTATGCCCGCAACAAACACGCGACGCCTTCCATGCGGCAGGGCTACCGGCTGTTCTACCTGTTGAACCGCCTGCGCTCGGCGCCCGCGCTCGCCTGGCCCGCCGAGTTGTTCCGGGCCCTGCGCCGCTGGCGGCGCTCGGCGCACTGGGCGGAGCGCCTTTCGGAAGGGGCCTCGTGACGGCCGGCGCCCTGCTCGCCCCGCTGCGGGCCGGATGGCGGTACGCCTGGCCCGCGGATCTCCGGGAGCGCCTGGCGCTGCTCGCCCTGCTCGCCTGGGCCGCGGCCCTGCGCCTTCTCTTCCTGCGCGAGCCGATCCGCTTCGACGAGGCGGCCAACGCCCTCTACTACGGCGACCGCTCGCTGCTGCACGCGGTGGGCGGCATGGGGGGCAACGAGAACCACGGCCTGGCCTCGCTTTCGATCTGGATCGCGGTCCGGCTCCTCGGCTGGAGCGAGGCGTCGGTCCGCCTGCCTACGCTGCTCTGCGGGGTCGTCCTCTGCTGGGCGCTCTACGCGGGGCTGCGCTGGTACTCGGGCGACCGGGTCGTCGCTCTGGCCGGGGCCGGCCTCGCCGCGGTCAGTCCCTGGCTGGTCTTCTTCTCGGTGAACGCCCGCGGCTACATCTGGCAGACCCTGGCCGTGGCCCTCCTGGTTCCTCTGATCCTCGCCGCCCGACGGGGGACGCGCATTCCGGCGGCGACGCTCGGCCTGTGGGCCGGGGCCTTCAGCGCCGTGGGCGCCTTCGCGGCGCGCAGCATGCTGGTCCACGCTCTGGGGCTGTTCGCCGGCAGCGTCCTCCTGTCCTGGCGGCGCGATCTTCTCCGGTTTCATACGGCCTGGGCGGCGAGCACCGCGGGGTTCACCCTGGTCGCCTACTCCGTGGCGGTCGCCGCGCATGGGGCCCGGGGGTTGATCGGCATCGCGGCGACCCTGCGCCAGCCCATGAGCCAGGCCCTGGCGGAGACCGCCTCCGCCTGTGCCGAGGTCTGGCCCGGCCTGTTCGGCTCGCTCGGCAGCGGGCCGGCCTGGCTGGCCGGAGCGGTGCTGGTCTTCGGCGGCCTGCGCGCGGGCCGCCGGCTGCTCCCCTTCGCCGCTCTCACGGCCGCCGTGCTGGCCGCCGGGCTCGCGGTGACCGCGGTGGTGCGCGTGGGACTCTATCCGCGCGTGCTGCTGCCGCTCTCGGCCCTGCTCATCCCGATGTTCGCCCTGGCGGTCGGAGGGTTGCCAAAGGCGCTCCGCGGGCTCGTCCTGGCGCTGCTCCTCGCGGCTTATCCGGCCCTCTGGCTGTACCAGGACCTGCCGCGGGTGCGCAACTCGACCGGCGACATCGCCGAGGTCCGCCCGCTGGCCGGACGGCTCCTGGCCCGGCCGGACCTGGGGGAGAGCATCCTCGTGCTGCCGCCGCTGCTCGACGTCGGCGTGGCCTTCTACCTGCGCCAGGCGGACGTCTCCCGGGCCGGCATCCACGGCTATGGCCTGGGGCTCGACCCGGCCCGGCACTGCGAGTACCGTCAGGTCCTGGTGTTCGTTCCGGACGGAGACACGGCCGGCGGGGTGCTTGCGGCCGCGGGCGGGGCCCCCTGGAAGCCGAGGCTGATCCGTCCCGGCCTGCCGGAGCCGGTATCCGGAGCCCACGGCTCTCTCTTCCGCATCCCGATGACGCCATGCCCCTGACCTCCGCCCGCCGGCTGTGCATCGTGAGCCACGTGGTCCACTACCGCCACGAGGGGAAGATCCACGCCTACGCGCCCTACGCCCGGGAGATCGAGATGTGGGCCGACCTCTTCCCCGAGGTGCGGATCGCCGCGCCCTGCGAGGACGGGCCGCCGCCGGGCGACGCCTCGGCCATCGACCGGCCGAACGTGGATGTGGACCCGCAGCCCCGGACCGGCGGCGACACCCTCGGCGCGAAGCTCAAGCAGGCGCTTCTCCTGCCGGTCCTGGTCGTCTCCCTGGCCCGCGCGCTGCGCAGGGCGGACGCGGTCCACGTGCGCTGCCCGGGAAACCTGGGGCTGCTCGGGGCCGTGATGGCGCCGCTCTTCTCCCGCCGGATCATCGCCAAGTACGCCGGCCAGTGGAACGGCTTCCCGGGCGAAGCCTGGACCGTGCGCCTCCAGCGCGCCATCCTGCGCTCCGGCTGGTGGAAGGGGCCGGTGACCGTCTATGGAAGCTGGCCGGACCAGCCGGCCTGGATCGTGCCGTTCTTCACCTCGGTCCTGGACCGGGAGCAGATCGGCCGTGCCCGCCGCGCCGCCGCCGGCCGGATTCTGAAGGACCGGCCGCGCGTCCTCTTCGTCGGCCGTCTCTCCCGGGCCAAGAACGTGGACGTCCTCCTCGACGCCCTGGCTCAGACCGGCCTGCCCGGCACCATCGTGGGCGACGGCCCCGAGCGCAAGGCCCTGGAGGAGCGGGCCGTCCGGCTCGGAGTGGACGCCGATTTTGCCGGGGGTGTGGACTTCGACCGCGTGCTCGGCTTCTACGAGACCCACGACGTCCTCGTCCTGGCCTCGGAGACCGAGGGCTGGCCCAAGGCGATCGTGGAGGCTATGGCCTTCGGCCTGGTCTGCATCGGCTCCGACCGGGGCCTGATCCCGCAGATCCTGGGGGAGGGGAGGGGCTTTGTGGTCCCGCCGCGCGACGTGGATGCCCTGGCCGCCGCCCTCCGGCGCGCCGCCGATCCCGGCCATGCCGCCGATACCCGTCTGATCGGGGAGTGCGCCGCCGCGTTCGGCCAGCGCTACTCCCTGGAGGACCTGCGCGAGGCGCTGCGCGAGCTGATGGCGGAGAGGTGGACGTGAAGATCCCCGGCATCCTCCACCTCGTCGACACCCTCGACCCGGGTGGCGCCGAGCAGGTGGCGGTGAACCTGGTCAACCACCTCTCCCGCGAGCGCTTCCGCCCCTTCCTGGCCACCACACGGCGCGAGGGGCCGCTGGCAGCCGGGGTCCGGTCCGACGTCGGCCGGCTCGCCCTGAACCGGACCAGCACGCTCGACCCGGGCGCTCTCCGCCGGTTCCTGGCCTTCGTCCGGGAGAACGACGTCGCCATCCTCCACGCTCATGCCTCCGCCCTGTTCTTCGCCCAGCTCGCGGCCTTTTTCGCTCCGCACCTGAAGGTCGTCTGGCACGACCACTTCGGCCGGTACTTGGAGGAAAACCGCCCGGCCTGGCTCTGGGGGCCTCCGGCGCGCCGGGCCGCGGCCGTGGTGGCGGTCAACGAGGACCTGGCGCGGTGGTCGCGGGAGACGCTGGGGGCCGGTCCGGTCGTCTACCTGCCCAACTTCGTTCCGGACGCGCCCGACACCCCCGTCCCGGATCTCCCGGGCGAGCCCGGTGTTTTGGGGGGGCGGGTGGTCTGCGTCGCCAACCTCCGCGCCCAGAAGGACCATCCCAATCTCCTCCAGGCGTTCGCCCGGGTCCTGCGCGACGAGCCCGGGGCCCGGCTCCTCCTGGCCGGCGCCGAGGTGGAGGCGGACTACGCGGCCCGGGTGAAACAGATGGCCTCTGCTCTCGGCGATGGCGGCGACCGGGTCGTCTTCCTGGGCTCGCGGTCGGACGTGCCCGCCCTGCTGCGGGGCTGCGACGTGGGGGTCCTCGCATCCGCGTCCGAAGGGTTCCCGCTGAGCCTCCTGGAGTACGGCCGCGCCGGGCTGGCCGCGGTCGCCACCCGGGTGGGGCAGTGCGCCGAGGTGCTGGAGGACGGCGAGGCGGGCGTGCTCGTGCCGCCGGCGGACCCCGGCGCCCTGGCCCGGGAGATCCTGGCGCTGCTCCGCGATCCGGGCCGCCGCTCGGCCCTGGGGGAGAGGCTCGCGTGCCGGGTGCGGGAGCGCTACTCGCCGGGCGCCGTGATGGAGCGGCTCGAAGCCGTATACTATAAGGCCCTCAACTCCGAGAAACCGTAGGAAGAGCAGCAACCCGATGGAGCTTCGTTCGACAGCCGCGCCGTCTCTGGCGACCTCCCACCCCGTCCCCCGCCGGAGCCGCTGGGCGGCCGTGCCGAGCCGGGACCGCTACCTCCTGCTCTTCCTCCTGGTCCACGCGCCGTTCTCCGTCTGGCTGCGGACCCAGGAGACGATCGCGACCTTCCATGCCCTCGCCGTCCTGGGCGTCGGCGTCTGGTTCCTCACGGTGCAGTACCGGCCGGCCATCGCCATCTGCGCCGCGGCCTACATCGCGGGCGCCGAGGTGATCTGGCGCATGGCCGGCATCCGGATCTTCTGGGAGTTCAGCAAGTACGCCGCGCTCCTCATCCTCCTGCTCGCCTTCGTGCGCCTGCCCCGGTACAAGACCACCAACTGGTGGGCGCTGTTCTACCTGGGGCTCCTGATCCCCTCGGTGGGGCTCACGGTCCAGCAGCTCGGCCTGGGCCTCGCCCGGGACGCGATCAGCTTCAACCTGTCGGGACCGGTGTCGCTGGCGGTGGCGGTGCTCTTCTTCTCCAGCGTCCGGGCCGACGCGCTCGACCTGGAGATGATCCTCTTCGCCATCCTCGGCCCCCTGCTGGGCGTGCTGGCCATCTGCACCTACGGCACCGTGGCGGCCAGCTACATCCGTTTCGAGGCCGAGTCGAACTTCGCCACCAGCGGCGGCTTCGGTCCCAACCAGGTTTCGGCCCTGCTCGGGCTGGGCGCCCTGCTCTCGCTGCTGCTCGCCTTCCAGCACTCCCGGCCCTGGATGCGCTGGACCTTCTTCGGGCTGACCGGCGCGTTTCTGGTCCAGGGGGTCCTGACCTTCTCGCGCGGCGGCGTCATCAACGCCGTGGTCTGCATCGCCTTCCTCTGCGTCCATCTGATCCGGCAGCCGCGGGTGCGGCTGATGGTCCTGGGCGTCCTGGTGGTCTTCACCTTCCTTGGCGCGGCGGTCATCATCCCCCGCCTGAACACCTTCACCGGCGGCGCGCTCCAGGAGCGCTACAGCAGCACCTCCGGCGGCCTGCGGAAGACGATCGCGGAGGAGGAGCTGGAGATCTGGGAAGACCACCCCATGCTGGGGGTGGGGCCCGGCATGTCCAAGTACTACCGCAGCGACCTCCTGGGCACCGAGGTGGCGTCCCACACGGAGTTCACCCGGCTGCTGTCCGAGCACGGAACCCTCGGCCTGCTGGCGCTGCTGGTGCTGGTGGGGATCGCCGCGAGCTGCTACTTCAAGGCGCCCACGGTGCTCGAAAAGGCCTGGGTGTCGGCGTTCTCCGGGTGGACCTTCATCGAGATGAGCCACTCGGCCATGCGCATCGTGGCCATCTCGTTCATCTTCGCCCTCGCCACCGTGCAGTGGTGGAGGCGGAAGGCTTGACCGAGGGGCCTCCGCCTCGCCCGCGGATCGGCCTTCTCGGACCCATGCTCGGTTCGAACCAGGGCTGGTCGGTGGGGCAGGGGGAGGTCCTGGCCGGGCTGCTGGCGCGGGAGGGGTACGCGGTCCGCACAGCCTCGCGCCGGGTCAACCGCTGGCTCCGGCTGGCCGACCTCGCGATCCGCCCGGCCCTCTGGCGCGGCCGGGTGGACCTGCTGGTGGTCCTGGTGTTCAGCGGCGCGGCCTTCCGCCTGGTCGAGGCGGCGAGCGCCGCCGGCGCCGGGGCGGGGTTCCCCCTGGTCTTCTGGCTCCACGGCGGCAACCTCGTGGACTTCGCCCACCGCCACCCGACCCGCATGGACCGGGTTCTCCGGCGCGGTCGCGCCTGGGTTGCGCCCTCGGGCTTCCTGGCCGAGCCCTTCCGGCAGCGCGGCTTCGACGTGCGGGTGATCCCGAACGTCGTGGACCTCGCGGAGTACCCCTACCGCCACCGCCCGGCGGTCGCGCCCCGGCTGCTCTGGATGCGCACCTTCCACGAGCTGTACCGGCCGGACCTCGCCCTCCGGGCGCTCGCCCTCCTGCGCCGGAGCCGTCCGGACGCCACCCTGACCCTGGCCGGCCAGGACAAGGGGCTCCTTGGAGAGACCCGCCGCCTCGCCCTGGAGCTGGGGCTCGACGGCGCGGTCCGCTTCGCGGGCTTCCTCGACGCGGAGGGCAAGCGCCGGGAGTTCGCCGGGCACGACGTCTTCCTCAACACGAACCGGGTGGACAACGCGCCGGTGAGCGTCCTGGAGGCGGCCGCCTTCGGGCTGCCGGTGGTGAGCACGAACGTCGGCGGCATCCCCCACCTGCTGCGCCAGGGCGAGGAGGCGCTGCTCGTGCCCGAGGGGGACGCCGAGGCCCTGGCCGCCGCGGTGCGCCGGCTGCTCGACGAGCCCGGCCTGGCCGCCCGGCTCTCCGCGGCCGGGAGAGAGGTGGCCGAGCGCAGCTCCTGGCCGCGGGTCCGCCCCCTGTGGGACGATCTGCTCGCAGAGGCCGTATGAATCCCGAGGTCCTTCTGGCCTCGGCCGTGGCCCTCCTGCTGCTGCTGGCCTTCGTCGCGGCCGGCGGGGTCGTGCTCTCCTGGCTGGGCGTGGGAGCCGCGCTCCGTCCCCTGCGGCAGATCCCCCTGGCGGGTGCGCTCGGCTTCGCCGTGTTCTCCTACCTCGCATACTTCGCCCTGGTCCTCTACCGGCCTCCGTCGGCGCACATCGTCGTGGCCGCTCTCCTGGCCGTGGTCTCGGGCCTGCCCTTCCTGATGCGGGCCGGCCGCGATCTCGCCTCCGCCCTGGCCGCTCTGCGGGTGCCGGGCGTCCTGCGCTGGTCCCCGTTCGGGCTCATCGCCCTCGCCTTCCTGGGGCTGCACTTCCTGGAGGCCGCCTCCCCTCCGCACCTGGGCGACGCGCTCCAGGGGTACATGTTCACCTCCCGCTGGCTCCATGGCCACGGCTTCGTGCCCAGCCCATGGAACCTGTTGTACGGCCAGATGCCGAACAACACCGAGGCCGTGTTTTCGCTCAGCTTCGCGTTCGGCACGGATCTGGCGGCCAAGCTGGTGGATTACGGTCTGGGGCTGCTCTTCGTGCTGGCCCTGATCGAGCTGGCCTCCCGGTATTCGGGGCCGCTGGCCGCCACCCTGTGCGGCTCTTCCCTGGCGTTGACCCCCGGCTTCTTCCGGCTGCTCGGGGGCGGCAAGATCGACATCGCGGCCTCCTTCACCCTGTTCGCGGCCTTCTCCCTGCTCCTGCTCGCGGACTCGTCTGCGCGGCCGGGCAGCCTGGTGTCCGGGGCCGCGTTCCTGGCCGGCACCAGCGCCGCGCAGAAGTACACGATCTGGCTGTTCCTGCCCTCGTTCGTGCTCGCCGTGATCCTGGTCCTGGGGGTCAAGGGGTGGCGCTCCTGGCTGCGGTGGGCCGCGCAGACCGGCGCGATCTGTCTGCTCTGCCTGATCCCCCACTTCGTCAAGAACGTGCTCTGGACGGGCAATCCCCTGGCCCCCTTCGCGACCGGTCTGATCCCCTCCCGCAACGTGTACCTCCAGGCCCACTTCGACGAGAAGGCCGCCATCAGCCTCGGGGAGAGCCTGGCCTTTCCGTACTATGCCTTCTTCGACTGGACGAGGCACCGCTGGCACGGCTGGCTCCCCCCTCTCCTGCTGCTCGGCGTCCCGCTCGCGGTCTGGCACCGCCGGAAGCTCGACCCCCGGCTGCTCGTGCTGCTCACGGCGGCCGCGATCCAGTTGGCGCTCTGGGTGGGCTATGCCCGCGGGCACTGGCTCGTGGTGCGCTTCCTCCTGGTCCCCCTGGCCCTGCTGCTGGTGGTCTCGGCGCCCGCGGTCGAGGATCTGCTGCGCCGCCGGCCCGGGCGCGCGCTCCTGCTCGGAGGGTTTCTGGTCCTGGCGGCCTACTTCGGCGTCTACGAGTCCTACTATTGCAAGCTCTCCTGGCGCTGGGTGTTCGGCGTGGACGATCGCGCCGAGTGGCACGAGCAGATCTCGCCGAACCGGGGGTACCGGATCCTGCGGCGGATCGCGCCCAGCCTCGGACCGGGCCGCCGCCTGTTCCTGATGCGAGGCCCATACGTCGAGTACAACGTGCCGGAGGAGGTGCTGCACCTGACCAACACGGAGGAGGAATTCGCGGCCTGCATGGCGCTGCCCGATGCGGAGAAGCTCCGCTACCTCCGGGAGCATGGCTTCTGCTGGCTCTTCGCGGCAACCGAGGTTCCCGACTGGGCGAGCGGCCTGCCCGTCGAGGCCAGCCACCACGCGAGCCGCGTGCTCCGGCTGCGCCCGGACTGTCCCTAGGCCCGCGGTCGAAGAGGATGGGCGGGGCGCCCTCCAGCCGGATCGGCTCCGTTGCGATCCCTCCCGAGCTCGCGGTCGTCTATCCCGCGGGAGGGACGGTCAACCCCAGGGGGTGAACGGCTCCTCTCCGGCTCGCAACGGCTCCTCCCGCGGATTGGATGGCTCGCACCAAGCTCGCGACGACTCGCCCCCCAGGGTGGACGATCGCTTCCCAGGGGCGCATCTCCCGGAGCTGGGGAGGAAGCGCTTCTCCCGCGGGAGTGGAGATTCGCCCCCGGGGAGCGACGGTCCCGGACTCGGGAGAAGTGATCCGCGCCGCAGTCGGAGCCGTCCCGCTGAGACCTGGGAGCTTCCCGGGAGCGGCCGGGACTCTAGGCTTGCACCCGCAGAGGCTCCAGCTTCTCGATCTCCTCGGCCTCTTCGCTGTGCATCGCGTGCCAGAGATCCCAGTCCTGCTGCAGACCGAGCCAGAAGCCCGCGGAGATGCCCAGGACACGGCCCAGCCGGAGCGCCGTATCCGGAGTGATGGAGCGCTTGCCCCGGATGATCTCGTTGAGACGGGGGAAGGAGACTCCCAGACGGATCGCGAATGCCGATTGGCTGATCCCGAGAGGCTTCAGATACTCCTCGAGGAGCATCTCGCCCGGGTGAGTCGGCGGCCGGAGCCGGGGGAGCCGGCGCTCGACTTTGTCAGCGAAGGACCGTATCACGGCACCCATTATAACGAGCAGTGTTATAGATCGCAAGAGTACAATCAGCCCTCCGACGATGGACTCCAACGATTCCTCCCTGTACACGGCGCTTCTGGAGCGAGCCGTCATTCCGTTCGGCGACCGGCTGGTCGGCCAGGGGATGATGCGGCGCTTGCAGTTCCTCCGTCAGGCCCAGTGGTGGGACCCGGAGCGGATCGCGGCCGAGCGGGAGCGGCTTCTGCGGGAGCTTCTGGCGGTGGCCTACAGGGAGGTGCCGTTCTATCGCGATCTCTGGGGTGGCTTGGGAGATCTGTCCGAGCTCCCGCCGGCCACCAAGGCGGGGCTTCGGGATGGCTACCCGCAGGGGACCACCCGCGACACGGGGCAGCGGTTCTACGAGAGCTGCTCGTCGGGCTCGACCGGCGCCAACTTCTGTGTTCGGGAAGACCCGGAGACCACCGGCTGGCACCGGGCCTCGTTCCTCCTCGCTCTCGAATGGTCGGGCTGGCGGATCGGCGAGCCCCATCTCCAGACCGGTATGACCCTCAAGCGCGGGTGGATCAAGGGGACCAAGGACCGGCTCCTGCGCTGCGCGTACGTCTCGGCGTTCGATCTCTCCGACGAGGCGCTCGACCGGGCGCTGGAGATCCTGGACCGCGGCCGGATCGAGCACCTGCGCGGCTATCCGGGCAGTCTCTATTACCTCGCCCGGCGCGCGCTGGAGCGCGGGTGGAATCGGCCTCTGCGCGGGATCGTCACCTGGGGCGACACCCTCTATGCCCACTACCGGGAGACGATCGAGCGCGCCTTCGGAGCCCGGGTGCTGGACACCTACGGCATCGGCGAGGGCATGCAGGTCGCCGCCCAGTGCGAGCAGCACGGCCTCTACCACGTCCATTCCTTGGACGTAATCGTGGAGTGCGTGGACGACGACCTCCGTCTGGTGCTGCCGGGGCAGACCGGTCACCTGCTCCTCACCCGCCTTCATCCCGGACCCATGCCGCTGATCCGCTACCGCGTGGGCGACCTGGGCGTGATGTCCGGCCACCCCTGCCCCTGCGGGCGCGGCTTTGCGACGATGGAGTCGATCCAGGGACGGGACACGGACGTGGTGGTCACCCCGTCGGGCAACCGGCTGATCGTCCACTTCTTCACCGGCATCCTGAACCATTTCCCGGAGGTGGAGAGCTTCCAGGTGGTCCAGGAGACCCCCGGCGAGATCCTCGTCCGGGTCGTGCCGACGGCCGGTTTCTCCGGGGACACCCCGCCACGCATCGTGGCTGCCTTGCGGGCGAAGGGGGCGGACCTGGACATCGAGGTCGAGCCGGTGGCGGAGATCCCCGTCGCTCCCTCCGGCAAGCGGCGGTTCGTGTTGAGCCGGATCGGGCCTTCTGTGCGAAACTGAAGGAGCTCCGAAGGAGGCATCGATGAGACCGCAATGGCTTGCCCTGGCTCTGGCGCTCCTGTCCGCCACACGGCTGTCCGCGCAAACGCTCACCCCGAAGGTGCTGGTCAGGACCGCGGACCGCATGGTGGTGGCGTTGGTGAAGGACGACCCGGCCGGCGCCGAGGCGCGGGAGGAGCTCGAGCAGGCCTGGGAGGAGTTCACCCTCGGCACTCTCGCGATTCCCCCCATCGTCTTCGCGCCCCTGCCGGATTCCTCGCCGTTTTCGCCTTACGACCAGGAGCTGATGGCGTACTGGAACGTCTACCAGCCGGATCTCTTCCGGGTCGGAGCGCCCGCGGTGTCGTGGGACTTCGGCAACGGCGTGTCCGAGATCGCTTTTCCGGACAGCGCCAAGCTGCAGGCCGAGATGGGGCAGACCTGGTCCGAGGGCTCCGTCAGCCTCACCAGCTGGCGGGCGGAGAACGGGCGCGTGGCCGAGGTGGATATCGCCTTGAACCCCGGCCGGCAGTGGACCCTGGACGAGGCCGAGGCGACCCGCCTGGGCGGTCCGTTCTCGTTCCGGCGGGTTCTCCTCTCGAACCTCGGGATCGCCTGGGGCATGCGCAGCTCCTTTAGTCTCAGCCCCCGGAACCGGGAGTCGGTCGTGACCGGCATCCTGGATCCGTACAACGCCGCCACGCTTTTCTCGGACGACACCGCCGCCGTGCGCGAGGCCTTCGGCGGGATTCCGATCCTGGACGGCCTGATCAGCGCCTACAGCATTGTGCCGTTCCCGGGGGCGCCGCGGCGCATCCCCATCCGGCTGTCTCCGGCGTCGGTCCGGCCCGGCGGCGGCTTCAAGGTGGTCAGCCCGATCAAGATCGAGAACGCGGGCACGGAGCGCTTCTCCAACCCGCTGGTCGAGATCTACCTGGTGCCGCGGCGGTTCAGCCTGGAGGGAGCGGTCAAGGTCAAGCAGCTCCGCGTGCGCGCGACGATCACTCCGGGCGACGTCCGGAACGTCGAGGTGGGCCGGATCTCCACGCCGGCGTCGCTGCCCCCGGGCGTGTACTTCCTGGCCTTCCGGCTCCGCGCCGCCGGCGACGAGTACCGGGGCAACGACACCGCCTGGAGCGCGCAGAACGTCTCCCTCAACGTGAAGGCCAACTAGATCTGCCGCGGCTCTGCATCCTCTCCCAGTACTTCCCGCCCGAGATGGGCGCTCCGCAGGCGCGCCTGTCCGAGCTGGGGGAGCGCCTGATCGACCTTGGCTGGGAGGTGGAGGCCCTCACCGCGCTGCCCAACTATCCGGCCGGCCGGGTCTATCCGGGCTACCCGCGCCGCCGGCCCGCGGTCGAGACCGTCGGCCGCATCCGGACCGTCCGAGTGCCGCTGCTGCCGTCCCAGAAGGGGTTCGTGAAGCGGCTGGCCTGCTATTTTTCGTTCGCCGCGTCCGCGGCCTGGCACGGGCCGCGCCTCTCTGCCCGGCCGGACGTGCTGTTCGTCGAGTCGCCGCCGCTCTTCATCGGCTTCGCGGCGCGGCGGCTCGCCCGCCGGTGGCGATGCCCGTACGTGCTCAACGTGAGCGACCTCTGGCCGCAGTCCGCGATCGAGATGGGCGTGGTAAAGCCCGGGCTCGCCACGCGGATGGCCGAGCGCCTGGAGCTGTCTCTTTATCGGCATGCCGCCGGCGTGACCGGCCAGTCCGAGGAGATCGTCGAGTCCGTGGCCGCCCGCTCGCCGGGCACTCCGGTCGAGGTGATCACGAACGGCGTGGACCCCGCCCGCTTCGGATCTGGAGTCGCCGATGACGCCGCCCGCGCCCTGATCGGCCCCGAGCCCGGCCCGGTCTTTCTCTATGCCGGTCTGCTCGGCCTGGCCCAGGGGCTGGACCAGATCCTCGACGTGGCCGCCTCGCTGCCGAAAGAGATCCCCGGCCGCGCCGTGCTGGTAGGGGAGGGACCGGTCCGCGAGGCCCTCCAGACACGGATCGAGCGGGAGAGGATCGACCGCGTCCGTCTCGTGCCGGCCCAGCCCCGCGAGCGCATCCCCGCACTCCTGGCCGCGGCCGACGTCGCGGTCGCCACCCTCGGGATGAGACTTCAGGGAGCGGTTCCGAGCAAGATCTACGAGGCCATGGCTTCCGAGCGCCCCCTCCTCCTGATCGCCGAGGGCGAGGCCGCCCGCCGGGTGGAGCGGGCGGAGTGCGGACTGACCATCCGGCCCGGCGATCTCGACGGCGCCCGTGAAGCCTGGATCCGCCTCGCCACCGATTCAGAGCTGCGGGCCCGCCTCGGCGCCGCCGGTCGGCGGGCGGCCGAGACCACCTACGACCGCGCCCGGATCGCGGAGCGGCTGGACCGCTTCCTGAAGAAGGTTCTCTCATGAAAGAGACCGACCGCATCCTCGAAGAGCACCGCCGCCGCGAGCGCGAGATCCCGGCCGGGTTCTACGACCTCGACCGGCCGGCCAACCTCTTCCTCCGCCAGGGCCAGGAGCGGGCGCTCCGCGGCGCGCTGGAGAGGTCCGGGCTCCTGCCGCTGTCCGGCCGCCGGCTGCTGGAGGTGGGCTGCGGGTCCGGCAACTGGCTGGAGATCCTGGAGCGCTTCGGCGCCCGGCGGGAGGGGCTCGCGGGTATCGATCTCGACCCCGGCCGGGCGGACGTCTGTCGCTCGCGCTTCCCGGGCGCGGACATCCGCTCCGGCGACGCCTCCGTACTCCCCTGGGAGGGCGGGAGCTTCGACCTGGTCCTCCAGAGCACGGTCTTCTCCTCGATCCTCGATCCGGGGATGCGGCGGGCCGTGGCTGCGGAGATGCTCCGCGTCCTCGCGCCCGGAGGAGCGATCCTCTGGTATGACTTCTTCATGGACAACCCGGCCAACCCGAACGTGCGTGGCGTGCGGCGGCGCGAGATCGAGTCGCTCTTCCCGGGCTGCCGGCTCGAGCTGCGCCGCGCCACCCTGGCCCCGCCGCTCGCCCGGCGGATCGTGCCGGTCTCCTGGACCGCGGCGGCCGTGCTGGAGTCGCTGCGGGTCTTCGACACACACTACCTTGGAATGATCAGGAGAGCTGGATGAAGACCCTGGCCTGCGTCGTGGGGGCGCGCCCGAACTTCGTGAAGATCGCGCCGGTGCTCTCCGGCCTGCGCGAGATGGCGCCCGGCGTGCGCCCGGTCCTGGTCCACACAGGCCAGCACTACGACGAGGCCATGAGCGACCTCTTCTTCCAGCAGCTCGGCATTCCCGAGCCCGATGTTCATCTGGAGGTGGGCTCGGGTCGCCACGGCGAGCAGACCGCCCGCATCCTGGAGCGCTACGAGGGCTGGCTCCTGGAGGCCGATCCCCGGCCGGACGCCACCCTGGTGGTGGGCGACGTGAACTCGACCGTGGCCTGCGCCCTGGCCTCGGTAAAGCTGGGCATCCCGGTGATCCATGTGGAAGCCGGGCTGCGCAGCTTCGACCGCACCATGCCCGAGGAGATCAACCGCGTCCTGACCGATGCGATCTCCGATCTCCTTCTGGTCTCTGAGCCGAGCGGCGTGGAGAACCTGAAGCGCGAGGGCCGGCCCGAGAGCGCCATCCGGCTGGTGGGCAACGTGATGATCGACGTGCTCACCCTCCAGCTCCAGGCCGCCCGGGGCCTGTACCAGCCTGCGAGGCTCGACGTCGAGCCCGGCGGCTACGTGGTGTGGACCCTCCACCGGCCCTCCAACGTGGACGACCCCGCGGCGCTCGAAGGGGCGGTCCGGGCGATCCGGCGCACCGCGCAGCGCCTGCCCGTGGTCTTCCCGGTCCACCCCCGCACCGAGCGCGCACTCCGGGCTTCCGGCCTGGAGCCGGCCCTGGCCGACGATCCCCGGGTGGTGCTGACCGAGCCGCTCGGCTACCTGGAGTTCCTGAGCCTCACCGCCCAGGCGCGGCTCATCGTGACCGACTCGGGCGGCCTCCAGGAGGAATCGACCGCGCTCGGCATCCCCTGCCTGACCCTGCGCGACACCACCGAGCGCCCGGTCACGGTGGAGGAGGGCACGAGCACGCTGGTCGGCAACAACTGGACCCTCTTCGACCGCCTCGTGGAGGACGTCCTGGAGGGGCGCTACAAGAAAGGCCACTGCCCGAGGCTCTGGGACGGCCGGGCGGGGCGGCGGGTGGCGAAGGAGGTGGCGGAGTTTCTGGAATGACCCTCGCCGCCGCCCTGGCCGGCGATCCGAATGCTTTGAGGTCCCTTGCCGCCGACCCCGCCGGCGCCGATCTGGCGAAGCTTCACCGCGTGGGCCCGGCCCTGGCGCTGCGCGCCCGCCGTCTGAACGTCGAGGGGCCGTCGGTGGACTCCTGGCACCGTTCTCTGATGGCAGTCACCGCCCACCGGCTCCGCATCGACGAGGGCCTGGCCCATCTGGGCTCCGTGCTCGGAGCCGCCGGCATCCTCTGGCTACCGATCAAGGGGAGCGATCTGGGATCGAGGGTGTACGACCAGCCGGAGGAGCGCCCGGCCGGAGACGTGGACGTCCTGGTGGCCCATGACGACTACCTCCGCGCCCGGCGGGCGCTGGAGGAGGCCGGGTGGCGATCGCTCGCCTCCGGCGCCCGGATCGACGCCTACCTCCTGGAGGAGGGCTATGCTTGGCAGGCGACCGACCTCTCCGGCCTGCTCCTGGAGGTCCATCACCGGCTCTGGGGTGTGGTCCCGCAGGGATTCGGCAAGGCCATGGTCGAGTCGGCGGAGCCCGATCCAACGCTCGGACCGACCGCCCGGCGTCTTCCTCTTGCCCACGCCTGGCTCGTGGCCGCGGTCCACGTCTGGCTGAACCCGCCGCCCCGCCCGCTGCTCGCCGCCTGGGACCTGGAGCGCATCGTCCTTCCGGCCCTGGTGGACGACATCGTCAATCTGGCGGAGGAGTGGGACCTCCAACTGCCCGCCGCCCTGGCCGCCGCGTATGCCGATCGCCTCTGGCCCTCCGAGCCGCACCGCTGCATCGCCGGCCGCCTGATGGATACCCTCCGGCCCGCCGAGCGCCTGGCCGCCCGCCGCGCTCTGGAGGGCGGAATCGAGGACACGCCCCTGCAGTCGATCGTCCTGGCGCGCCTCCTCTCGTTCCGCGAGAGCCGCGCCGGCTGGCGGTCGCTGGTCCGGCGGGTCTGGGCGCACCCGGGGATCGTCGAGATGGAGACGCCGCCCGGCCGGATCTGGCCGGCCCGGCGGCTGGCGCACGTGCTGAAGTCCCTTACAATTCGACGCGCATGAACGTCCCCTTCTTCCGTCCGGACCTGAACGAGACCGAGATCGCCGAGGTCGTCGACACCCTTCGTTCGGGCTGGCTCACTACCGGCCCCAAGGTGAAGCGCTTCGAGGAGGACCTCGCCGCGGCCGTGGGCGCAACCCACGCCGTCGCGCTCAACTCCTGTACGGCCGCGCTCCACCTGGCGGTCGAGGCGCTCGGCCTGCGCTCCGGGCAGGCCGTCCTGGTCCCCACCATGACCTTCGCGGCCTCAGCGGAAGTGGTGCGCTATGCCGGCGCCGTGCCCATCCTGGTCGACTGCGACCCGGTCACGCTCAACATGGACCTCGACGACGCCGAGAGGAGGATCGCGGGTCTGGAGGCGGAGCTGGTCGGCATCATCCCGGTCCACGTGGGCGGGCTGATGATGGACATGGACCGCGTCTCCGACTTCGCCCGGCGGCACGGGCTCTGGGTGGTGGAGGACGCCGCCCATGCCCTGCCCGCGGCGTGGCGGCCGGGCCCGGACCGGCCGTGGCAGCGCTGCGGCGAGGGCACCGCGGACGTGACCTGCTTCTCGTTCTACGCCAACAAGACCGTCACCACCGGCGAGGGCGGCATGGCCACCACCTCCGACCCCGCGCTCGCCGAGCGCATGCGGATGATGTCCCTGCACGGCCTGTCCCACGACGCCTGGGGCCGCTTCGCCAAGGGCGGGAGCTGGGACTACAGGATCCAGGCGCCGGGCTTCAAGTACAACCTCACCGACGTCGCCGCCGCGCTCGGCATCCACCAGCTCGCGCGCGCCGAGGACATGCGGAAGGCTCGCGAAAACATTGCTTTCCGGTATATGGAAAGATTTCGAGACACGGAAACGCTTGAGCTGCCGCCAGTTCCGGCCGACCGGATTCACTCCTGGCACCTGTTTCCTGTTAAACTGTACCTAGCCAAGCTAGCGATCGATAGGAACAGTTTCATCGCGGAGCTGAAGGAAGCAGGCGTCGGATGCTCGGTCCATTGGCGGCCTCTCCACCTCCACCCCTACTACGCCGAAACGTTCGGGTGGAGACCGGAGGACCTGCCGGCCGCCTCGGCGGTCTGGGAGCGCATCGTGACCCTGCCCCTCTTCCCCTCGATGACGGATGCGGAGCTCGATCATGTTGTCGCTGTCGTCCAAGGGATTTGTGAACGCCACCATCGTCCCGGCTGAGCCGGACGGCCTGCCTCGCGGGGTGGACGCCGTGCTCGCCCTCGCCGGGCTCGTGGCGTCCTCGCCGGTCCTCCTCGTCGCCAGCGCCTTCGTCGCCGCCACCTCGCCCGGCCCGGTCCTCTTCCGGCAGACGCGCGTGGGCCTCGGCGGCCGGCCGTTCACCCTGCTCAAGCTCCGCACCATGCGCATTGCCCCGGAGGGATCCCAGCTCACCACCTCCGGCGACTCCCGGATCACCCCCGTGGGCCGCTGGCTCCGGCGCTTCAAGCTCGACGAGCTGCCGCAGCTCTGGAACGTGGTCCGCGGCGACATGTCGCTCGTCGGCCCCCGCCCCGAGGTGCCGCGCTACGTCGACGCCTCCGACCCGCTCTGGCAGTCCGTGCTCTCCGCCCGGCCCGGACTCACCGACCCGGTGACCCTCCGCCTCCGTGACGAGGAGGCCCTGCTGGCCGGAGCGGATGACGTGGAAGGCTTCTACCGCGAGCGGCTCCTGCCCTGGAAGCTCCGGGGATATCGCGACTACCTCGCCCGCCGCTCCTGGACGTCCGACCTCGGCGTCCTGGGCGCCACGGCGCTCGCCGTGCTGCGTCTGCGGCGCCCGGCCGGGCCCGGCCGCGACGAGATCGAGGGGGTGGGACGGTGACGGTTCAGGATGCCCAGCCGCCGTTCTGGACCCGCTTCCTCTACCGGCAGGTGCAGCTCATCCTGGACCTGGCGGCCATGGTCGGCGCCTTCGTGCTCGCCTACCTGCTGCGGTTCGACTTCAGCATCCCGCCGGACGAGAGCCACCGGATGTTCGTGCAGCTCCCGGTCGTCCTGCTCCTCCAGTTCGCGGCGCTCGGCCTGACCGGCGTCTACAGCTTCGTCTGGCGCTACGTGGGGCTGCGCGAGGTGCCGGCCTTCCTCAAGGCCACCGCATTCTCCACGCTCGTCCTCCTCTTCCTGCGCTTCGGCCTGTCGGACGACTTCCACCTCTGGCGCGTGCCGCTCTCCGTCATCCTCATGGACGGGCCGCTCGCCTTCGGCGGCGCGCTCAGCCTGCGGGTGCTGCGCCGGGTCCTCTACGAGAGCTACGAGCACGACCGCCTGGACCGTACCGCGACCCGGACCATGGGCTCGCGCCGCCGCAAGAAGCCGGTGCTCCTGGTGGGCGCCGGCCGGGGAGGCATCCTGGCCGTGCGCGAGATCGCCGCCCGGGGCGACATGGACATCGAGGTGGTCGGCTTCGTGGACGACGACCCGCTCAAGCAGGGCACCGTCATCCACGGCGTCAAGGTCCTCGGCCCGATCCGCGACATCCCGCGGCTCGTGCGCGAGCTGGGGATCGACCACGTGGTCATCACCATCGCCGAGAAGAGCCAGCTCCTGCGCCGCATCGCCGAGATCTGCCAGAAAAGCGGCGTGCGCATGCGGGCCATCCCCGGCTTCTACGAGATCCTCCAAGGAAAAGTCGAGATCAGCCGCATGCGCGACGTGGCCCTGGAGACCCTCCTCGGCCGCGAGCCCGTCCACCTCGACCAGAAGGAGCTCGACCGCTTCCTCGGTGGCCGGCGCGTCATGGTCACCGGCGCCGGCGGCTCGATCGGCTCCGAGCTGGCCCGCCAGGTGGCCCGCTTCAACCCCGCGCTCCTGCTCCTCCTCGACCGCGCCGAAGGGGCCCTGTTCGAGATCGACCGCGAGCTGCGCCAGCTCCGGTCCGACCTCGACATCGTGCCGCTCATCGCCGACGTGGTGGACGCGCCGCGCATCCGTACCCTCCTCACCCAGTACCGGCCCGAGGTCATCCTCCACGCCGCGGCCCACAAGCACGTGCCGCTCATGGAGTCGAACGCCTCCGAGGCGATCAAGAACAACGTCTTCGGCACCCGCATCCTGGGCGAGGTGGCCGGCGAGCTGGGCGTGGCCGCCTTCGTCCTGATCTCGACCGACAAGGCCGTGCGGCCCAGCTCGGTCATGGGCGCCTCGAAGCGCATCGCCGAGCTGGTCATCCAGGACCTCGACCAGCGCTTCGACACCCGCTACGTGGCCGTCCGCTTCGGCAACGTCATGGGCTCGGCCGGCTCGGTCATCCCCATCTTCCGCGAGCAGGTCTCCCGCGGCGGGCCGGTGACCGTCACCCACCCGGACATGATGCGCTACTTCATGACCATCCCCGAGGCCGCCCAACTCGTGCTGGAGGCCGGCGCCATGGGCGACCGCGGAGAGATCTACGTGCTCGACATGGGCGAGCCCGTGCGCATCCTCGACCTCGCCCGCGACCTGATCACCCTCTCGGGCTTCCGGCCCTACGAGGACATCGACATCGTCTTCACCGGCCTGCGCCCCGGCGAGAAGCTGTTCGAGGAGCTGTCCGTCTCCGACGAGAGCATCTCCAAGACCCGCCACCCCAAGATCTTCATCGGCCGGCTCGCCCCCTTCCCGCAGGACAAGATCGCCGACGGCATGAAGCGGCTCGCCGTGCTCTGCCGCAACGGCCGCGAGGGCGAGGTCCGCGCCTTCCTCGCCGACTTCCTCGACGAGTCGAACCTGCTCGGCACCCGCTCCGGCGCCGACATCCTGCGTTTCCCGGGCCGCTCCTTCGGCCGCGGCCGGCCGTGAGGAGGACCATCCTTCTCCTCCCCGGGCTCCTCGGAGACGCCAGCTCACTCTGGCAGCAGACCGAAGACCTCGGACGCGATCACGACGCGCTGGCGCCGATCGCCGTCGATTATCTGGACACGCCGGAAATCCGGCCGCAGCTCGATGCCCTGGTCCGCATCCTCGATCAAAGGGGAGCGCAACGGGCCGTGCTCGTCGGCCAGACCCTGGGCGGCTACCTGGCCCAGGCGTTCGCCCAGGCGTACCCGGACCGGGTCGAGGCCCTCGTCCTGGTCCATGCCGGCCTGCCCGATCCGGCCCTGGGCAAACGCATCCGGCGCGACCTCATCCTGCCGCGCCTCCTCCCCTGGCCGGCCCTGCGCTGGTATCTCCATCGCGTCCTGCGCAACATGATCGCCGGCCTCCAGGCCTCCGGAGACGTGGACGCGGAACAGGCGCGGGTCGTCTCCGATCACTTCCGCAG
>DATANP010000207.1:0-6728 GCA_036266195.1 Thermoanaerobaculia bacterium | reverse complement strand
GAAGTCGCCCTGCTCGGCCAGCGAGCGGATGCGGCGCAGGAGGTCCGGCGTGTTGCGCCGCGCCGGCAGGATGCGCAGGAGCTTGTCGAGCTCCATCTCGAGCTGATGGACCTCTTCCCGGAACTTCGGGAGCTGCTGCTTGGCGGCCCGACCTTCCTGGATCTTGGTCTGCAGCTCGGCGAGCTGCGCCTGGCCGGACGCGAGCTGGTCCCGCATGGGCTGCAGCACGCGCCAGCTCACGGCTCCGAAGATCAGGGCGCCGATGCCCAGGCCGACGCCGAGGCCGAAATACCAGGGTTTGCCTTCGAGTCCGGTCTTCACTGCCACCGGGTATCCCTCCTAGCCACCGGACGTCGCCGCGGCCGCCGGCGAACCGGGCGCGGGGGTCGCCTGGGTCCCCGCGGCCTCGGTCTTGGGCTGGGCGAACGAGTAGTTGAAGTCGATGACGAACTTGTAGACGCTGCCCGACTGCTCCGACGCATCCTTGAGCGTCGGCTCCTCGAACTCCGGCACCTTGTCGAGATTCTCGATGAAGGCCGCGACCGCGTTGGTGTTGAACGCGCGCCCCTCGATCTCGATCGTGGTCGCGTTCATCGTCATGCGGTCGAGCCAGAGCAGCTCGGGCAGCGCCTTGGACACGTAGTCCATCACCCGCACCGGGCCGCGCTGGTTCGCCTTGAGATCGTTGATGATCCCGATCTTGCGCTCGAGCTCGGCCTTCTTGGCCTTGTAGTCCTCGACCTCCTTGATCACCGCCCCCAGGGCATCGACCTCGGCCTGCGCCGTGGAGATCTCCTCCTGCTGCTCCTCCACCTCGCCCTTGAGCTGCCACCAGTAGATGCCCGAGGCGATCAGCCCCAGCACGAGACCGACCACGATCAGGTACTGGCCGATGTCCTTGCCTTCGAGCAGGCTGGCCGCGGGCTTCGCCTTGCGGACGGCGGCGCGCTTGCCTTCACTGAGCAGGTTGATCTTGATCATCGGCTAGTCCCCCGCCTTCCGGATGCCGAGCCCCACCGCCACCGCCATCATCGGCGCGATCGACTGCAGCCACGTGGAGTCGAAGTCGCTCTCCTTGTAATGGATCTTCTTGAGCGGGTTCATCAGCTCGGTGGGCACCTCGAAACGCTCGCGCAGCACCTGGAGCAGGTTCGGGGTCAGCGCGCAGCCGCCCGACAGCACCAGCTCGTCCACCGGCCCCTCCGACGACGTGGCCGAGAAGAAGTCGAAGGTCTTGCGGATCTCCGACGCCATCTCCGCCGACACCGTGTCGAGCACCCCGCGCGCGTCCGCCGCCGTGTAGCGGTCCACCGGCTCGCCGCGCTTCAGGGTCTCGGCCTGCTGGAACGAGAGGTTGAACTCGCGCTGCAGCGACTCCGTGAAGTAGTTGCCGCCCATCGTGATGTCGCGCGTGAACACGTGCTGGCCGCGGGCCAGGATGTTCATCGTCGTCACGCTGGCGCCCATGTTGATCAAGGCCACGACCTTGCGCGGGTCGAGGTCGTAGTTGACCTCGTAGGCGTTCTGCACCGCGAACGCGTCCACGTCCACGATCGTCGGCGTCTTGCCGGTCTGGCTGATCACCGAGACGTAGTCGTTGACCTTGTCGCGCTTGACGGCCACCAGCAGGACGTCCATGTTGTCCCGCCCGACCTCGCCCTCGGATAGCACCACGTAGTCCAGGCGGACGTCGTTGATGTCGAAGGGGATGTACTGCTCCGCCTCCCACTGGATCGACTCCGCGAGCTCCTCCTGCGGCATCGAGGGGAGCTGGATCTTTTTGATGATGACCGAGTGGCCCGACAGCGACGTGGCGTAGTTGGTGCCCTTGACCTTGGTCTGGTCGTTCAGGCGGTGGATCGCGTCCACCACCAGCGACGAGTCCATGATCGAGCCGTCCACGATCGCCTCCGGTGAAAGCGGCTCGATACCCAGGCGCTGCAGGGTGAACTCCCCTGCCTTGCGCTCCTTGAGCTCGACGAGCTTCACCCCGGAGCTGCCGATGTCCAGACCGATGACACCCTTCTTGGAGCGTGAGAAGAGCACGGCGTTTCAAGCTCCCTTAAAAGTCCAGCTTTCAAGCGCAGTTACGGGCGAATACTTAAAGCTTCGCTGCAAGCTAGCAGCAAAGGACACTCGTGTCAAGCCGTCCCATTCATCTATGGCTATATGAACCAGTGAGGGAACTGTACACCTGCTCGGAAGAGAACGCAAGTACCGAAGTTAGAGGAGTTGAGCGCTTCTTCGCTCAGACCCGGATCAGAGGGTGGGATTGCGCGGGGAGGCGGACTCTGGTATCTTTCCCTGCCCTTCGGACGATGCACCGGAAGGCCCCGAACTCAGAGAAGAGAATTCAGGAGAGAGTTGTCCAGGAGAAAATCATGGCGAAGCAATGCGAGATCTGCGGCAAGGGCACGGTGTTCGGCCGCAACGTCAGCCACGCACACAACGTGACCTCGCGCACCTGGGAGCCGAACCTCCAGCGCGTCCGCGCGCTGACCGACAAGGGCGTCCGCCACGTCCGCGTCTGCACCCGCTGCCTGCGCAGCGGCAAGATCGTGAAGGCCCCCGCGCGGAAGTTCACGCCCGAAGAAAATCAGGCCAAGAGCTAGCTGTCAGGGCGCGATTCATTGCGCCCTGACCTTAATTCAACCCCTCGTTAGCCATCCGGCCGCCGCTGTTCATCCGGCGGTCCACCTTCATCACCCCTGGGATCGAGCGCACCTCGCGCAGCAGCTTGTCGAGGTGCTTGCGGTCCTTGAGCTGGCAGACCACGCCGATCGTGGCGCGTCCCGTCTCGTGGGTCTCGGCCTCGATCTGGGTGATGTTGCTCCCCACCTTGGTGATGACCTCGGTCAGCTTGGCCAGCATGCCCGGCTGATCCGCGGTCTCCAGGACCAGCGAGACCTGGTAGACCTCGTCCCGTCCCTGGTCCCACCGGACCTCGATCTCGCGCTCGGGGTTGTAGAGCAGGTTGCGCACGTTCGGGCAGTCCATCGAGTGGACCGACACGCCGCGCCCGCGCGTCACGTAGCCCACGATGTCCTCGCCCGGCAGCGGATTGCAGCACTTGGCGAGGTAGGCCAGCATGTCGCCGTGCCCCTTGACCGTGATCGGCCCGGAGCCGAACGGCAGGATCTTGTTCACCGCCTGGCGGAGGCGGCCCGGCTTCTCGGCCGGCTCGGCCATCTTCTCCACGCCGAGCACCCGCTCCATCACGTTGCGCGGCTCGGCCTTGCCGAAGCCGAGACGGCTGTAGAGATCCTCGGCCTTGGTCAGCCCCTCGTCCTGGAGATACGTGGCGAGGGCCGGGTCGTCCAGGAACTTGCGGATCGACACCCCGTACTTGCGCAGCTCCTTCTCGATCAGCCGGCGGCCGATCTCCATGGCGCGCTGCTTCTGCTGAGTGCTGAGCCACTGCCGGATCTTGCTCTTGGCGCGCGAGGTGGTGACGAACGTGAGCCAGTCGCGGCTCGGGTTGCGGTTCGGGTTGGTCAGGATCTCCACCATGTCGCCGTTCTGGAGATCGGTGCGCAGCGGTACCAGGCGGCCGTTGACCCGGGCGCCGGCGCAGTGATGGCCGAGGTCCGTGTGGACCCGGTAGGCGAAGTCGAGCGGCGTGGCGCCGCGCGGGAACGACAGTACGTCGCCCTTGGGCGTGAACACGTAGACCTCGTCCGGATAGAGATCCACCTTGAGCGTGGTGAGGAAGGTGCGGGGGTCCTGCACCTCCTTCTGCCACTCCAGGAGCTGGCGCAGCCAGAGGATGTTCGGGTCCTCGCGGGTCTCGATCTTCCCTTCCTTGTAGCGCCAGTGGGCCGCGATGCCCTCCTCCGCGATCAGGTCCATCTCGCGGGTACGGATCTGGACCTCGAACGGCTGCCCGCGCTCGCCCACCACCGTGGTGTGCAGCGACTGGTAGAGGTTGGGCTTGGGCATGGCGATGTAGTCCTTGAACCGGCCCGGGATCGGCCGCCAGTTCTGATGGACCACGCCGAGCGCGGCATAGGTGTCGCGCAGGTTGACCGTGACGATGCGGAACGCCAGGTAGTCGTAGAGCTGGTCGATGTCCACGCCCTGGCGCTGGAGCTTCTGGAAGACCGAGTAGTAGCGCTTGGTGCGGAAGCTGATCTCGGCGTCGATGCCGCCCTCTTCGAGCGTGCGGGCGAGGCGCTCGCGGATGCGCTGCGTGCCGCGCTCCATGAGCTTCATCTTTTCGGAGATCTTGGAGTGCAGCTCGGAGAACTGGTGCGGCCAGAGATAGAAGAAGGCCAGATCCTCGAGATCGCCCTTGACCTTGGCCATGCCGAGGCGGTGGGCGATGGGCGCGTAGATCTCGAGCGTCTCGCGCGAGATGCGGCGCCGGGATTCCGGAGAGAGCGGCTCCAGGGTCTGCATGTTGTGCAGGCGGTCGGCGAGCTTGACCAGGATGACGCGGATGTCCTTGGCCGAGGCCAGGATCATCTTGCGGAACGTCTCGGCCTGGGCCTCGTCGCGGCGCACGTACTCGTGGCGGCCGATCTTGGTGACGCCGTCCACGAGCTCGGCGATCTCGGTGCCGAACTCCTTCTCCAGGGTCTCGGGCGTGGTGAGGGTGTCCTCCAGCACGTCGTGGAGGAGGCCGACCGCGACGCAGGTCTGGTCGAACTTGAGCTCGGCGAGCAGCCAGGCGACGTTGAGCGGGTGGATCAGATAGGGCTCGCCGGAGCGCCGCGTCTGGTCCTTGTGCATCTTGCGCGAGAACTCGTAGACCGAGCGCAGGAACCCGGGATCGAAGCTCCGGCCATGCGCCTCCAGCGCGGAGAAGACATCCTCCACGCGCATCACCCGTGTCGGAGGTACGGGCGGAGCGAGGATTCGAGCCATCGGCGCCATAAGAAAGGGAACCGGAGGGGGAAACAGCTCCGGATTAGAGATTCTAACGCAGAACCCGGCCCGGGTATTCGCGGGGGGCGCGGGGAGGGTGGTGCAACGGCCCTCTCAGATACCAGTCACAAGAAAATCGATGGCCGCGATGATCTCGAACCGACTTCGTTCGAGGCTGCCGACCACAGGTCCCAGCTCGCTCCTGGAAATGCCGGCCATCTGAGGCGTCAGCATCACATAGGGCTCCCCCGCGATTTCAAGAACGGGAGTCAACACCCGGAGAGGCTTGCCTTTGATCGCCGGAGCCGGGCAGAGAGGCACGACAACCCGCGTTTCCAGATTGCTCAGAAGGTCGCTCTGAACGTCGAGCAGGAAGGGTATGGCCGAGCGGGTCTGAGGGTTCTTGTTCTTGTAGACGTTGAACTGCCCCATCAAAAGCCCCGCAGGCCGGTGCTGAACACTCCGTGCTGGGCCACATGCTCGTTGTAGGCCGCGATCGCTTCCCGGTTTTCTTCCAGCCAGAGCTCGCGCTTCCGATTGCCGACCTCCGCGGCCAGCGCTTCCTCCAGCGTGGTGGAAAGATCGATGTCCAACTCGCGGGCCTTCTCCAGGAGGTCGCTGTCCACACGGAGGCTGGTCGTGGTCTTGTGGGCTTCCATGCCTCTAAGTATACGCGGTGCACCCGAAGCAGGTGTCCGCTGCCGGAGCTCGACACCTGACTGCCTGCAGAAGGTTTTCATAAGCCGTTCCCAACTGGTCGTCGATGACGGCCACGAGCGTCATCTTCATCTCCGCGGGCAGGTCCGCGGGGATCTCGCCGGCGAGCATGGCATCCTCGTCCGGCGAGCTTGGCAGGGCCGCACGGAGGCTTTCCAGCCGGTGGCGGACCACGGCGAGGTCGAACGCGGCTTCCAGGAGCGCTCCCCGCGGTCCTCCCGCGGCATTGAGAAGGCCCTTCAGCAGAGGATCGAAATGATCGAGGATGGCGCACTCCAGAACCGCGCACAGCTCGGCCTCGGGGCCTTCCTCCTCGGCCTCCCCGGTCTTCCCGAGGCCGAGGATCAGGGCCGCCAGATCGAAACGGCACGCGATCAGCCTCTCCACGATCTTCAGGAGCTCCACGTCAAACAGGTCGTTCATGGGTCTTTCCTCTCTCCGGTTCCGTCGGTGCTCTTCCCGACCGGCCGGAAGGCTAACCCGGGAACCTGCCTCTTGAAGCCCTTGCTTCCGTAGATACGAAGTTTTTCTCGACAGGATCTCTCCGGGCCCTGGAAGAGCTGCTTCTGAAAACAGGAATTTTTTCCTGGCCGGTTTTTGTCAAAATACATCCCCCCAGCGGCAACTGAGTAGAAGAGAGGGACGAATCGAGGAGGAAAACGGCCCATGCGTGCAAGCTTCCATTCCCTGCTCATCCAGATCCTCGCGCTCTGGAAGGGCCTTCTGAAGAAGCAGGTTGCCTCCAGGGCCGGCTTCACACCGCAGGATGTGTCCGACCTGCTCAAGCAGGAGAAGATGGACCAGGAAGACTATGAGCGCCTGCTCGGAGCCGTCCGGGGCACACCGGTCGAGGTGGCGCTGGTGACGGGCTGCCTCGAAGCGCTGGATGCCCTCGGCCGGGACGATGCGAGAGAAGCCGAGCGCGAACGGATCGAGTTGGCCGTGCTCGAAGCCCAGCGCATCATCCGCAACGACCTGACCGAGGCCGCCCGGCGCTCCCGCAAGGCCCCGTCGTTCGACGGCTACCCGAAGCCGGACGAGGTGGAGCCGGCCCGCTGGCAGGCTCGCGAGGTCTGGCCGCTGCTCCAGGACCACTCCGAGCCGATGCAGCAGGTGCTCGTGCGCCACTGCCGCCAGTTCCAGAC
>DATANP010000206.1:0-14360 GCA_036266195.1 Thermoanaerobaculia bacterium | reverse complement strand
CATCCAACGGCTCGTTGGATGGTTCACCCGGCTCGTTGGAAGCATCCAACGGCCCGCCGGACGGAGAAGTCGGCCGGTTTCCCGATCCAACGCCTCGCCGGACGCATCCAACGGCACGCCGGATGCGTCACCTGGGTCGTTGAAAGCATCCAACAACCCAGCGACCCTGGCGGTCAAGCCTACAACTCGAAGGGCTGGAAGCCGTGGAAGGTAGGGCGCTTCGCCAGATCCTCGTAGGTGGCCGGAAACTGGTCCGCGAGCTTCTGAACCTGGTCGAGCCAGTCGTCGCCAGCCGGTTGGCGGCGCTCTCTCAGGGCGCGGACGTCCTCGGCCGTGGTCGGGATGGCCGTTTCGAGATCCAGCAGGTCAGAGAGTCTTTTCGAGCTCATCGTAGCGGTCCTTCAGCCCGTGCTTCTCAAAATAGGCCCGTACCTCGGCGCGGTCAACTCCGGGCAGGACCAGCAGAGCCCGGATATCGGCCAGATCCTGGAAGGTCCTGGCGGGATCGTTCTTCATGGCAAGGACTTTCAGAGCGGCGAGGTGCTCCGGTCTGGGCACGGGAACCTGGAGACCGGCGGGACCTTGCCTCGGATGACAGCCGGCAAAGAGCTTGTCGCCGGTTTCCGGACCGACGTAGACGAAGTCGAGACGGCCCCGGTCCGGATCGGAATGGAGGTGCGTCGAATAACCGCGTGACCGGTGCAGCGTCCTGTATCCGATCGACTCCAGAAACCCGATGAGGTGGTCCTGTCCCGCCGCATCTACGATCAGGTCGAGATCCTGGGTTGTCCTGGCAAGCCCGTAGCTGGCGAGCGCAACGCCGCCGATCACGGCGTACCGGCAGCCCTTCTCGTCGAGAAAGGCGGATACGACGCCGAGGACGGCTCCGAAGTTCAAGAGACCACCTCGGTAATTTGGGCCCCGAAGGGGCCCCGGCACGTAGCCGGGGGCTTCAGCCCCCGGTCAGCAGGCCAGAACCCATTCAAGTCCCGGAGGGACGCAGGCATCCATCCTCCCGCCCACCCCGGGCTGAAGCCCGGGTCCCATGCCGCCGCCCCTTCGGGGCTTGGAAATGTTGGGGGATGTGGGGGATGCCGGGGGCGCGCCTCACCGGGGGCTGAAGCCCCCGGCTTTATGCCTTCGCCCCTTTGGGGCTTGGGGTTGGTGGGAAGACGGGGAAGGGGAGGGTTCATCAGAGGTGCTTCGGCGCCAGCCGTTCCACCGGCAACCCGGCGGCTTCGCGCAGGGCCGCTTCGGTGTACTTGACCACCATGGCTCCGCGCCACTGCGCCTGGAAGTCGGTGTTGTCCATGGGATAGGCCGGCTTGCGGGCCAGTTTCGCGGCCTGCTCGATCGTTTCGGGCGTCAGGGGCTTGCCGATCAGAAAATCCGATGCCTCCTCGGCGGCGACAGGGTAGGAGCCGACGGCCCCCAGGTAGATCCTGGCCTTCTCGACGATTCCGGTCTTGTCCGTCCAGAGCGCCACGGCGGAGGAGAGGACCGCGAAGTCGATGCTCCCCCGGCGGCGGAGCTTCCAGAAGGCCGAATGGCAATGCTCCGCGTCGGAATTCTTCGTGAGGAGGACCCCCGCCACGATCTCCTCGGGACGCTTGGCGAGATAGCGGATGCCGTCGTCCTGGTAGAGACCCTCGACGGGGATCACCCTTTCGCCTTCCTTCGAGACCAGCCTCACCCCGGCTCCCAGGGCGCAGAGCATAGGCGCGGAGTCCGAGGCGGAGTGGGCCAGGCAGCGCGGCGAGCTGGTCGCGACCCAGCAGGTGTGGCCGTCCTCTTTCATGCAGTAGTCCACGGAGCGGCGCCAGTCTTCGGTCTGGTTGTAGTAGGTGCAGCGGGTGTCCACACAGAGATTGCCGCCGATCGTCCCCATGTGCCGGAGCGGGGGAGAGGAGATCGAGGCCACGGCCCTGGCGAAGGCGGGATAGCGCTCGCGGACCGCCTTGTCCCGGACGATGTCCTCCAGGATGGTGGTAGCCCCGATACGGACGTCTCCGTTGACGTCGATGCCTTGCAGGCCGGGGATGCGCATGAGGCTCACCACGGTGCGGGCTTTCTGATGGCGGCGCTTCATGTTGGGCCAGAGGTCGGTGCCTCCGGCCACGAGGCGGACGTTGTCCTCGTGCTCGGCGGCTCCTTCGCTGACGAGGACGTCGGCGGCTTCCGCAAGGGTTTTCGCGACGTGGAGCTGGAACGGCGGCAGACGCAGCATTACTTCGCACCCTCCGGGCCCGTGGTCAGGACCGCGATCTTCTTCTGCTTGAGCGCCTCCTCGCGGCTCATCATCGTGCCCGAGGCCGAGCGCATGCCGGAGCGGAGCTTGTCCTTGTAATCGTTGATCGCCCGGCCGTCTCCGCCCTGCGCGGGCGTGGGCACGAGCAGCGTCTCTTCGAAGTCGACCTCTGGAAAGGTTTTCGGACCGACGCGCGGCTCCTTGCCTTTCGCTTTCGCCTGGAGAGCTTTCAGGATCATGTGCGGATGCACCGGGCACTGATCGATCCGCACGCCGACCGCGTCGTGGATGGCGTTCACCACCGCGGGCATGACCGGCAGCAGCGGACCTTGGCCGACCTCCTTGGCTCCGAAGGGGCCTTCCGGGTCGGGGTCTTCGATCAGGTAGGTGGTGACCGGCGGCATCTCCAGGAAAGTCGGGCTCTTGTATTCGAGCATCGACGGGAACTTGTGGACCAGGGCGTTGGAAAGATGCTTGGGCAGCCGGCGGAAGGCCTGCTCTTCCATCATCACCTCGCCGAGACCCATGTAGACGCTGCCTTCGACCTGGCCCATGACCAGCACCGGGTTCAGGCTGCGGCCGATGTCGTGCGCCATCCAGACGTGGACCGGGCTCCAGAGGCCGGTCTCGGGATCGACCTCGACTTCGATCACTGCGGCCGAGTAAGAGTAGGCCGGCGACGGACCCACGCCCGCGCCGCGGTACTTGCCCGGCGAGCGCGGCGGGATGTAGCTGCCGGCCGTGGCGAGCGTGCCGAAGCGGGCTTCCGTGGCGATGACCGCCTCCTGGAAACTGATCCCCTTGTCCGGGTCCTGCGCGTCGAACACCCGCCGGTCCGCGAAGACCAGGCGCGCGGCCGGGATCTCCAACTGCTCGGAGACGGCTTTCGTGATCATTTCGCGCGCCCGCTCGGCAGCCTGCACCGCGGCGTTGCCCATCATGAGCGTCACTCGCGAGGAGTAGCTGCCGAGGTCCACCGGGGTCAGGTCCGTGTCGGCCACGCAGAGGCGGATGTCCGCGAGCGAGATGCCGAGCACCTCGGCCACCATGGCGGCCAGGATCGAGTCCGAGCCCTGGCCGATCTCGGACTCGCCGCAGAACACCGCCACGCCGCCGGATCGATCGAGCTTGAGCATCACGCCCGACTGGGGCATGTGGTTCCAGTAGATCGGCAGGCCCGCGCCGCAGAGATAGGAACCGCAGGCGAGGCCCAGCCCCCGGCCCTCGGGCATCCGGCCCCAGCGCTCGCGGAAGCCGCTGCCTTCGACCACGGCCTCGATGCAGCGCCGCAGGCCCATGGAGCCGATGCGCAGCCAGTTCGCGGTCACCGTGCCGGGCTGGGCCAGCATGCCGAGCCGCAGGTCCGCGGGGTTGACCCCCAGCTTGACCGCGATCTTGTCGAGATGAATCTCGAAGGCGAAGCGCGGCTGTGGCGTGCCGTGGCCGCGCTTGGGGCCGCACGGCGGCTTGTTCGTGAAGGCCCGCACGCCGTCGAAACGGTAGGCGGGCAGCTCGTAGGTCACGGTCTGGAGCGCGCCCGTGTAATAGGTCGAAGCCACGCCGTAGCTGCCGTAGGCTCCACCGTCGAGCGCGGTCTTGAGATGCTGGGCGGTGATCTTCCAGCGGCCGCCGTCTTTTTTGAGACCGGTGCGCACGTGCATGAGCACGGGGTGGCGTCCGCGGTGGCAGTAGAAGACCTCCTCGCGGGTGAGCGTGATTTTGACGGGACGGCCGAGCTTCAGAGCCATTTTCGCGGCCACGATCTCGTGATTGAACGGATCGCTCTTGCCGCCGAAACCGCCGCCGTTCGAGCAGGCGACGACGCGCACGCGCGAGGCCGGCAGCTCCAGGACTTTCGCCACGGCGCGGTGGACGTAGTGCGGGGTCTGGGACGACGAGTAGACGGTGATGCGGTCGTCGTCCTCCGGCACGGCCACGGCCGCGTGCTGCTCCATGGGCAGGTGGGTGTTGCCCTCGTAGAAGACCGTGTCCTCGAAAATCTCGTCCGCCTCGGCGAAGCCGCCGTCCAGGTCGCCGAAGGCCATCGAAACCGATTTGTGGACGTTGCCGTGATCGCCGTAGTCGTGGATGCGCGGCTCGGCGGTCTCCAACGCTTCCTGGACGCTGCCGATCGTGGTCAGCGGCTCGTACTCGATCTTCACTTTGTAGGCCGCCTCCCAGGCCGCGTCCTCGGTGACCGCGGCTACCGCGACGACCGGGTCGCCCACGAAGCGGACCTTGTCCGGGCAGAGCGCGTGCTCGTCCTGCGACACCGGCAGGATGCCGAACGGCACCGGGAAATCCTTGCCGGTCAGGAAGCCGAGGACGCCGGAAACCTTTTCCGCCTCGGAGAGATCGATCGATTTGATCAGCGCGTGCGGGACGGTCGAACGGACCAGCCGCATGGCGGCCATGCGCGGAAAGGTCAGGTCGTCCGCGAACTTCGTATTGCCCGTGACCTTGGCGCGGCCGTCCACGCGCCGGAACGGCTTGCCGACAATATTGAATTCAGGACGGAATTCGGGCTCGGGCTCTGGCTTGCGAATGGGCTCGGCCATCGGTTCTAAAGTCCCTGGAAGTTGACGTCGATGATGTTGCCGTTGGCGTGCGGCTGGCTGCTGTACTCCCTGGAGACGCAGGGCGCGCCGATCTCCGGGTTTGCCGGACACTGGGTCACCCGGGCCGTGAACTGCAGGTCGGTCATGCTGGCCAGGAAGATCCAGTACTTGCCGTTGACCGCGCGGCCGTCGAGGATCTTGATCGTGACCTCGGCGTTATCCGGATTGAAGAACCAGAAGTAGCCGGACTGGCGTGTGAGGGGTACGCCGTAGGCCGTACTGCGCTGGTCCGAGCCCGGCCGTTCGAAGTCCACGGTCACGGTGAACACGCTCTGATCGGCCGCCAGAAGCTTCAGCTCCGGGTCCGGCCCGGCGACCTCGAAAGTTCTGGTGTAGCCGGGAGCTTCGCCCTCCTGGACCTCGATCGAGTAGATCCCGGCGCTCAGCGGTCCGGCGGTGGTCTCGTAGGTCCACTTCTCGTACGGCGGCGGAATGTCGGGAAAAGCGTAGGTGTCGTATTGAATCTGGATCCGGTTCCCGTGGATGCCGGCGAGGCGGAGGTCCGGATCGCCGTACGACCCGAGGGTCACGGTGATGTGGATCGGATCGTTCGGGGTCGGGTGTTCGGGCTCGATCCGGATCGAGGTGTAGTCCTCGACCGCGTGTGCGGCCGGAACGCAGAGCAGGGCGGCGAGAGTCAGGTTGCGCAGAAGGGCTTTCATGGCTCCCTCCTCAATCTCCGAAGGCCGCGAAGGCGTTCACGTCGATGAAGTTGCGGTTCTTCCCGGCGGCCTGCGAATAGACCTTCGTCGGGCAGGAGGGCGGGACGCTCGGGAGCGACAGGCAGTCGTTCCGGTTCTCGAGCACGGTCACGTCCATCTCCAGGTCGGTCATGCTGGCGATGAACACCCACCACTTGCCGTTCACCGGCCGGCCGTCGAGGATCTTGATCGTGACCTCCACGTTTTCCGGGGAGAAGAACCAGAACGCGCCGGAGTCGTCCGCGAGACGCTGGGCGAAGCCCGCGCCGGCGGTGCCGTCCTTCGGGTTGCGCCAGCTCACGTTCACCCGGAAGAGGTCGTTCTCTCCCAGGGAGAGGAGCCCCGACGGCTCGGCGACCTGGAAGACCTCGTAGGACTGGCCGTAGGGCAGGCCGGACAGCCGCACCTGCGCGTAGTACGTGCCTGCCGCCAGAGGGTCGAGAAGGAAGGTGCGGCGGAAGGGCGTGGACGGCGAGCCGCAGACGGGCAGCTCGGGGGGCAGCACCGCGGTGAGGATGAACAGCGGATAGGCCTTGTCGAGCTTCGGCGCCTGCCATCCGAACGGGCACCCGGGGCTCTGGGTGCCGAAGACCGTCAGCTCGATCCGGTCGCGGGTCGTCGGATGGAGCGGGCTGATCAGGATGCCCTCGATGGTCTGGGCCCCGGCGGTCCGGGCCAGGAGCAGGAGCGCAATGCCGGCCATGCCGGCGATACCGAATGCTTTCCTCATGGCTGCTCTCCGTAGAACACCTCGTCGGGCGGCGTGCCGTCCTCGCCGCGCAGCTTCGCGGCGCCCCATTCGACCGCCTGGATGATCTTGTGGTACCCCGTGCACCGGCAGAGATTGCCGGCGAGGGCCTCCTGGATCTCGGGCGCCGTGGGCTTCGGGTTGTCGGCCAGGAGCGCCTTGGCGGTCATCAGGATGCCCGGCGTGCAGTAGCCGCACTGGGCCGCGCCGAGGTCCGCGAACGCGGCCTGGAGCGGGTGGAGGTCGTTGCCGTTCTGGAGGCCCTCGACGGTCTCGATCGCGCGGCCGTCCATCTCGGCGGCGAGGGCGAGGCAGGAGAGGACGGGCCGGCCATCCACCAGCACCGCGCAGGTGCCGCACTCGCCGAGCTCGCAGCCGTGCTTGGTGCCGGTCAGGCCCAGCTCCTCGCGCAGCACCTCCAGCAGGGTGTGGTGCACGGGCACCACGGCGAAGCGGTCCTCGCCGTTGACCCGGAGCTTCAGGGTGATCATGCTCATGTCTTCTCCTCGGTGTTCGGCGATGTCGGCGATGCCGGTGATGCCGGTGATACCAGCAGGCCGCCCACGAGCGTCTCGGCGGCCTCCCGCCCGATCTCCCGCGCGCTCTTGCCGCCTTCCGGCCGGAACCACTTGACCGTCCAGTTCACCGCGCCGAGCAGGGCGAGGGCCGCCACCTTGGCGTCGACCTGCCGGAACACCTGCCGGTCCATCCCTTCCTCGATGAGCCGGCGGAGGGTCAGCTCGTACTCGTCGCGCTGCCCCATCACCGCCGTGCGCAGGGCCCCGCTCAGCGCCTCGATCTCCAGGTGCGCCAGCGATCCCGGAGTCCCCTCCTCGGGATCGTTGAGCCTCACCACGTGCTCCTCCAGCAGCAGCTTGATCTTCTGGTCCGGCCGCAGGTCCAGCTCCCGCACCCGGGCCGCCATGTCGAGCAGGTCGGACAGCGTGCTCTCCTGGATGAAGGCCAGCAACGTCTCTTTATCCTTGAAGTAGTAGTAGAGGTTGCCCACGGCCATCTTCAGCTCGGCCGCGATGTCGCGCATGCCGGTCGCGTGCAGACCCCGCTCCCGGAACACGCGCGAAGCCGCCAGGAGGATCTCCCGCTTCTTCTCGAGGACCTTGTCGTAGCCACGGGAGCCAGGATCGGAAGGGCGCGAGGGGCTGGAAATTTGAACCATCGTTCAAAATTATAGCTGGTGGGTTGCGGTATCGTAAAGCGGTGAACGGACCGGGCCGTCTTCTGCTGCTGGCTCCACTTCTCCTGGTGTTGGGATGCGGCCAGGCCGAGCCGCCGCGCCAGGCCGCAGTGTCCGCGACGTCCGCGACGCCCGTTCCGGCAGGGCAGGGGAAGAGGGCGCAGGCGTCCCGGCCGCCGAGACCGCCGCAGCCGCCGGAAATCCCCGGGATCGGACGGGTGGTGGTGGACTGGCAGCGCTCGCGCACGCCGCCGATCCGGGTGGTGCTGGGCATCGGCGGCCTGGCGGACGGGCCGCAGGGAGGGCCGCTCGTACCTTATCTGTATCCGGATCCCGGCCTGGCGGAGGCCGCCCACTACCTGTCCCGCACCTACGCCGCGTTCCGCGCCCACCTCGCGAACGGCGAGATGGTGTTCTACGGCCGCGGCCGGGTCCGTCCGAGCCTGGTCGAGCAGAGGATGGTCGTGGAGTGGGCCCGGCGGTCCGCCGCCGCGCTGGCCGGCGGCGACGACGATGCCTACGGGCTCGCCCTGTCGTGGCACCGCGGGGCGTCGGTCGGCAACTGCGAGAGCGTGTCCGTGCTCCTGACCGGCGAGGTGCGGGCCGAGGCCTGCGCCTGGAGCGAGCCGGTGTCCGGCCGGCTGCAGCCCGCGGCGCTGGAGCGGGTCTACGACTGGTTCGACACCCTCGGCGCGTTCCAGGAGAGCGACATGGGAGCGCCCGGGGAGATGGAGCCCGCGCGCCTCGTCTTCGCCGGCCAGGGAGCGCGCGGGCCGACGAAGCAGGAGACCGCCGCGATCGAGTCCTTCGCCGCGGCGCTCCTGCGCGAGCTGGCGGCCCGCCGGAGAGGGGGTGCTCCGGTTCCGGCCCCGACGCCTGCCGCGACGCCCGAGGCCCAGGCTCTGCCGAGGCTGCTCCTGCCTCAGGGGGGCGGCTCGCCGGCCTTGCCGCCGCTGGCGCGCCTGGCTCCGGCGAAACCGCCTCTGCCGCCCGCATCGCCAATACCGCCGGCGGGCTCGGTCGGCGGCGGAGCCGGGACGGGCGGCGGGACCTCGGGACGGCGGTCGGCCTTGAGCCAGCCCTTGCGCTGAAAGTAGATCACCAGCAGCACCGCCACCGTCGCCATCAATCCGAGGGCGTAGGGATAGCCCCACGGCCAATTGAGCTCCGGCATGTTCATCGGATGGTCGGTGTGGAAGTTCATGCCGTAGACGCCGGCGATGAAGTTCAGCGGGATGAAGATGGTCGAGATGATCGTCAGCACCTTCATGATCTCGTTCATCCGGTTGCTGACGCTCGACAGGTAGATGTCGAGCATGCCGGCCGCGAGGTCGCGGTAGGTCTCGATCATGTCGATGATCTGGATCGTGTGGTCGTAGCAGTCGCGCAGGAAGACCTGGGTCTCGCGCCGGATGACGTCCGACTCCTCGCGCTGCATGGCGCTGATCACGTCCCTCTCGGGCCAGGCCGTGCGCCGCAGGAGGAGGAGCTCGCGCTTGACCCGGTGGACCTCCTGGATCGTGCGCCGCGACGGGTTCGTCAGCAGCTCGGCTTCGAGCGCCTCGATCTGCTCGCCGTAGCGTTCGAGCACCGGGAAGAACTCGTCCACCAGGGCGTCGATCAGGGCGTAGACGAGATAGTCGGCGCCCGAGTTCCGCATCAGCCCCTTGCCGCGCCGGATGCGCTCGCGCACGGCCTCGAAGGAGTCTCCGGGCACCTCCTGGAAGGTGATCACGTAGTTGCCGGCGAGGAAGAAGCTGATCTGCTCCGTATCGAGGGGCTCGCCGGGCAGCAGCGACTTCATGATGATGAAGTGGTGCTGCCCGTAGTCCTCCAGCTTGGGGCGCTGGCCGCAGTTGAGCACGTCTTCGAGGGCGAGCGAATGGAAGCCGAAGTGCCGGCCGATGGACTCGATCATGGCCACGTCGTGCAGGCCTTCGACGTTGATCCAGGTCACCGTCGGGCTGTCCCGGTAGCGGAACACCTCCTCGACGCGGGTCACCGTCTTCTCCTCGAAGTGCTCGGGGCCGTAGTCGATCACCGTGATCCGCACCTCGTCAACCCGCCTCTCCGGCGCCCTCAGGGTGCCCGGAGCGGTGCCCGGCCTGCTGTAACGTTTTCCGATCTTCATCCGCCGGCCCGAGCGCGTCATGCATCCCTCCGTGAAGGTTCCGAGTAGACTCCATCATAGACGAGCTTTACCAGACACCAGAGGAGACGCATCCATGCGACAGTCCCCGATCTTCTCCGTCCTCGCCCTGCTGCTCCTGGTGGTGGCCGTCCCCACCGCCAATGCCGCTACCGTCCAGGTGACGGTCCATAACTTCGAGTTCGATCCCGCGACGGTCAACATCCAGGCCGGGGACACCGTGGTCTGGACGAACACGGCTGGCATCCACAGCGTGACGAGCGACGACGGCACCAGCTTCTCCGTCGAAGCCAAGGCCGCGCCCTGGACCTTCTCTCATACGTTCCCGGCCGCCGGCAACTTCCCGTACCACTGCGAGGTCCACAGCTTCATGACCGGCACGGTCAACGTCACCGGCGGCGGCAGCGGCGGCGACCAGCACGGCAGTCTCAAGCTGGAGCAGACGAGCTACTCGGTGCAGGAAGGGGAGTCGGTCGCGGTGCGCGTCCTGCGCCTGAACGGCGACGACGGGCCGGTGTCCGTGAGCTACAGCGTCGCCGCCGGCACCGCCTCGGCCTCGGACTTCACGGCCGCCTCCGGCACGCTCTCCTGGGCGGACGGCAACGACGACGTGAAAACGGTCACGGTGGTGACCAAGGAGGACGCGGCGGCCGAGGGCAACGAGACGGTCACGGTCACCCTGAGCAACGCCACCGGCGGAGCCACGATCGACAACGCGGGCAAGGCGGCGACGGTCACCATCCAGGACGACGACGCCGGCGGCGGCCCGCCGAGCGTGCCGGGCAACCTCCAGGCCCACGCCCACTCGACCACCGAGGTCATGCTGACCTGGACCGATTCGAACGGCGAGACCGGCTACCGGATCGAGATGAAGACCCTGGGCGGCACCTTCCAGCAGGTCGCGAGCGCGGGCCAGAACGAGACCAGCGCGGTGGTCGGCGGCCTCGCCCCGGCGACCGGTTACGTGTTCCGGGTCCGGGCCGAGAACGGGTCCGGAGTCTCCGCGTTCTCGAACGAGGCGAGCGCCTCGACCGACGCGCCGGTCGCGCCCTGCGTGCCGGACGCCACGACCCTCTGCCTGAACAACGGCCGCTTCGAGGTCCGCACCCACTGGCGCAGCGCCTCCCAGAGCGGCGACGCCGCGGCCGTGGCGCTCGACTTCGCGCCCGACTCGGGCCTGTTCTACTTCTTCAGCCCGACCAACATCGAGATGCTGGTCAAGGTGCTCAACGCCTGCGTGCCCGCGCTCGGCAACAAGTACTGGGTGTTCTACGCCGCGACCACCAACGTCGAGCTCACCGTCACCGTGATCGACACGCAGACCGGCAGGACGCGGGTCTACTACAACCCGCTGGGAACCGCGGCGCTGCCCCAGCAGGACACCAGCGCGTTCGCGACCTGCCCCTGACGGGCACATCTTTCGCAGGCCGGAACGGCCATGGAGCCGTTCCGCCTGCGGGTCCTCTCCTACAACATCCATGGCCGGGCGCACCGGCTGAGCGGCCGCTACCTCAAGTGGATCGCCCGGGTCATCGAGCGGGCCGAGCCGGACGTGGTCGGGCTGCAGGAGGTCCATCGCGGCGGCTGGATCGCGCGCCACCTGGACCAGGCCGAGACCCTGGCGAAGCTGACCGGGATGGAGCTCCGGTTCGGCCGCAGCTTCGGCCGGGACGGCAAGGACTTCGGCAACGCCGTGCTGACCCGTGGCCGGATCACGGGCTCCGAGGTCGTGCTCCTCCCGGGGCCCGGCGAGCCGCGCACCGTGCTCCACACCCGGATCGCCTTCTCGCCGTCCGATCCGGAGATCGACTTCTTCGTCACGCACCTGGCGGCCGGCTTGCGCTCCAGCCGGCCGGCACGGACCCTGCAAGCCCAGGGGCTCCTGGAAAGGCTCCGGCAGTCCAGCGGACCCTTCGTCCTGGTGGGGGACTTCAACGCTCCGCCCCAGGCACCCGAGCTCAAGACGCTCATGGCCGCCGAGATCTTCCGGCTGTGCGGCGAGAAAGTGGCCTGTACCCATCGCATCCTGCGGCAGCGGATCGACTGGGTCCTGGCCGATCCGGGCTGGACCACCCACGATTCGAGAGTCGTCCAGGCCGGACCGTCCGACCACTGGCCTGTCCTCGTCGAGCTGCACCGGAACGGCGGCTGAACGAAACCCTGGAGACCAAAGCTCATGGCTACGGCCAAGTCTGTCGTACCCCGCAGGCAAGGGAAGGAGATCGTCCTCTCCCGTACCGCCGCGGTTGTCTACGTCGGCATCGTCCTCGGACTGATCCTGATCCTCTGGTCGACCCGGCGCGAGCGGGAATCGCACGTCCGGGTGCCGGACATCGAACGCTTCGAGGAGACCCTGCCGTCGATCGCCGGCCTGACCGGCTCGCCCATCCAGGCGGGCAACCGGGTGGAGGTCCTGCAGAACGGCGACCAGTTCTTCCCCGCGCTGCTCCGGGACATCGCGGCGGCGAAGGAGACCATCCACATCGAGACCTACGTCTGGTGGAAGGGAGAGATCTGCGGGCAGGTCGCCCGCGCCTTGGCCGACAAGGCGCGCCAGAAGGTCGAGGTCCGCCTCACCCTCGACGCGGTCGGCTCCAACAAGGGAGACGACGAGCTCTTCGAGATGATGGAGAAGGCCGGCGTCCGCATCGCCCTTTTCCATCCGTTCCGCATCCAGGACATCGGCCTCTTCAACAACCGCACCCACCGCAAGCTGGCGATCTTCGACGGCCGCATCGGCTACGTCTTCGGCCATGGCATGGCCGAGGAGTGGACCGGCCACGGCCAGGACGAGAAGCACTGGCGCGACACCGGCGTGCGGATCGAGGGCCCGGTGGTCAACTCCATCCAGGCCGTGTTTGCCGAGAACTGGGTGGAACAGACCTCCGAAGTGATCGTGGGCGAGAAATATTTTCCCAGGCTGCCCGCGGTGGGCAACGTCCGGGCCCACATGACCGCCAGCTCGCCGCAGGGCGGCGTCTCCCGGCTGGAGATGCTGTTCAAACTGGCGATCTCCGCGGCCCGTCGCGAGCTGATCGTCCAGAACCCGTACTTCATCCCGGACGGCGAGATCGTCGGCCTCCTGACCCGCGCGGCGAAGCGCGGCGTCAAGGTCCGGATCATGCTGCCGGGCGCGGTCACCGACAGCTCCGTGGTGCGCCACGCGGGGCACCGGCGCTTCGAGGAGCTGCTGGAGCAGGGCATCGAGATCTGCGAGTACAAGAAGACCCTGAACCACCAGAAGATCATGATCGTGGACGGCCTCTGGTCCTTCGTGGGCTCGACCAACTTCGACGACCGGTCGCTGGACATCAACGACGAGGCGAGCATCGGCCTGATCGACCCGGGAGTCGCCGATGAGCTCAAGACCGCGTTCGAGCAGGACCAGGCCGACTGTCCGCCGATCAACCTGGAGCAGTGGCGGAAGCGGTCCGTCTGGGACCGGTTCGCTGACCGGGCTTCCTACATGATCAACGAGCAGCTCTGACCGAGAGAGGAGGGAGGAGAGGTGCAAGTCCCCATCTGGGTGCTGGTCTTGATGGGTCTGGTGATCGGGCTGCTCGGCCTGATGCTGTGGACGAACCTGCGCGAGCGCCCCTTTCGGGTCAAGGTCCCGGACCTGAACGATTTCGAAGAGGCGCTGCCATCGATCGCCGGCATGACGCGCACGGTCATCCTGGAGGGCAACACGGCCGAGATCGTTCAGAACGGCGATGAATATTTCCCATCGCTCTTCGCCGACTTCGTGGCCGCGAAGGAAACCATCCATTACGAGACCTTCGTCTGGGAACGGGGCGCGATCTGCGACGAGATGGCGGAAGCCTTCTCGGCCCGCGCCCGCGACGGCGTCGAGGTCCGGCTCATGGTCGACGCCATGGGCTCCAACAAGAAGGAGCCCGAGCTGTTCGAGAGCATGAAGAAGGCCGGGGTCAAGGTGGCTTTCTATCACCCGCTGAGCATCCGCGACATCGGCCAGCTCAACAAGCGGACCCATCGCAAGCTGGCGATCGTCGACGGCCGGGTGGGCTACGTCTGCGGCCACGGCATCGCGCCGCAATGGACCGGCAACGGACAGGACAAGAAGCACTGGCGCGACACCGGCGTGCGCGTGATGGGACCGATCGTCAACGCGATCCAGTCGATCTTCGCCCAGCACTGGATCGAGGAGACCGGCGAGGTCCTGGTCGGGCAGAAATACTTTCCACACCTGGAACCGGTGGGCGACGCGCGCATGCACATCCTGGCCGGCGCCAACCTCGCGAGCTTCTCGGACCTGGAGCTGATGTTCCAGATGGCCATCGCCACGGCGCAGAAGGAATTGATCATCCAGAACCCCTACTTCATTCCGGACATCGACACGATCCGGCTGGTGAAGAGAGCGGTGGCGCGCGGCGTCGAGGTTCACATCATGGTGCCCGGCCCGGTCACGGACAGCCCGATCGTCTCGCACGCCGGCCACCGCTACTTCCAGGAGCTGCTCGAGTGCGGCGTCCACATCTACGAGCACCAGAAGACGCTGATCCATCAGAAGATCCTGGTGATCGACGACCTGTGGTGCCACGTCGGCTCGACCAACTTCGACGACCGCTCGTTCGACATCAACGAGGAGGCGGGCCTCGGGATCATCGATCCGACCTGCGCCGAGGCGCTCAAGAGGGCGTTCGAGGAGGATCTGAAGGATTGCATCGAGGTCACCGCCCC
>DATANP010000205.1:0-9657 GCA_036266195.1 Thermoanaerobaculia bacterium | reverse complement strand
CGACGTGTTCATCGCGCTCTACGGCATGGAATGGGGCGTGACCACGAACGCCGACCAGGGGCATGTGACACTGATCGAAACGCCCAAGCTCTTCGGCTGGGAGACCTGCTCGACCTGCAACGGTCCGAACCCGGAGTGTACGGCCGGCACGAACTGCTACTTCGACATCTTCACTCCGAAACGTTTTGGTTATCTCACGATGTACAAGCGCTCGGTGGAAAACCCGTCGTCCGCGGGCGCACTGGGCATCCTCTGCCATCCGTCCACGGGCGAGTTCGACAACTACGCGTTCAATTCCGACGCCGACGCGGCGCTCCAGGGCATCGCGGTGCGGAGCGGCCTCGCGTTCGCCACGACCACGACCTGCTCGGACGCGAACGTGGCCTCGACCGACTACTCGGCGCGCTGGAAGGAGGCGCTCAATAAAGGTTTCCATCTCGGCCCGGTGGCCGATCACGACGCCCATTGCAACAATTATGGTGTGGGTATTCCCAACCGCACGGTGTATCTGATTCCCAACGGCACCGCGCCGGTGCTGACCAAGAGCAAGCTCCTCCAGGCGCACAAGGCCCGGCACTTCTTCGCCACCGAGGACTCGAACGCGCAACTCGTCTTCACGGCGACCGGCAGCCACATCATGGGCGATATCTTCAGCGCCTCCGGCTCGGTCACCCTGCGGGTCGCGGTCTACGATCCGGGCGCGGAGTCGGTCTCGACGCTGGAAGTCTGGCGCGGCCAGATCGGCGGCGGCGTGCCGGCGTCGGCCTATCGCACGGCTTCGGCTTCGACGCTGTCGTTCACGGAAACCCTTTCATCCGGGACCTATTACTATTACGTTCACGCCGTGCAGGCCGACGGCCACGATCTGTGGTCGGCGCCGATGTGGATCACGTACGGAGGCGGCGGTACGGGCAGCATCAATGTCGGCGGCTGGAAGATCGCGCAGCTCAATGCCACGTTCAACTACACGATCCCGACCGGCACCACGATCCCGGACAACGGCTACCTGGTGATCGGCCGCGACGCCACGAAGGCCGCGTTCGAAGGCTTCTGGGGACCGCTGCCGGTCGGCGTGGTCTATCTGAATTCCGCGGGCCTCCTGCCGCAGATCAACGGTTCCGAGACGTATGACCTTTACAACGCTTCGAGCACGCTCATGGATGGCCGCACGATCGCAATGGGTTCCAGCGGCGGCAGCTCGATCCAGCGCAAGGACCCCTGCCTCGCCGCGAACCTGAGCTCGAGCTGGAACGTCCTGGCCAGCTCCAGCGGCAACCCCGGCAGCGGCGCCGGTGCGGGCTGCGCCAAGGGCGTAGTGATCAACGAGTTCTCCGACGCGCTCGGGACGGGGAATTTCGTCTACGAGTTCGTGGAATTGCACTACGACAAGTAGAGCTACGCAAGCTCTTCGAGGATCGCATCCGCCTCGATCTCGACCAGCATCTCTGGCGAGATCAGGCGGCTGACCTCGACCATCGTGCAGGCGGGGCGGATCTCGCGGAAGAACGCCCCGTGCGCCTCGCCGACCTTCTGCCAGTCGTCCATGTTGGTGATGTAGATCCGCGTGCGGACCACGTTGGCGAGCCCGGCTCCGGCCTTCTCCAGCGCGCTCTCGATGTTCTTCAGGGCCTGCACGGTCTGGGCGTAGGCGTCGGTCGGAGCGACCACTTGGCCGGACTGGTCCAGGCCGGTGGTTCCGGCCACGTGGATGTAGGGACCGACCCGCACCGCGCGCGAGTAGCCCACGATCGACTCCCACGGCGCGCCGCTCTGGACGTTTCGCCTCTTGCTCACGGCTCCATTATTCCACATGGTAGGATGGCTCCACCGAAATCCTTCCGGCCATCCGGACACTCCGTGCAAAGGGCTCCGCCCCGAACAAAGGAGAGAGCACGTGTCTACGAAAACGCCCCGTTTTCTTTTCGCCGCCGTCGCCGCGCTTGCCCTGGCGGTCTCCGCTTCCGCCCAGGAGAGCCCGGAGCAGAAGATCAACTGGGTCCCGGGGCCGACCACGGCCCAGCTCGGAGACGGCCTGGCCTCGATCCAGGTGCCCGAGGGATACCTCTTTGCCGACAAGGCCGAGACCCAGAAGTTCATGAAGATGATCGGCAACCCGCCATCCGACCAGGAGATCGGCCTCCTCACTCCCGCCGACGACGCGAAGACCTGGTTTGTGGTCTTCAAGTACAACGAGGTGGGTTACGTCAAGGACGACGACAAGGACGACATCGACGCCGATGCCATCCTCGATTCGATCCGCGAGGGTACCGAGGCCGCCAACGAGGAGCGTAAGGAGATGGGTTCCGATCCGATCGAGATCGTCGGCTGGTTCGAGAAACCGCACTACGACGCCAACTCCCACAACCTGGTCTGGGCCATCGAGGGCAAGAGCAAAGAGGACCACGTGATCAACTACGACGTCCGCCTGCTCGGCCGCCGCGGCTATGTCTCGGCGACGCTCGTCACCGATCCCAAGCTGCTGTCCGCGGACCTGCCGCACGTCCAGTCGCTGCTTGGCAGCTTTTCGTTCAACGATGGGAATCGCTACGCCGAGTGGAAGGCCGGCGACAAGGTGGCCGAGTACGGCCTCGCCGCTCTGGTGGCTGGCGGCGCGGGTGCCGCGGCCATGAAGCTCGGCCTTTTCGCGCAGCTCGGCAAGCTCCTCGCCAAGGGCGGAAAGCTCATCGTGGTCGGCTTTGCCGCCGTGGCAGCCTGGGTCAAGCGGCTGTTCGGCAGGAAGCAGCAGGACTCGGAGACGCCGATCGCGCCATAGTATCCGACGCATGCTGCTCGACGTCCTCCGGGAGCTTTTCCCGGTCCTTGCCATCCTCTACCTTCTCGAAGGCCTCGCCTGGGTCGGCGCGCGAAGCTTCCTCTTCGTGCGCTGGCCCTGGGGATGGCGCGTGGCCGAAGGCCGCGGCATCCGTACGGCGGGCTTTTTCCCCTTCGATTTCTCGGCGACCGCCCCCGGACCGGTCGTGATCGCGACCGCCGACGCCCTCCTTCTGCCGGACCCCGAGGCGCACGCCGGCAATCTCTACGATCCCGAACGCTGGGTCCGGCTCGGCTACGATCAAGCCTCCTCCGGGGTCGAGGAGGGGACGGTGCGCCTGGGCGACCGGCACAAGATCCGGTTCCCCTCGCGGGCTCACGCCGATGAATTTGCCGAGCTTCTCGCCGAGATCAGGCCCCTTTCGCCCGAAAACCGCGCGAAGCGCCTCGCGAAACATCGCGCCCGGGCCTTCGACTTCCAGGCCGCGGAGAAGCGCCTCGTCGCGCTCCGCGACAAGACCGAGCTCCTGCGCATCCTGGGCTGGGGCTTATTCGTGTTCCTGCTCCTCCTGCTGCCGGCGGTGCTCTATCTTCACCCGCGTCCGGATCTCCTCCTCCTGCCGCTGCTCGCGGGCATCCTCCTGCTCTATGGGGCGGTTCTGCTGGCCATGGTATACGCCGGCCGGAGCCTGCACCGGCAGGGAGCCTTGATCCGCCGGCCCTCGCTGCTGCCGATCGTGTTCTCGCCGGTCGCCGCCACCCGCGCGGCCGCGCTGCTCGCGAAAGATCTTTTTGCAGGATTCGATCCGCTCCTTCTTGCAGCCCTTCTGCTGAAAAAAGAGAGCTTTCTGGAGCGGGCGCGGGCCGAGCTGTACGGCGCCGGAGTCGCCGCGGGCCGTGGCGATCAGAGCTGGAAATGCCATTGGGAAGAGCGCCGCAAGGCCGTGGTGCGCCTCCTGGACCGCTTTGAGGTTTCGGAGGCCGAAGCCCTCGCGCCTCCGGCCCGGCAGGACGCCTCCGCCCAGGCCTGGTGTCCGGTCTGCGGCACCGAATATCAGTCCGCTGGCGGCGATTGTGACGACTGCGGGCTGCCTCTGGCCGGCATTCTGGATCAAACCTGAACTGGCATGTGTCTTGCGAACCCACTTTTCCGGACGCGGTGACCTTTTCAAGGTCCGGTGCTTGGCTTCAGTGGTTGGAGTTGGCACGCCGCAGTAACAATCCAGAAAGGAACGGTGCTATGGCGAGACGCGAGAATCCGGGCGGGAGCACCCGCCCGACAGCGACGACGTCACCCACCTCGACCGTGGCGGAGGAAGCGAAGGAGCAGGTCCGCAATCTGGCCGACGATGCCAAGCGTGAGACCTCGCGCATGGCCAGCCAGGCGGGCGACATGGTCCAGGGCCTGATCGGCAAGCAGAAGGACCAGGCGGCCCAGCGGCTGAGCAGCGTCGCCGGCGCCCTGCGCGACGTGGGCAACCGCCTCAACGAGCAGGACAACGCGGGCGTCGGCCAGTACGCCGTGCGCGCGGCCGATCAGGTGGACCGCCTCACCGGCTACCTGCGCGACCGCGATCTGAACAGCTTCGTCCGGGACACCGAGGGCTTCGCGCGCCGTCATCCGGACGTCTTCCTGGGCGGCACGTTCCTCGCGGGCCTGCTCCTGGCGCGTTTCCTCAAGAGCTCGTCGAGCAACCAGGACGAGGACTGGAACGTGAACGCCTACGCCTCCTATCCCGACTATTCGGGCCGGATGGACCGCAGGGGATACGCGGGCGAGCCCTTCGACGACGTGAACCCGCAGGCCTATGCGTCCTATCCGGGCGAGCGTTTCGGCCGGGGCGCCGAGTTTGGCGGTCCGCCGGAGCCGAACCGGAGCGAGGACCGGCCGGGCCCGTACGGCACGCCGGAAGGCGTCCGCTACCCTGATCGACCGGAGGGAGGGTAGTCATGCAGCCGCTGCGCGAAGACCGCTCTCTCGGACAGATCCTGCGGGATCTGCGTGACGAGACCAGCGCCCTGCTCCGCCAGGAGGTGGATCTGGCGAAGACCGAGATGTCGGAGAAGATCTCCAGGGCCGGGCAGAACCTCGGCTCGGTGGCGGTGGGTGGTGCGGTGGCCTTCGCCGGCGCTCTGACTCTGCTCGCTGCACTGACCCTGGGTCTGATTTCCCTCATGTCCCAGTTCATGTCGCGCGACGTGGCCATGTGGCTGGCGCCGCTCATCGTGGGCGGGATCCTGGCCGCCGTCGGCTACTCCCTGGTGAAGAAAGCCCTCCAGGCCCTCAAGCAGGAAGGCATCGCTCCCACGAGAACTACCCAGAGCTTGAAGGAGAACAAGGAATGGCTAACCTCGAAGATGAAGTGACGGGCCGGACGGGCTCGAACGTATACGCTGACGACGACCGCGGCCCGGGCTCGCGCGAGATCCGCCGCGAGATCGAGCGCACCCGCAGCCAGATGGACCGCAACCTCGACGCTCTCGAACAGAAGCTCACGCCCTCGCAGCTCGCGCTGGAGGCCTGGAGCCTGTTCCGCGGCGGCTCGACCGCCGGAGCCAGCCGTCTCTGGCGGATCGCCAAGCAGCACCCCGGTCCGGCCGCGGTGATCGGCGTCGGTCTGGCCTGGTTGATGACCGATGCCTCCAAGAGCGACGACAGCCGGCGCGACTACGGTCCGCGGTACGAGGGCGCCTATGGCTACAGCGGCCGCCGGGGCTACTCGAACTACGCGGGCACCCAGGGCTACGGCTACTCGTCGGACTGGGAGACCGAGGAAGAGGGCCGCTTCGGCTCCGCCCTGCACGGCGCGAAGGACCGGGTCTCCGGCGCCGCCAGCACGGCGAAGCATGCGGTGGGCGACGCAGTCAGCACGGCAAAACACGCGGTGAGCGACGCCGCCAGTACCGCCAAGGACGCGGTAGTGGGCGCGGCCAGCACGGCCCGGGAGGCAGTCTCCGATGCCAAGGAGAAGGTGGTGGACGCCACCACCTCGGCCCGCGAGCGGGCCTCCGAGTTGAGTTGGCAGGCGCGGGAACGGGCGCGGTACCAGGCCCGCCAGGCGCAGATGGGCTTCTGGCAGTCCATGGAGGAGCGTCCCCTGGCGATCGGCGCCGCGGCGCTGGCGCTCGGCGTGGTGGCCGGCCTGATGGCTCCGTCCACCCGCAAGGAGAACGAGCTCATGGGCGAGACCCGCGACCGTCTCATGGAGCGCGCGAAGGAGGTGGGTGAGGAGGCTCTGGAGAAGGGCAAGCAGGTCGCCTCGGTGGCGGTTGACACCCTCAAGCAGGAGGCCGAGCGCCAGGACCTGACGCCCGAGAAGCTCGCCGAGAAGGTGCGCACCGTGGCCACGGAAGCCACCAACAAGGTCAAGGAGGAGGGGAAGAAGCAGGCCACGGACCTCAAGAACAGCGTGACCGGCGACACCGGCGGCCCGAACGAGGAGAACACCTCCACGCCGATGGCCACGGATCGTCAGTCCGAGCTCACGCCGAAGTAGTTGCCGATCCCGGCCAGACCGAGAAACCCTCTCCCCCGTGCCGGGGGAGAGGGTTGGGAGAGGAGGGATGGGGCGTAGAATCTCCCTCCCATGAAAATGAACGCGCGCCCGCTTCCCGTCGAGCCCGGACCGGGGCAGGAGTCGGTCTGGGACTATCCGCGTCCGCCGCGGGTGGAGAACAGCACCCGGCACCTGCAGGTCTGGTTCAACGGTGTCCTGATCGCCGAGACCCGCCGCGCCAAGCGCGTGCTGGAGACCAGCCATCCTCCTGCCTGGTACATCCCGCCGGAGGACGTGCGCCGGGAGTATCTCCACGAGAACCAGGAGGGGAGCTGGTGCGAGTGGAAGGGGCTCACCCACTACTGCGACGTCGAGGTGAACGGCGTCCGCGCCGGCTCGGCTGCCTGGTTCTACCAGCAGCCCACGCGGATGTACGAGGAGCTCCAGAGCTACATCGCGTTCTATCCCCAGAAGATGGAAGCCTGCTACGTGGACGGCGAACGCGTCACCCCGCAGGCCGGCAGCTTCTACGGTGGATGGGTCACGAAAGACGTGGTCGGACCGTTCAAGGGCGAGCCGGGAACGGGCGCCTGGTGACGTCTAGAAGAGCAGGCTGCCGATGTGTTCGCCCAACTTGCGGTAGCTCTCCCACTGCGATTCGTCGAAAAACTGGTCTCCCGTGGACTCGTGCGGGAAATCCGCATGAGCGCTGTGGTACTTGACCACGTCCGCGGGCTCGTCGCCGGTGAGCGTCGGCTTGATATAGAGCAGCCAGGAGGGCTCCTGCTCCGGGAACCGGTAAGAGACCCGCGCGAGCGCCGCATGGGCCAGGGATTTCCCGTTGCGGTCGGCCTCGACGAGCTTGTTGTCTTCCCAGCGTCCGCGCCGGAGCTGATCGAGCGTTCCGAGGCACGGCTTCCTGGCCAGCAGGGCCTGGAGCCAGGGATCCTTTTCCTCTTTCAGATTTTCGAGCCCCTTTTCGTCGAGGAGCTCGATCTCGGCTCCGAAATCGAGCCGCGCCTTGAGCACCAGGCTCGCCAGCCCTTCAAACGTCGAGTCCGTGTCCTGCTCGGCATCCACGATGATGATCCGCGGCAGGCGGCGGCGGATCAGCTCGTAGCCGCCCATGTTTTCGAAATGGCCGCCGTCCGTCAGGTACCAGTGGCGCCGCGCCGTGCCGGGGAAGCGGGCGAAGAATTCGTCCAGGAGATAGATCTGGACCGGGAAGATCTTTGCCAGCGCCGACTCCATCCAGGTGCTGAGGAGCGTGTGCGGCCGGCGTCCGCGGCGGACACCTGAATTCCACCAGCGGCCGATGCGCACGTTCGCGAGCCCGGCGAGCAGGCTCAGGCCGAGGCTCGTGCGGTAGCCGGTCCCGGTCGAAAACGCCGCGCCGGAGATCCCAACCCAGGTGCCGACCGTGAGCGGCTCGCCGCGGAAGATCTCGCCGTCCTTCTCCTTGTATTCGAAGGCGCGGTAAGGAGGGTTTCCGGGATCGTCGATCTCGGGATACACCTTGACGGGCCGGCCATAGGGATCGGTGTTCTTCGGCTTTCCGAGCTCGATCACCGCGTGATGCTCGATGCCTGCGCTCAGGCCGCAGGGGCCGATCGCCATGCCCAGGCCCTTGCGGTCCTGCTGCTGGATCTGGGAGCGGCCGTCGAGGGTCTCGTTGATCGTCACATTGATCAGATGGAGCGGTGAGCCGTTGCTTTCCGGCGGCGGCCAGTAGGTCGACACGTCGCAGTCGTCGCCGCGCAGGACCTCCGTCACGCCATGTTCTTTCTTCCACCGCTTCTCGTTGGACGCTCCGAGATAGGCGCGCGAAAGCCTTGCCGAATAGAGCTGGTTGTGCGACGAGTTGTTGACGAAGGAGAACGTCTGTCCGAACAGGAACGCCAGCACCAGGCTGATCAGGAAACCCGCGGGAGCCGCCACGGAAAACCGCTCGGTCACCGTCGGCTCCGGAGATCCGATCTCCTCCGGGCCGAGCCGGAGATGGATCGGCGCGGGCTCCGGCATGTGGAGCGTCCAGGAGATGGCGTGGGCGCCGGCGTCGATCGTGATCAGATAGAGCCCCACCAGCAGCAGGGCCACGACCGAGGCGATCAACTGCAAGGAGACCGGCGGCCGGTCGCGTTTGCCGCCCGAGAACGTCACGACGATGCGCCGCGCATAGCTGGCGAGCACGGTCAGCGAACCGAAGGTCGCGCCGAGCCAGGCGCCCACTGAATTGTTGCCGCGGATCAGCACGTACAGGCACTGGCCCAGGGTGTCCACCAGCGCGATCGCCAAAAGGAGAGCGGTCGCGACGAGGGCCCGCGTCAACCATAAAGACAGCCGATGACGGATCGCCGCGGTGACGAACACTCTCCAGGCGACGCTCTCGTGCTCCGCCTTGATATTCGGGTCCGGTTCCGGATCCTGCACCGGCACCAGGAGCGCCACGATTCGCCACACGAGCGTGGCTCCGGATATGACCGCGATGACATGCCAGAAATTCGGCATGTTGAGGTCCAGGCCCAGGGGCGGCAGCACGAGAGCCACGATCAGGGTGGCGATGACGGCCAGCCATGAAAAGATCACGGACTGCCGGCTGACTCCCTTGCTGATCGATTGACTGACCGGCCGAACGAGCCAGTAGGCCCACCCCAGGGGAAAGGCGAACAGCAGGAACACCGCGACCGGGAGCAGCATGTAGGGGCTCCACCAGATGCGGTCGTGCCCGGGCAGAAAGTTGGCGAACGATTCTGCTTTCAGCATCCAATCGGCCGTGCTCGGTAGGGCTCTGGGGACCTGCAAGCCCAGAAAGACCGCCAGCACCGTCACGACAAGGACCAGGTGGATCGAAAACCAGTTGCGCAGCAGGACGGAGCCGCCGAGCAGCAGGTCGCCCGCTCCATTGGGAGAAAGATAGCGGCCGTTCTCCCGCAGATATTTGAGAATTCCAGGATCGGTCTCGCCGCGCAGGATTTCCTCGACGTGATCGGCATCCCGGATGAACTCGCGGCCGAGGAGCCGGCCGAAGAACGTTCCGAAGTAGCCGCCGCCGGACACGGTGGACAGAAAATCGATCCTGCGGAGAAACCCAGGACGTCCGGCCATGGCCTGGAAGAGGCCCAGGCAGAAGGTGGCGCTGCGGATGCCGCCACCCGACAGGCCGACGCCGAGCGTCCAGTCCCCGGAGGTGAGCCCGGCCTGCTGCCGGCGAGTCTTGAGGATCGATCCCTCCGCATCGCGAAGCGCTTTCGGGTACGCGCGGTCGAAAAGAGAGGTCATCGGACCGCTCCCCTCGACCATGGCGATGGGGGTCGACTCCGGCTCGCAAGGCGCTTCAGCCATGGCTCACCTCCGACAGATACGTCCTGCAAGCATAGACGAACCTGTG
>DATANP010000204.1:0-4661 GCA_036266195.1 Thermoanaerobaculia bacterium | reverse complement strand
CCGGTTGGTGCTCGTGGAGCCGGCCGCGGGTGCCCCCTTCGTCTATGTGGATCTCGATCTGGACGGCCGCCTGTCCGCCCAGGAGCGCTTCGGCCTGGAGCGCGAGCCTGGTGGGGAGTGGGAGGGCGTCACGGTCCGCTTCCCGCTGAAGGTCGGGACCCTGGATGGAGTTCCCATCCACCTGGGACGGTCCCTGCCGGACAAGGACAAGGATGCGGGCCGGGACTTCCGGCGCATGGCCTACTCCGTCGGGCAGGCGGTGGGAACGGTCCGGGTGGGCTCCCGGGAGGTGCGGGTCCGCTACCGGGTCGACCTGGATACCGGCCGGATCGACCTCGCCGGCAGCCAGGCCATGGACCTGGACGGCAACGGCACCTTCGAGCGCGGCCTCTCGCGGGGCGAGGTGGAGGTGTCTTTCGACGGGCGTGTGATCTTCCGGCTCGGCGACCTCTATCTCTCGACCCGGAGCGCCGACCTGGCCACCGGCCGGATCGTGCTGCGGACCCACCCCGCGGCCGACTACCAGCGGTTCGATCTGAGCTCCGGCGCGACGCTTCCCGACTTTGCCTTCACCTCCCTGGATGGAAGGCAGGGCCGGCTGTCGGAGCTGCGCGGCAAGGTCGTGCTGCTGGACTTCTGGGGCACCTGGTGCGGCCCCTGCGTCGCGGACATGCCGAAGCTCCGGAACGTCTACGGGGCCTATCGCGACCGCGGCTTCGAGATCCTGGGCCTGCCCTTCGAGGACGACCTGGAGACCCTGCGGAAGTTCCTGGCCGAGCACGAGGCGCCCTGGATCCACGCCACCGCGGCCAGCGTCGCGGACGTGGTGAAGAGCCGGTTCCGGGTCTGGAGCTTCCCGACCAAGATCCTCCTCGACCGGGAGGGCCGGGTCGTCTCGGTCGGAGACCCCGGCCAGCTCCCGCTCAAGACGGAGGAAGACGTGCGCAAGGCGGTCGAGGAGACTCTCTCCAGGCCGTCTCAGGCCGGCGCGGCCACCTCCAGCCGATAGCTCCAGCGGTCGGGCCGGACCCGCCTTCTCCTGAGCCGGACCGGTCCGAGCAGCGGCGAGAGGATCCAGCCGTCGGAATCCGGTGGAGCGATCCGGTAGCCGTCCGGTTCCAGCACGTGGAGGTCGAAGCGGAGCCCGCGGCGCACGTCCACGAGCCACAGCTCCGGCACGCCGGCCGCGGCGTAACGGGGCGGCAGCCGGCGCCGGTCCTTGCCGACCGAGCTGTCGCTGATCACCTCGACGACCAGGTCGGGCGTGCCCTCCAATTCGATCATCCTTTCGGGGTCGGCCGTCCGCTTCTTCGGGATCTCCCGGATGCGGCCCGCGTCGAGCGACTCCCACAGGACCACGAGCACGTCGGGTTCGACCGAGAGCTCGGCTGCCGGGGAGCTGACCCGGCCCCGGTCGATGTAGACGTCTCCAAGCTCCTTGCGGGAGATCCGGAGGTGAAGCTCGGCCCCGATCTCGGCTTTGACCGTGCCATGGGTGAGGAGATCCTCCGGGCTCATCTCCACCTCCAGGTCGCCGCCGACGTAGTCGATGCGGCCTTGTTCCGGGAAGCGGTCGGAACGCGCCCACCTGCGGAAGCCCTCGAGATCCCGCGCCGTGGATGGAATGCGGAGGTCCATGACAGGACCACGCTAACACAGCAATCTGTTTCTCTCATCCCCGGAAAACCTCCTCCAGGGAACCGGCCGCAACGAGCCGCTCTCCCCAGCAGAGGAGCCGGTCCGCGTCGGCCAGCTCGATCCGGGCGCGGTCCGGTCCGGCGAGCGGACCGAACTTCCTCTCGGCTTGTCGGAGCAGCAGCTCCGACTTCCCCTGGCGCCGTCCCTGCTCCTGCCACTGCCACGTCCACTCGATCAGCGTGTCCCTCTCCTGCGGGCGATCACCCATTCGTCTCTCCTTGCCCATTGGGCGGAAGGGTGCTTAAAAAATCGCCCGCCGCTCTATAAAGACGGAAAACGGCTCGCGAATGTCAGCTCTTCAAAAGCTGAAGGACGCGTCTGGGGTATCCTCCCGGCCATGAAAGCCCTGCCTCTTCTCCTCCTGCTTGCAGCTCTCCCCCTCGGTGCTCAGACCCGCCGCCCGCTCCTGGTCAGTGTGGACGACCTGCCGTTCGCCACGACCCGGCTCCACCCCGACCCGGCCGAGCGCGAGCGGATCACCCGCTCGCTCCTGGACGTCCTGAAGAAGCACAAGGTCCCGGCGGTCGGGCTCGTCATCGGCCAGAACATCGCGGGCGACCGCAGGCTCCTCGACCTCTGGGCCGAGGCGGGATACGAGCTGGGCAACCACAGCCATGGCCATCTCAGCTACACCCGCACCGGTGCCCAGGAGTACATCGCCGACGTCGAGGCCGGGCGCCGCGAGCTGGCGGAGGCGACCGGCCGGAAGGTCCGGTTCTTCCGCTTCCCGTTCCTGCGCGAGGGCGACTCCGAGGCCAAGCTCGACGCCATGCGCGCCTACCTGGGCGAGTCCGGGCAGCGCAACCTGCCGGTCACGATCGACACCCAGGACTGGTCGTTCGAAGAGCCCTGGGTCGAGGCGCGGAAGAAGGGAGATGAGAAAGCCCTGGCCCGGATCGGAGAGGAGTACCAGCAGGCGCTCCAACTGGAGGTGCGGACCTACGAGAGCCTGGGCGACGAGCTGTTCGGGCGGCCCGTGCCGCAGATCCTCCTCCTGCACGCCAACGAGGTGGGCTCGGCCCAGTGGGACCGTCTGTTCACCTGGCTGGAGGAGCGCGGCTACCGATTCGCCACTGCGGACGAGGTGCTGGCCGACCCTGCCTTCGCCAAGCCCCATCGGTACGTCTCGCACTTCGGCTCCAGCCTGTGGGACCGGCTCGCCGCGGAGCAGGGCACGGAGAAGGCGCTGGAGGAGGTCCGGACGTTGATCAAGACCCAGGTGGAGGCCTGGAACCGGGGTGACCTGGAGGCGTTCACCTCGGGCTACGCCGAGGACGCGGCGTTCCTGTCACCCAGCGGCCTGACCCGCGGACGGGCCGAGGTGCTGGCGCGCTACCGGAAGCGCTACCCCGACCGCAAGGCCATGGGCAGGCTGAGCCTCGAGCCGATCGAGATGCGGCCGGCGGCCGGCACCGAGTTCACCGAGCTGGGCGGAGCGCGGCCGAGCCGGGTGCACGGCGTCTCGGTGGCGGCGCGGTGGGAGATCGCCTACCCCGACGAGCCGGGCACGGCGCCGGCCAGCGGCCTGACGCTGAGCGTCTTCCGCAGGACGCTGGCCGGCTGGGAGATTGTTCAGGATGCTTCGATGTAGCTACCCTGCGGAGCGTGCCACCGAGCCGGAGCGGGCCATCAGCGCCAGGACCTCCAGCGCCGGGCGCGACCGGTTGTGCTTCAGGGAGCGCTCGATCTCCTTGATGCCCGCCCGCAGATCGCCGCCGTGGAGGCTGTACACCTTGTCGAGCTCGTCGAGGCCGGTCAGATAGATCCGCTTGGCGATCACCCGGGCGTTGTTGATCGGCGTCCGCGCCAGCCGGGCTCCGGAGTAGACCTCCATCTCGCGGTCGAGGGGGCCGGCGAGCCGCGCGCGGGCCTGGGCGAAGATCTCCGTCCGCCGCCGCTCGATCTCCGGGCGCGGGAGGCCGGAGCCGTAGAGGCGCTGCAGATCCGCCTCCAGCTCCGTGTAGAAGGCTCCGAGCCGCTTCTCGTCGCGCCAGAGGGCGGCGCAGTGCCGGGCGGCTTCCTGATCGCCGCGGCTGGCGAAGAACAACTCGGCGCCGCGGAAGCCCACGAAGTTGGCGTAGCTCTCGTTGAACCGTGCATCCCCGGGCACCCACAGGGTGTTGTGGGCGATCTCGTGGATCACGGTCACCACCACCTCCACCGGGTCGTCGTCGAGCGCCGTGGAGAGCAGCGGGTCGTTGAACCAGCCGAGCGTCGAGAAGGCGCCGGACGGCCGCAGGTAGGTGTCGTACCCCAGGCTCTCCAGCCGCCGCTTCTCCGCCTCGGCCGCCTGCTCGTCGAAGAATCCCTTGTAGGGAATGGCGCCGACCACCGGGTAGGACCAGCGGTAGCCGGTGAGGCTGTCCTTCGGGCTGGCCGAGATCACGGTGAGGAGGCTCTTGCCCTCTCCCATGTCGGAGAAGGTCGTGTAGGTGTCCTTGGCCGCGAGCCCCAGCCGCTCGGCCGCGAAGGTGCGGGCGGCCAGGACCAGCTCGAACTGCCCCCGCCGCTGGGCCGTGGTCGCCGGATCGGCGATCAGCTCCCGGAGCGGCCGGCGGGCGAGCAGGATGCGCGCCTCCTCCCACGCCGAGCAGAGGAGGAAGCGGGCCTCGGTGCTCGCGAGCGGCAGCACCACCAGGACGGTGAAGATCACGAGGAGGGCGGAGCGGAGGTAGTGTCCGCGGACGGGCCGGGTTCTAATAGAGCGCAACGGTGGTTCCATCCTTGAAACGGCAGACGGGTTGCGGGTTGCGTCGCGGGACTCCGAAGAGCCGCAGCTCCGCCGCGCCGAAGAGAGGCAGCCGGCCGCCGCCCCGCGGGCTCCCTGCGTGAGGCAGCCGCGGGTGGTGGAGGATGTGCTTCCAGGCCTCGTGTCTCATACTGCGGCGCACGTGAATCGGATCCATCCCGTACCAGGACGGAGAGGGCTCGACCAGCCGGGCGCCATGGGCGAGCCCCAACTG
>DATANP010000203.1:0-20274 GCA_036266195.1 Thermoanaerobaculia bacterium | reverse complement strand
AGTGGGACACCACGTCGCCGCCGCCGACCGAGAACTTCTACACCATCCCGGTCGTCACCCGCGAACCCTACGACTACACCTCGGAAGAGGTGCACCGGCGCACGACGCAGGAGGAGCCCGTTGTCTACCAGCTTGATTGATACGCACGCGGCCGGCGGGCATCATCACCCCTCGCTGCAGCACCAGTTCGACAGCCTGGAGCAGCAGAAGGAGTCCTCCACCCTGGGGATGTGGCTGTTCCTGGTCACCGAGATCATGTTCTTCGGCGGCCTGTTCCTCAGCTACGTGATCTATCGCACCCGTTACCCCACCGCCTTCATGGCGGCGAGCCACACGCTCGACTGGAAGCTCGGCGCGTTCAACACCGCCGTGCTGATCCTGAGCAGCTTGACCATGGCGCTGGCGATCTGGGCTGCGCAGGTGAACAGGCAAAAATTGATCGTGGTCTTCCTGATCGCGACCATGGTTCTGGGCCTGACCTTCCTCGGCGTGAAGGCGGTCGAGTACAAGGACAAGTTCACGCACCACCACGTGCCCGGGGCGAGCTTCCAGTGGCACGAGCACGCGGACCCGAACGATCCGGACTTCGCGGACCACACGCAGATCTTCTTCGCGCTCTACTTCATCATGACGGGCCTGCACGCCATCCACATGATCTGCGGCATCGGCGTGCTCGCGGCGCTGGTGATCTTCGCGCGCAAGGGCCGTTACGATTCCGAGTACTACAACCCCCTGGAGTGCACGGGTCTCTACTGGCACTTCGTGGACATCGTCTGGATCTTCCTCTTCCCCCTGCTGTACCTGCTTGGGGCGCACGCGCACTGAGGTCTGAAGTCATGGCCGAGCACAACGGGCATCACGTCACATCCGTCGGACTTTACGTCGGGGTTTTCTTCGCCCTGCTGGTTCTCACCGCCGCCACGGTGATCGTGGCGAACTTCGACCTCGGCTGGGCGAACAACGTGGTGGCGCTGACCATCGCGGTCACCAAGGCGCTCCTCGTCCTGATCTTCTTCATGCACCTGCGCCACAGCACCCGGCTGACGGTCCTGACCGCCCTCGCCGGATTCTTCTGGCTGGGCATCCTGCTCGTGCTGACCCTCAACGACTACTTCACCCGGGGGAGCGTGTCGATTCTGGGGAAGTAGGCGCCTTACTGGCGGGGCTGAGCGGTCTGTTGCGTAGCTGTTAGCTGAGGAGGCCTGCCATGCCGGGACTCTTGAGCACGATCGCGGATCCGCAGACACTGGACCGGCTGCTGAGCCGTCTGGCGCGGCTCACTCTGGACAGTCAGCGCCGGTGGGGGACCTTGACGCCGGCCGAGATGCTTTGCCATCTGGGGGATGCCGGAGATGCGGTGCTCGGCCTGCGCGTCACTCCCGGTCCCAAGCCTGACGTCAAGCCGAGCCGCATTCTTATGTGGCTGGCCGTGTGGTCGCCGATACACTGGCCGAAGGGGGCAGAGACACGGGCTGGAAGCGATCCCAAGAAGCTGGGGACCCGGCCGGGCGATTTCGAGCAGGACCGCGAGCGGGTCGTCTCCGGTCTCAGGGCCATGGCCGCGGCGGCTCCCGGGTCCTTGCTACCGGTCCACTTCCGGTTCGGGCCGATGACGGTGAAGGGCTGGCAGCGCTGGGCGTGGCGGCACGTGGATCATCACCTGCGGCAGTTCGGCCTCTGAAACTGCGGGCAGGAGAGCATCACAACTGAGCTCGGAGCCTTCACCCCCGCGGGGTGTACTCGCCAACCCCGGGGTTGAGCCGCCAACCCCGCGGGTGAATCGGTCCACCCCCGGCTCTGGACGACTCGCCCCCGGGGTTTTTCCGCCCACCCCGTGGGAGTCATCGTCGCGAGCGCGGGTTTCGGCGTCCACTCCGCGGGTTTAGCCGTCGCACCCCTGGGGCCAATCGTCCACCTCGCGGGGGTGACGGACGCCAAGCCGGGGTTGGATCGTCTGAAGCCGCCCTTGACGGCCGCCCGTCCGTCGCACAAGCTTCGAGACCATGAGCGAGCCGACCACGCCTGTCGTGTCCCCCCGCGCGACCCAGGCCGAGCAGATGTTCCCGATCCTGACGCCGGAGCAGATCGCCCGGATCGAGCCGCATGGCCGACTGCGCAAGGTCCAGCATGACGAGCTGCTGGTCGAGGCCGGGGACGAGAATGTACCGTTCTTCGTGATCAAGAACGGCCAGATCGAGATCGTCCAGCCTTCCGGCACCAACGAGACGCTGATCGTCGTCCACGAACCGGGCCAGTTCACCGGCGAGGTCAACATGCTCTCTGGCCGCCGCTCGCTCGTCCGGGCGCGCGCCACCGGGCCCGGCGAGGTGATCGAGCTGAGTCACGAGGAATTGATGACGCTCGTGCAGACCGATCCCGAGCTGAGCGAGATCTTCATGCGGGCGTTCATCCTGCGGCGGGTCGAGCTCATCGCCCGCGGCTTCGGTGACGTTGTGCTCGTCGGTTCGGTCCACTGCGCCGGAACGCTGCGGGTCAAGGAGTTCCTCACGCGCAACGGCCATCCGTACACGTATCTCGATCTCGAGCGCGACCCGGACGTCCAGGACCTCCTGGACCGGTTTCACGTCGGACCCGAGGACGTGCCCTTCCTCATCTTCCGTGGAGAGACGGTCCTGCGGGATCCGACCAACGAGCAGATCGCCGAATGCCTCGGCCTCAATGAGGCGATCGATCCCACCCAGATCCGCGACCTGATCGTCATCGGCGCCGGACCCTCGGGGCTCGCGGCGGCCGTGTATGGCGCGTCGGAGGGGCTCGACGTCCTGGTGCTGGAATCGATCGCGCCCGGCGGCCAGGCGGGATCGAGCTCGCGGATCGAAAACTATCTCGGTTTTCCGACCGGCATCTCCGGCCAGGATCTGGCGGCGCGCGCCTACACCCAGGCGCAGAAGTTCGGCGCTCACATGGTGGTCGCGAAAGGCGCCCGGGAGCTCGACTGCTCCGCCAGGCCCTATGTCCTGGAGCTCGAGACCGGCGAGCGCATCCCGGCGCGCACGATCGTGATCGCGACCGGCGCCCAGTACCGCAGGCTGTCTCTGCCGAACCTCTCGCAGTTCGAAGGCGCCGGCATCTACTACGGCGCCACGTTCATCGAGGCGCAGCTCTGCGGCGGAGACGAGGTGATCGTGGTGGGCGGGGGGAACTCGGCCGGGCAGGCCGCGGTCTACCTCTCGCAGACCGCCCGGAAGGTGCGCATGTTCGTGCGGTCGAGCGGCCTCGCGGACACCATGTCGCGGTACCTGATCCGGCGCATCGAGCAGAGCCCCGTGATCGATCTGCGGACGCACACCGAGATCGTGGCGATCGAAGGGACGAACCATCTCGAACGCGTGACCTGGCGCAACAATGAGACCGGCGAGACCGAGACGCACAACATCCGCCACATTTTCGTGATGACCGGCGCCACGCCCAGCACGGGCTGGCTCGACGGCTGCGTTGCCCTCGATTCGAAAGGTTTCGTGAAGACGGGGCCGGAGCTGACGCCGGAAGACCTGGCCGCCGCGCGATGGCCGCTCGGGCGGCCGCCGTATTTTCTCGAAACCAGCCTGCCCGGCGTGTTCGCGGTCGGCGACGTCCGGGGCGGCAACATGAAGCGCGTGGCTTCGGCCGTCGGAGAGGGGTCGAGCGCGGTCGCCTTCGTACACCAGGTGCTCCGCGAGTGAAGAGAGAGGAGGACGAGCATGGAGATCTGCCCTCACATCGATGCGATCGAAACGGTCACCCATCCGAAGAAGCGGGTCTGCGACGAGTGCGTGAAGACCGGCGACCGGTGGGTCCATCTGCGGACCTGTCAGACCTGCGGCGGCACGCACTGCTGCGACGACTCGCCGAACCGCCATGCCACGAAGCACGCGCACGCGAGCGGCCACCCGGTGATCGCCTCGGCGGAGCCCGGCGAGCGCTGGCTGTACTGCTATCCGGACGACGCGTTCGCCGAGTACTAAGACCGGTGTGATAGGCTTGGCCCTTCACAATTCTTTCCGTAGGAGGGCACCATGCAGGAACGAAAGCAGCCGGAGACGCTCCGTTTGCGGACCGCGTCACCCTCGCTCACCGTCAACGACCTCCAGGCCAGCGTGGCCTGGTACCGGGACGTCCTCGGTTTCACGGTGGCCGAGGAGTATCAGATGGATGGCAAGGTGATGGGAGTCCGGCTGGTCGCCGGCAGCGTCACCTTTCTGCTCGGTCAGGACGACTTTGCCAAAGGCCGCGACCGGCAGAAGGGAGTCGGCTTCCGTCTCTTCTGCGAGACCGCCCAGGACGTCGACGAGCTCGCCGCGGCCATCAAGGCGCGGGGCGGGAAGCTCTCGCAGGAGCCCACGGACCAGCCCTGGGGCGCCCGCGACTTCGCGATCGTCGATCCGGACGGCTTCAACATCTCCATCATGACCGAGATGAAGGGGTGAAATCCGGATCCGGAATCCTGCGCTATCGGGAGGACCGCTGGCCCCTGGCGTACACGCTCATGGTGCTGGCGGTCCAACTCGGACTGTTCTTCGGCGTCAGGAACCTCTGGATCACGGCTCTCTGCGTCGTCCTCTTCCAGCCGGTGCAGGCGGTGGCCATCGCCTGCAATCACTACCAGCATCACATCAACATTTTCCGGTCGCGCTGGCCGAATCGAGCCTATGAATTGATCCTGTTCCTGCAGACCGGGACGCCGCCCTATCTGATCACGCTGCACCACAACCTCGGGCATCATCCACATTATCTCGAGCCCGAGCAGGACACCTTGCGATGGCAGCGGCCCGAGGGCACGTCGCGGAGCCTCGCCGAATGCCTGGTGAAGAACTTCGCCGGTCATCTGACGTGGACGATCGCGCTTGGCCGTCGCCATTCGAAGGTCTATCGCCGGTTGAAGATCATGACCGCGATCGGTCTCGCGATCGTCGCGGCTCTGATCGCTCTCGATCCCGCCAAGGCGATGATCGTGTTCATCGGACCGATGCTGCTCGCGATCTTCAACGTGGCGCGGCTCGGCTACGATCAGCACGCCGGCCTGGATCTGAGCGATCACCTGGGCGCGTCGCGCAACATCGAGAGCCGGTTTTATAACCTGGTGACGTTCAACTCGGGATACCACACGGCTCATCATGTGCGGCCAGGGCTGCACTGGTCGCGCCTGCCCGAATTCCATCGCCAGCTTCGCGATCGGATTCCAGAGCATCTCCGCGGAGCACGTAATCAGGATGCTGCTCCAGGAACTTCTGCCAGCCCCGGCGCGGCCGGAAGAACGAGTTGAGCAGCGACGAAGCCCTATAGATGCCGTAGGGCACGACGTGCGCGCCGCCCGCGATCAGCTCGGGTTTCCTCTCTTCATGGACGCGGGGCAGCGCGCTCCAGTGGATCGTCGGCCATTCGTGGTGCTCGACGTGGAAGCCCGCGTTGAACATCGTCAGGTTGAAGAAGTGGGAGAGGAAGGTCGTGGTGTGGCTGAACCGCTTCTCGTCCGTGCCTCCGGCGTGCTGCGCGTACATCCCCATGCCCATGATGATCGATCCGCCGACCCAGGCCGGGAAGAGCCAGAGGCCGAGCGCCATCCAGGGATCGACGAAGAACGGGATCGAGAACGGCACCGCGAAGATCGCGAATTCCTGGAGCGCGCGGCGGCGGAGCGCGGGCGTTGCTTCCCGAAGATCGTCTGCGAAGTGCAAGCCCCAGCGCCAGGGCCAGTAGAGGAAGACGTAGATCCACATGTTTTCGTAGCGGCCGTCGGCCCGCCTCTTCGGCTGCACCCAGTCGCGGTCCTCGCCCAGGTGCGAGTGGTGAACGGCCAGGTGCTTGTAGCGCCACCACCACGACGGGATGCCGCCGGGCACGGTCCACAGCCTTCCGAACCAGAGGTTCAGCGCGTCGCTGCGGAAGATCGGTTTGTGAGCGTGGCTGTGGAAGTTGATCCCCATGTTGATGCCGCCGGACCAGCCGAGCCACATCCCGGCGCCGAGCGCGAAGCCGAGCTTCTGGCCGGGTGTGGTGAAGCCGGTGACCTCCGGATGGAGCCAGAGCCAGAACGCGGAGCCGATGGCGGCGAAGTGGAGGAGGCAGAACAGGAGTCCGTGCGCGTCCTCGGGGTGCGAGAGCCAGCGGCCGAACCAGGCCGGAGCCGTCACCAGGTCCGGCGGGCTCGGGCCGGTCCAGCGCTCGATATAGGTCACGAGGTGCAGCATCACGATCGCGAGCGGCAGAGACAGCCACGGGCCCCAGAGCAGCGAGCCCCAGATCGCGGCCAGGGCCAGGAGCACGTAGATCGAACGCAGGACGGCGTATCCCAGAAATCCGATCATGGCTCCATGATGCCACAGCCGGCGCATGGACTTTCCGGGATCGACTCGCTACAGTGATGGATCAAGGTTCTTTCCGGAAGGGGGCAGACGATGAATGAGCTCTCTCAGACGGCGATCTCTCCGGCGGCCGGCGATCCTCCGCTCGTCCGCGACCTGCGGCAGCGCCATGCGAAGCTGACCGCCGAAGGCGGCCCGGTCCGGTCCTTCGAGCTGTGTCTGCAGGACCGCTCGGCATATTCGATCGGCAACGGCGAGCCCGCCTTCACCGTCCGGGTGGTCACCGACAAGGGCCTCGGCGCGCTGTCGGCGTTCGACGAGCTCGCGATCGCCGAGGCCTACATGGATGGCGACCTCGACATCGAGGGCGACCTCCTGGCGGCGCTCAAGCTGCGGCCGGTGCTCGGCGATCCCCATCCTTTCAAATACCTTTTCGCGACTTACGTCGCGCCCGTCCTCTTTGGACAGGTCGGGAGCGACAAGAAGTGGATCAAGAGCCACTACGACGTCGATCCTGAGTTCTTCCTGCTGTGGCTCGACCGCAAGCTGCGCGCCTACTCCCACGGATTTTTCGAGGACGACGCCGAGCCGCTGGAGGCCGGAATGGAACGCAAGTTCCGGTACGCTTTCGACGCCTGCGGCATCAAGCCCGGCCAGCGCGTGCTCGACATCGGCGGCGGCTGGGGCTCGTTCCTGGAGTTCGCCGGCGAGCAGGGCGTGCACGTGACGTCGATCACGATCTCCGACGAGTCCGAAAAGACCATGCGCAACCTGATTCAGCGCCGCGGCCTGACCCGCTGCAATGTGATCAAGGAGCACTTCCTCGAACTGAAGACCGAGCCGTTCGACGCCATCGTCAACCTCGGTGTGACCGAGCACCTTCCGGACTACCGCCGCACGCTCGCGCAGTACGAACGCCTTCTCAAGCCCGGCCGCCGCGTGTACCTCGACGCCTACTCCGGCTCGAAGCACGGCATGCCGTCTTTCATTTCGAAGTGGGTGTTCCAGGGCAATACGTCGCCGCTCTGCCTCGAAGAGTATCTGGCGGAAGTGGCGCGCACGCCGTTCGAGGTGGTGGTGGTCAAAAACGACCGACACAACTATTTCCTGAGCTGCAAGAAATGGGCGGAAAACCTGGAGGCGAAGCGCGACGAGGTGATCGCGCGCTGGGGCCGGCATCTCTATCGCCGGTTCGTGCTCTATCTCTGGTCGGCCGCGAATTCTTTCGAAACCGGCACGCTGAGCGCTCACCACATGATCCTTCAACTGCCGGCGCAGGGCAGTGCCCAACTGGCAGGCCTGGAGTCCTGGCGTGACGCCTGACGCCTTCCGGGTGGAGCCCTACACGTCGAGCGAGGTCCGGTTCCACCTCCTCGGCGGGTCGCTCAACGGAGCGGTCGTGCTGAGCGGCCTCGTCTGGCTGGTCGTCAGGAACGAGGCTCCAGCCTGGCCCTGGATCGCGCTCGCGGTCCTGGCCGGCTTCTACATGGCCGATCTCGTCTCCGGATTGTTGCACTGGGCGTTCGATACCTGGTTCGACGAGAACATCGAATTTCTCCGCCGCATGGTGCTCCAGGTCCGCGAGCATCACGTCTACCCGAACCGGATCTTTCACATCAGTTTTCTCCACGACGCCGGCACGCTGTCCTGGATTGCGCTGATCCTCACCGGTCCGGTCATCCTCGGATCGATCCTCGCCGGCCCCGGACCGGTCGCGATCTGTCTGATCCTGGCCTCGACGATCTTCAACATTCTTCTGGTCACCATGCTGGCCTTCCACAAATGTGGGCATCGTGCCCGGCAGCCGTTCTGGATCCGGCTGCTCCAGAAGAGCGGCCTCCTGCTTTCGGTCCAACACCACAGCCAGCATCACCAGGGGAATCACGACTACAACTACTGTCTGATCAACGGCTGGGCCGATCAGACGCTGGGCCGTCTCGGTCTCTTCCGGGGCCTGGAGCGCGTGATCGCCCGCTGGAGCGGAGCCCGGCCGCAGAGCAACGATCACGAATGGCTGCGCCGCTTCGGACGCAAAGTGGTTGGTCGCAAGTGAGTCAACTTTCGAACTACGTGGCCAAGTGGCTCGCGGGAGAGCTGGAGCTGGCGCCGATCACCGCCTTTCTCGGCATCCGGCCGGTGTCGCTCGGGGATGGCGAGGCGCGGATCGAACTGACCGCCGACAAGCGCCTCCACAACGCCATGGGCACGGTCCATGGAGGAATCCTCTGCGACCTGGCCGACGTGGCCATGGGCGCCGCGCTCGCCACGGTGACCGAAGAGGGCGAGTCCTTCACCACGCTCCAACTCCAGACGAGCTACTTCCTGCCGGTCGTGGATGGCCAGGTCAGCGCCCATGCCCGGGTGGTCCGGCGCGGCCGGGGCACGGCCCATCTCGAATGCGATCTCCAGGACGGCGAAGGCCGGCTGGTAGCCCGGACGACCTCCGTCTGCTCGATCCGTTTGGCCAACCCGGACCGGATGGTGTAAACTACCTCTGTCCGAGGAGCGTTGCAGGAGACCCCTCCCAGGCTCGGACCCCCGGCATCGTGGCCGGCCTTCCGTAGAACAACGGCGCTCACCTCAAACCCTCCCCGGGTGCGATAGAGGTGAGTCTCGTCCCCCGGGCCTGATCGAGGAGGTCATCATGACCGTCGCCACTTCTGTTTCCACCGAGACCAAGACCGACTACCGCGTCGCCGACATCTCCCTGGCCGAATGGGGCCGCAAGGAGATCCAGATCGCCGAGGGCGAAATGCCCGCGCTCATGGCGATCCGCAAGGAATTCATGGCGAGCCAGCCGCTCAAGGGCGCGCGCATCGCCGGCTCCCTGCACATGACCATCCAGACCGCCGTCCTGATCGAGACGCTCAGGGCCCTCGGCGCCGAGGTGCGCTGGGCGAGCTGCAACATCTTCTCGACCCAGGACCACGCCGCCGCCGCGATCGCGGCCGGCAACACGCCGGTCTTCGCCTTCAAGGGCGAGAGCCTGGCGGACTACTGGGAGTTCACCCACCAGATCTTCGAGTTCCCCGAGGGCACGGCCAACATGATCCTGGACGACGGCGGCGACGCCACGCTGCTCGTCCACCTGGGTGCCAAGGCCGAGGACGATCCGTCCGTGCTGGCCCACCCGACCAGCGAGGAAGAGCGCGTGCTCTTCTCGGCCATCAAGAAGCGCAACGCGGAGCAGCCCGGCTGGTACAAGAAGCAGCTCGAGGCCATCCAGGGTGTCACCGAGGAGACCACCACGGGTGTCCACCGTCTCTACGAGATGGCGAAGAAGGGCGACCTGCGCTTCCCGGCCATCAACGTCAACGACAGCGTCACCAAGAGCAAGTTCGACAACCTTTACGGCTGCCGCGAGTCGCTGGTCGACGCCATCAAGCGCGCCACGGACGTGATGGTGGCCGGCAAGATCGCGGTGGTCTGCGGCTATGGCGACGTGGGCAAGGGCAGCGCCCAGGCCCTGCGCAACCTGAGCGCCCAGGTGTGGGTGACCGAGATCGATCCGATCTGCGCCCTGCAGGCGGCGATGGAAGGCTACCCTGTCGTCACCATGGACGAGGCCTGCGAGAAGGGCGACATCTTCGTGACCTGCACGGGCAACTACCATGTGATCACCCACGATCACCTGGTGCGGATGAAGCACAACGCGATCGTCTGCAACATCGGCCACTTCGACAGCGAGATCGACGTCGCGAGCCTGGAGCAGTACCCCTGGGAGGAGATCAAGCCGCAGGTGGACCACGTGATCTTCCCCGACGACAAGCGCATCATCCTCCTCGCCAAGGGCCGCCTCGTGAACCTCGGCTGCGGCACCGGCCACCCGAGCTACGTGATGAGCTCCTCCTTCGCCAACCAGACGCTCGCCCAGATCGAGCTCTGGACCAAGAAGGGCGAGTACAAGGTGGGCGTCTACACCCTGCCCAAGCAGCTCGACGAGAAGGTGGCGCGCCTCCAGCTCACCACCCTCAACGCCAGGCTCACCGAGCTGCGCGAGGAGCAGGCGAAGTACATCGGCGTGGCCAAGGAAGGCCCGTACAAGACGGACCACTACCGGTACTAGGACCGGCGGCGATCCGCGCGCCTGATGAGAGAGACGGAGGGGACCGGGAGACCGGTCCCCTTTTTCATGTCCTGGTGTAGACTGGACGCGACGTGATACCGAGTTGAGGCGATTCCAGCCATGGGCCTTGTCCATACGACCATCACCCTCAAAAACTCCCGCCAGCCGGAGCTTCGCCCGGTGGAGACGAAGGCCCTTGTGGATACCGGGGCCTTGCACCTCTGCATCCCCGAGCACATCGCCCTTCAGCTCCGCCTGGATCAGCTCTACGAGCGCGAGGTCATGACCGCGGACGGGTCGAAGCGGTTGTGTCCGTACGTCGGCCCGCTGGAGGTCCGTTTCGGAGACCGCGCCTGCTTCACCGGGGCTCTCGTCCTGGGAGACGAGGTCCTCCTGGGCGCCGTGCCCATGGAGGACATGGACCTGGTGGTCTCTCCGGCCATGCGCAAGGTCATGGTCAATCCGGAGAGCCCGAACATTCCCTTCTCGACGGTCAAGCCGCTCGGCTGAGACAGATCCGTCCGTCGCTCCTGCCCGTATCATCACGGCTATGGCTGACATGAGAGCGGTTGGGGTGTTCCTGCTGGGAGCAGTATTCGCAGGGATATTCGCGGTACCTGTCCTGGGCGAGGCGCCGCGCGTGATCGGAGTTGTGCGGGTCTCGGCCGGGTCGTTCGACTCCGCGCCGTCGTTCCTCGAAGGAGGGTTCGGAAAGCTGCTCGACGGCGGTGACGATCGCGTCGAGTCCGCGATCGGCGAGGCCCGGCTCGCGGTGGACTGGGAAATGGATGCCGGCTGGGGCCTCTTCGTCCATGGCGTGGCGCGGCGGGATGAGGACGGGGAGACCTCGGCGGGCTCCGGGTTGCTCGAGGCTTTCGTGGAGAAGAGCTTCGGCGACGGCGAGTGGCACCTGTGGACCGTGCGCGCCGGCCAGTTCTTCCTCCCTTCGTCGCGGGAGAACGTCGATTCGCTCTGGACCTCGCCGTACACGCTCACCCTGTCCGCCATGAACAGTTGGATCGCCGAGGAGATCCGGCCAATCGGCGTGGACGTGGCGTATCGGAAAACCTTTCTCAGCGATCACAAGCTCCAACTCGCCGCCACCGTCTTCGGCGGCAACGATACCTCCGCGACGCTCCTCGCCTGGCGCGGGTTCTCCTTTCATGATCGCCCCACGCCCACGGGCCGCTTCGTGCCGCTGCCGCCGATCGAAAGGTTTGACGAGCAGTTTCCCAGGCAGAGCGCGAGGGGGTCGAAAGCCTTCGGGTCCGACCTCGACGGCCGGCCCGGCTATGCTGGCCGGGCGCGCTGGAATGCGCCGGATGACAAGGCGATGATCCAGGTGACCGCTTTTCTCAACCGCGGCGACCGCGCGCTTCACGGCGAGGAGTACGCCTGGGAGACCGACTTCCGCTGGCTCTCCGCGGAGACCCGGCTGCCGGCCGGCCTGCGCCTCATCGGCGAGTGGGGGACCGGCACGTCGAAGATGGGCTTCGCGCCACCCGGGGGAAGATCCGAGGCGGCGGTGGACATCCTCTTCGACACCTTCTACGTCCTGCTCACGCGGGACTTTGGCACCTGGCGCGCCACGGTGCGCTACGACGACTTCCGGATCGAGGACCGTGACTCGACGGCGCTCGACGACAACCGGGAGGACGGCCGCGCCTGGACTCTCGCCGTGCTCGTGCCGGTCGACGAGCACTGGCGCGCCGGCGTCGAGTGGCTCGACGTCGAGGCCGACCGTCCGGCCGCACGCCAGGCGGTCGACGGCGACTCCGTCCGGGCCGAGCTGCGCTTCGCCTTCTAGCTTTCGCGCCGGCGCATCGCCTCGTTGAACTGCTGCGACTGCTTGCGCGGGATGGAGAGCGTCTTCCAGTCCGCCGAGGCGAAGTGCTTCGCGAGCAGCACGATCTGGCCCACGTGATAGGCCGCGTGCGTCAATCCGCGGTTGACGGCCTGGACCACGGAGTGGGGCTCGGACCGGATATGGACCGTCTTCCCGAGGTCCTCGGCCGTGAGACCGTCGAGGGTCGAGAACAGGCGGCCCCACCCCTGGTCCCAGGCGGCCAGGAGACCGCTGCGGTTGGTGCCCTCGTGGGCTTCGAATTCGGCGTCGCGGTGGCGGTCCGGCTTCTCGCCGTCGGAAGTGAGGAAGTCGGTCCACCGCGAGCGCAGATTGCCGGCCAGGTGCTGGACGATCATGGCAATGCTGTTCGATTCGGGATCGAGGACGACGGTGAGGTCCTCATCGTGCACCTGGGCCATGGCCTTGTCCGCGAGCTCCTTGAGCTTGCGGGCCTGGATCCGGATGTCCTGAACGAAGAGATCGGCGGGATTGGCGTTCATGGCCTCAGGCTATCGAAGGCGGGCCATGGGTGTCCACTGCCCGGCCCGCATTTCGACCCTCCATGCACCTCACTCTATAGAGCCACTCGCAGTCGGGTGAGATTTCGTCCCTCTTGCCAGTCGTTCGCCTCTTTTCCTCATGGAGGAAGAATGCAATGAAAACCAAGCTTTTCTGTGCTCTGGTACTGTCGTGTTGCCTGTTCGGCTTCGCCATGGATGCGGGGGCGGCTGTCACCTATCATGGCGGGCCCGTGATCGTCGTGGCCAAAGTGGTCGACATCTTCTGGGGGCCGAGCTTCGCGAACCCGGCGTCCCCCGACTACATCTATGCCCAGTCGTTGACCGCCTTTCGCAACCAGTTCGGTACGTCTCCCGAATACAATGTGATCACGCAGTATTACCAGATCGTGGGCGGAGTGAGACAGTACATCCAACTGTCGAACCTTGCGGCGGGAACCGCCGATTGGTTCGACACCTCGACGCCGCCGACGAACGTCACCGACACTGCCGTGAGGGCCGAGATCCAGCGCTACCTGGCTACCCACGCCTTCGACTCCAGCACGATTTACGAGGTCTTCCTGCCCTCGGCCTCCTATTCATCCTACGGCTCGGGCACCTCCTGCGGCGGCCCTGCCCTCGCGTACTGCACCTACCACAACTTCTACGGCAGCGGCGCGACCGCGGTGAAATACACAGTCCAACCCTATGCGAGCTGCGCGGGCTGCCAGATCGCGGGCTGGACGGCGGCGCAGAACCAGGAGCACTTTGTCGCCAACTCGACGCGTGCAACCGTGACCGATCCGCTCTTCAACGCCTGGTATGACTCCACCGGCATGGAGATGGGAGACAAATGCCTCTGGATGCCCGCGCCATTCCTGGATGGGGTTTACGGCTACCCGTATGAGTGGTCGAACGCCGTGAACGCGTGCGTCAAGAAGAGATGAGGAAGAGGCGCCGGTCGTCCGGCGCCGCCCAAACTTTCTGGGCCCGGCTCACGTAAACCGGGAGGCAGTCATCCAGAAAGCGAGGGTTCTGTGAAGAAGCTCTCTATCGGGCCAGGGTTCCTGCTCGCGCTGCTCGTCACGGCCAACGTGAGCGCCCAGGACTCGAAGCAGCCGTCCCGCAAGGAGATCCTGGAGCACGACGGCATCATCTGGGCCACTGCGGAGGCCTGGAAGGCTCCGTTTCCATTTCGAGAGAACCTGGACGAGAACGCGAAGATCGCCGGTCTCAGCCGGTTCTGGATGGAAGTGAAGATGAACTTCCCGCGTTTCGCGGAAGTGCCCGACCTCGACTGGGACAAGACCTTCATCGATTTCATTCCGAAAGTCCGGGCGACCACGAGCACCTACGAGTACTACCGCGTTCTCCAGCAGATGTGCGCGCTCCTGAAGGACGGGCATTCCGACGTGTTCCTGCCGGCCGAGCTTGCCGAGCGCATGGAGGCCGACGTTCCCCTGCGCATCGATCTCATCGAAAACCGGGTCTTCATCACCCGCGTGAACAGCAAGGCGCTCGAAGCGGAAGGAATCACCGCGGGGCTCGAAATCCTGAAGATCGACGGCCTGCCCGTTCATGAATACGCGGCGAAACGCCGGCCCTACATCACGAGCAACTCGCCGCAGCACATCGAGGTCGAGGTCTACTCCTACGGCCTGCTGGCGGGGCCGCGGGACCGGCCGGTGACCGTCCAGTTCCGATCGAAGGACGGCCGCGTGTTCGAAAAGCAGCTTGCCCGCGGCCCTCGCCCCGACGCGACGGCGCTGCCGCTGGTCGAATTCCGGATGCTCGACGGGAACATCGCCTACGTCGCGATCAACACCTTCAACAGCGAGGACGTGCCGAAGGAGATCGAGGCGCACCTTTCCGAGATCCGGGGCAGCGACGGTCTGATCCTCGACGTCCGGCAGAACGACGGCGGCAGCGGTGCCATGGCCTATAACATCCTCGCCTATCTGAATGCCGAGGATTTTGCGACACCTCCTTTCAAAAGCCGGCAGTACATTGCGACGCTGCGCGTGTGGGGAGAGCCGGGCGGCTGGTGGGAGCCCAAGCCGACGGTCTGGAAGGGGATGGGGAGCGAAAGCTATACCAAACCCGTGGCGATGCTCATCGGGCCACGCTCTCTCTCGGCGACCGACGTGTTTGCGGAGGCTTTCAAGAATCTTCGGCGCGGCCTGCTCATCGGGGAGCCGACCGCCGGAAGCACCGGGGATCCCCTGGGGTTCTCCCTGCCGGGAGGCGGCTCCGCCCGCGTGTCCACCTCGACCGACGTGGGCGAGGGGATCATCGGACGAGGAGTCCAACCGGACATCCTGGTGCCGCGCACGGTCGAGGATTTCCTCAAAGAACGCGATGCGGCTCTCGACGCAGCGGTGTCCGCGCTCCGGAGCCCCGTGGTACCCTGACGTGGCCAGCCGGTGCTGGGCCGGACCATCTCACGAAAGGGAGCGCGCCATGCAGAAAGAGAAGCAGCCCAAGAAGCTGAAGAAGCTCAAGCTCAACCGCGAGACCCTGCGCAATCTGGGCCAACGGGAGCTGACACTGGCCGTCGGAGGCGCGACGCTCATCTGCACCGAGCGGTGCACCACCCCTTCCTGTCACTGCTAGCCCCGAGGTGTCCCCGGCCGGGCAACCGGCCGGGAGCCCGAGCAACCCCGAGGAGTGCCCGCCTCGGGGCAGGGCAGGTGTCACCCTTTTCCTTTCGACCGGCGGCCACCGCTACCTCCTCCTCGGTTCGGCTGGCGTACTGAATGCCGTTCCATGCGGGAACGGCCACCCGGGGAGACTCGGGTCGAGCGGCTGGAGCGATGCCTGTCCACCTTGAGCTGGGGGGAATGCGCACTCCGCGAGGACCGGCGGACCTCCGGCCGGCCGCGACTTGTGCGGACGTTCTGGCGCCGGACTTCCACCTTGCGGCCCGAATCGAGCCTTGCGCCATGGCGGGGCGAAAGCTGTTGCCTGCGGACGTCCTTTCCAATTCCATGGCTCTTGCCGAAGTCGCGGCCGATTACCGGTCGCGAGACGTCCCTGCCCTTACCAATGCCGCGGGTCTGCCCGAAGTCGCGGCCCACGATCACCTGGCGGGTATCCGGTGGTCCGACCCGCCGGCTGTGTCCAAAGTCGCGCCGCGAGACGGCAATGGCTCTCGGTGCCGGCAGGTTGAAGGCCGCCGCGCGGGCTCGCGCCAGCTTCCGCACCCTCACCGCATCGTGAACCCTCATCACCGACCGGCTCGCGATGGGCCGGGCCGGTGGCACCGCCACTGCGGTCCGCAGAACCCTCGGCCGGAAGATCTCGATCCGGTTGCCCGCGACACGCGCTCTCGGGCGACTGCCCCAGAACCGGGGTTCGAGATCCATCAGTTGGTAGCGCGGAATGCGCCGGCCGATCCGCCGCTGGACCGTGACGAAAGGAAGACCCTCGTCGATGATCCGGTCGTTGACGAACCGGAACCGGGTGAAGCGCCGGCTCGAACGGAACAGCCCTGGGACCTGGCCTGGCGGCGACGCGAAGGCCACTACCCGCGGCTGCAGGAAACGGGTCTCCGGCACGAAGACGTACGCCTCCGCGGGAAGGTCCACGTCCGCTGCGGGCAGGATGAGATTCCGCCTCACCGTGTAGGAGGGAGGCAAGGGCGCCCAGCCGACGAAGTCGTCGGTCGCTCGCCAATCGACCCAGGCCGGAGCCCACTCGTCGCCCGGGACCCACATCCAGCCGTAGTCCGGATTCAGGTCCCACCTTCCATAGTGATACGTCGCCCAACCGAAGGGCTCCTCCGACATCCAGGTCCAACCCGCGTCGGTGTACAGCCACTGCCCATCGGTATACGGGCGCCAGGTCGTCGTGGCCACGTCCGGCACGAAGGCCCAGCCGTACGCCGGGGTCTGGACCCAGTTGCCGTAGGGCGAGAGCGAGTCGAAGAAGAAGCCGAGATCGACGTCGGGACCGCCGACAGGGTTCGGATGGATGGATGCGGCGAACGGAATGTCGGCGGTGGCGGGGATCGCCAGGGCCAACAGAAGGAGTGCGATCGGAGCGATCTTCATAGGGCACCTCCCGCTTCTCGCGGTGCCCTAAGTTGCTGGAGTCGTTAGGTTTGTGAGGTAGGCACCGCGCCGGATGCTCCACGGTAACAAGGAAGCAAGATGCATGCCGTTTCGTGAGACTGCGCCATAGGCGGGTGGTGTTGGTGCCTCGAGGTTGACCCGGCCTGCGGCTCGGGTTGACGCATCCGGCGGCTGGTTGGAAGCATCCGGCGAGCCGCCGGAAGGAGAAGCCGGCTGGTTTCCGCGTTCGGCGGACTGCCGGAAACATCCAGCGGCCTGGTGGACGCATCCGGCGGCTCGGTTGAAGCATCCGGCGAGCTGCCGGAAGGAGAAACCGGCCGATTTCCGCGTCCGGCGGACTGCCGGAAGCATCCGGCGGTCTGGTTGACGCATCCGGCGGCTCGGTTGAAGCATCCGGCGAGCTGCCGGAAGGAGAAACCGGCCGGTTTCCGCGTCCGGCGGACTGCCGGAAGCATCCGGCGGCCTGGTTGACGCATCCGGCGGCTCGGTTGAAGCATCCGGCGAGCCGCCGGAAGGAGAAACCGGCCCGGTTTCCGCGTCCGGCGGACTGCCGGAAGCATCCGGCGGCTCGGTTAACGCATCCGGCGAGCCGCCGGATGCGGGGAACGTCACGTTCCCTGTTGAAGGCTAAAGAACCCATGGGGCCGTCAAGTCTTCGGCACCTTTCGGCACCTTCCTTCGGACCTCTTTCCGTCCCTTGATGAGTTCTGGGCGAGGCGCTACACCGCGATCGTGGTCAGCGACGAGGAGGCGGCCCAGGTGGAACGCTTCCGGTACATCCTCTCTCATGGAGTCAAGGAGAACCTGGTGGAGCGAGTGCTCGACTGGCCGGGAGTTCATGCGGCGCGGTCGATCCTGGAGGACGTTCCGCTCAAAGGCTACTGGTTCGACCGGACTCAGGAGTACGCCGCCCGCAATCGAGGCGAGGAGTTTGGACGTCTGACCTACGCCACGGAGGAGACCTTCGTCCTGAGCCGCCTGCCCTGTTGGGAGCACCTCTCGCCGGAGGCGTACCAGAAACGGGTAGCCGAGTTGGTGGAAGAGATTGAGCTCGATGCGCGAGTGGCCCGGATGGAGAGAGGACTTCCTGTCTTGGGCGTCGGAGCTGTGCTCCGGCAGGGCCCCCCATACCCGGCCGAACAAGACCAAGAAATCGTCGGCGCCGCGGTTCCATGCGGCGAGCAAGGCTATCCGGAACAGCCTGAGGGACGCCTACTCCCTCTTCTTGGCCGCGTTCCGGGATGCGGCCGAGCTGCTCAAGCAGGGTGACCGCTCGGCGAGATTCCCGGTGGGCTCGTTTCCGCCGGGTTTGCCGTTCGTAAGAGCCCTGCCGCCATAGCGGAGTGGCTTCACCGGACCCTCAGCCTCTTCCAAATTGACGTCCTCTTTGGACGTGAGCGGGAGAGGTCTGCTTTGCCGAGGAGATTCGGGCTAGCCAGGGGGATTTCTATGAGGCGAGCGGCCCTCGGCAGGGACGATTTCCCTAAAACTACTCTGGTAGTCGGGCCGCAAGAGGGGCTCGAAGGCGACCGGGGCGGTCTTTGGCCGCCTTGGTTGTGCCTCAGTCTCTCCTGAACTCTCTGTCACCCTTTCCGGGGGCACGTCTTTCCTCCTTCCGGCTACGAACCTTTCAGGGGTGGCATGTGGAAGCTACCAGAGTCACTTTCATTCGGACCCTATTATGCCTGCCAAGCACCCTGGATTCAAGAGGTTCTGGAATCTGACAAAGTAGAGTTAGGCGACCGAGAAGCGAGAGAGGTGGTTTCCACCGCCTTGGTTCCGCCTCTCTTTCTCTTCCGCTTCCTTCGAGACTCTGGCAGCACTTTTCCCGGGCCGCCTTGGCTGCGCCTGAGTCTCTCCTGAATCCTGTTACCCTTTCCGGGCACCGCTATGGAGCCGAGAAAGATGTCACATCCACATATAGCTTGATTTTAATTTCTTGACAGGCGGACGATTCCTCGATATCTTGTTAACTTGCTAGTGCATACACCATGACGCCGCCTCTGGAGACTAGAGACACGGGCGAGTCGTTCTATGTCAGAACAACTAATAAACAACGTCATCGTTATGCAGTATCCAGTGGTGCTGATTCTTGTGCTGCTGGCTTTTCAGGCATACCGAGCTTTCCGGCTCAAGGCATTCTCGTTCGTAGCGCTTGGCTGGATATTTAACTTATGTTATCTGCTCGTGCACAACCATTATTCAATTCTGGCCCGGAAGTGTGGAATATCAGCCGAGACAGCGAGGGGGTTCGAAATCCCCCTTGTATTCGTGAGCAGTGGTTTTTTCTGGTTGGCCGCGAGATTCTCGAAATCTTCTGGGCATGTTTTCCTTCGCCGACTTACCGACCACGCAATAATAGCATTGGTGGCCGGTTCTATGCTCTGGGTGGAGATTTTTTACGTTCTATTGCCTCAACATTATCCTTATTTTTTGGTGGCCGCACTACCAGACGTTCTAGTTGATCTTTACGCTCTGTTGGCGCTGGCAATTTTCTTTCGAGATCTAGATGAGCACGAATCGTCAGGGGCTGGTTTTATTCGAGGCAACAGAACACTATTTATTGCCTTGACTACGTATGCCATGATACAACCCCTCCATTTTTTCACAGTCGATTTATCAGAAAAGGCGCTTAGAGTAGTCGCCGCATTGGGATTTTTTTTAGGTTTGGCAGCTAAGGTGTTTGCGATTTTCGGTTTTTTGGATGTGTTCTCTAGTGCGGCGACGAGGGCGCGAGAACAAGAGGCGAGTGCCATTGCTGCAAGAAAAACTGTCGGCAGAATCGCTCATGAGTTGGGTACGCCTGTAGGACAAATGATTGTCCAGGTTAGTCTAATGCTGAAGGAGCCAAGTCTGAAGGGAAGGCTATCTCAGTACGCAGCGAATTTACAGTTTGCTTTGTACAGGATTGAGGCTATAATGGAAGCCTCTAATGCGCTGCACTTATTCGAACAGGCGGCTCATTCCGCAAGCGACAATATATCTTATAAACGACAAGAGGCTGTAGTACAAGAAGTTGTAACCAGTGTAAATACGCTTCTACAAACTGCGATCATGGCAGTCAAGGAAACGCGGGACGAAAACGTTAGATTTGATATAAGGTATTACGGAAACTGTTGCGTAAGATGCGTACCCTTCGAGCTGATACAAATATTTATCAATCTTCTGCGTAATTCCTTCGACGCGTTTCCTCAGGGGAACGGGAGGCTTCTAGTCGAGACTATTAACCGTGCTAGTTCAGCGGGAGACCATAAGGATATAGTCGAGGTTACTATACAGGATAATGGGCACGGTATTAGCTCAGAGCTTGAGAAAGTTATTTTTCAGGAAGGTATTACGACGCGCGGTGGCCCAGGTAGGGGATATGGTCTTTATCTTAGTAAGGGTTTGACAGAAAAGAATGGTGGAACCATACGACTCTCGCAGGCCGGTGTCGCGGGCAGCAATAAGGGTGCAAGGTTTATTATAGAGTTTCCTCGTGTTCCATGTA
>DATANP010000202.1:0-7505 GCA_036266195.1 Thermoanaerobaculia bacterium | reverse complement strand
CCGCCGGCCGTGGTGTCGGCGGGGTCCATGATCCGGCCCGCGGAACGCTTCGGATCGACCGGGAGGACCCGCGCGGAGATCGGACGGTCGCCGATCACCAGCGCATAGCGGAAGCGTTTCGCCTGGGCGTCGGTCCAGGAGCGGCGGCCGGTCATGGCGAGGACCGCTCCCGCCGGGTGATCGCGCAGAGGGTCGGGCGGCTGGTCGCCGGTGAAGAGAAGGGCCTTTCTCAGACCCTCGCCGACCGGCATCTGAAGGGTCAGGTAGCCGGTGACCTCGCGGCCCCAGTCGAACAGGGCCACGAAACGGGCGGAGGTGAGGGGCAGGCCCGGGATTGGCCGGGACGGCAGGCGCCGGGCCGTGACCGGCGCGCCCTGCATCAGCTCCGTCAGGCGGGGCAGCACCGGGCCGACCTCGGGCCGGCCCCAGCGTCCGGTCGGCGGCGCACCCCAGGTGAACGCCGGCAGGCTTTCCAGATCGTCGTCCGGACCGATCGGGAGCAGCCCGCGGACCAGGCCGAAGTGGTGGCGCGTCACGATCCGCCAGTCGCCATCAGTGCGAACCAGGGTCTTGCCCTTGCCGTCCTGGAGCGCCGCCAGAAGACCGCCGGCGCCGCGGTCGCTCCTCAGCTCGACGAGCAGCCGGTTGCCTCCGGCGACCAGGAGGTCTCCGACCTCGTAGACGTCGAGCCGCGCCGGGCCGCCCGGCTGGTACTGGCCGGAGCCGATCCGTTTGCCGTTCAGGGTGAGGACGTACTCCGGATCGGCCAGGATCAGGAGCCGGGCGCGGCCGGGCGCTTCGTCGAGGAAGAAATCGCGGACGGCATAGAAGGCGGCCGGGCTGCTGTCGGTGCGGCTCCTCTCCACCCAGATCCACTCCGCTCCGCTCGTGGGCACGGTCACCCGCGCCACCACGGCCGACACGATCCGGGTAGCGGCGGCCAGCAGCAGCACGCCCACGACGAGCAGCAGGGAGATCCGGAGCCAGGTGAACCTCACCCCCTGTCCCCCTCTCCCCTCTCCCGCCCAGGCCCCCGCCGGGAGAGGGGGAACCTGCCTGGGGCGGTGAGGCCAAGCCGAGGCAAGATCGCCTCAGAAACGTACCCCCTCTCCCGGGGTTGGGAGGGCGGGAGAGGGGAGAGGGGGACAGGGGGTGAGGCTCTCATGGATTGGCGTATCCGAGCGCCTTGAGCCGTTCGAGAGTCTTCTGATCCACGGGCTGCTCCTCGGGGTGAGCACTGGCGCCGCGGTTCTTCTTCACCCAGGCGAGGAGCCGCTCGCGCAGCCAGGCGGCTTCCAGGTCGCCGTCGCCGGCCAGATTGACCTGCTCGCCCGGGTCCTTCTCCAGGTCAAAAAGGTACTCTGGTTCGCGCGAACGGCCAAGCGCGTCGCCCTGGCCCCAGGAGACTCCGGTCCTCGGCGCCCAGACCACCTTCCAGCGGCCGTGCAGCGCGGAGTAGATCCCGCCGCGCACGCTGGAGGCCGCGGCCCTGTGGATGTAGTCGCCGGTCTCGCCCTGCGCCACCCGCAGGAGCTGGCGGCCGGGGGCCCCTTCCTTTTCCTTGAGCCCGCAGAGGTCCACGAGCGTCCTGTGTAGATCGAGCGTGTCCGTGCGCTGATCGACCCGCGAGGGCCGGATCCGGCCCGGCGCCCAGAGCAGGAGCGGGATGCGGAGCTGCTCCTCGAAGAGCGTGAATCCGTGCAGGATGCCGCCGTGCTCGAAGTGCTCTTCGCCGTGGTCGGCGGTCAGCGCGAGCAGGGTCTCCTCCTTGGGCGCCCAGGCCGCGAGCTGCTCGACGAAGCCGGCCAGCTCGGCGTCGTTGTAGGCGAACGAGCCATTGTACAGACCGCGCAGGCGCTTGCGGTCGGCCGCGGTCGCGGCCCGGCGCTTCTGCTTGATGTCCCAGAGCGTCTCGGTGCTGCCGTCGATGCTGGACGGGATGCCCGCGGTGTAGCGCGAGCGGAACGGCTCCGGCGGGTCGTACGGGTTGTGGGGGTGGATCGTATGGATATAGAGGAAGGCCCGCTCGCCTTTCGGCAGCGAGGTGAGCCACTTCAGGGCGGCGGCCTGGGCGCGGGCGGCGTTGTCGTTGAACGGCGGCTTGTTTTCCGCGCTGTACTCGTCGATCAGGACCTCTTCGGCCACGTGCTCGAAGCCCCGGTCCGTGCCGTAGGCCGGACTGACGTAGACGTTCCCCGAAAACAGGCCGGTGTGGTAGCCCGCGGCCCGGAACATCTCGGCCAGGGTCGGGCCGTCCTCGGGCAGCAGCTTCCAGCCTCCGCGGTCCACGAAGGGGTGGCCGGTGAAGAACGCCTTGGTCGAGGGGATGGTGTTCGGCGCCACGCTGCGGTGGTTGCGGAAGAGCATCCCCTCGCCCGCCAGGCGGTCCCAGGTCGGCGAGATGCCCGCGGGGCCACCGAGGGCGCCGACGGTGTCGGCCCGCAGGGCGTCCATCACATAGACGATGACCAGCCGGGGCATCGAAGCCTTCACGTCCTGGACGGTCCGGACCGACTCCACTCTACCGCCGGGTTGTCCCCCGCGTAGGCCCAGCTTTTTCCAGGTCGCGGCCGGTCCGGCGCCGCGGGCCCGGAGGCGGATGCGCACCCAGCCGTCGGTCTCGCCGAGGGGCAGCTCGATCGTCTTCCTTCCGAGCAGCCGGTTCCAGAAGCTGGGGCTCCAGGCGAAGCGGCGCACCGGGCTGCCATCCTCGAGGAGGACGGTGATCTCGAACCTCTGGCCCTTCTCCGGGGAATCCGGAGGCACGAACGTGCCGGTCAGCTCGGTGCCGGGGGTCACCCGGCGTACGATATCGACCATCGAGTCGCCGGACTGGACGATGTCGGCGCCACGGCTGGCCACCTTGCCGGCCGGCAGCGCGGGGCGCACCCCGGCGCCCAGGACGCGGACGTCGGCCTCGAAGGCGAGGTCCAGGTTGACGCGCCCCTCGGGCAGATCCGCGGGCAGCCGGATCTCGGTCGGATCGGCCAGCGGAAAGGCACCCAGGTCGCGGCCGGCGGCCTTCACCCGCACCTTGCTGGATGCTGCGGGTGCCTGCTTGAGATCGAGATACAGGGTCCGGGCGGTGTTTCCCAGGTTGACGATCTGGAGCCGTGCCCGGGGCGGCTCGGGTCGGAACAGCAGCTCTCCGCCCTTCTTGGACGGCCACCATCCGGAGAGGAAGCGGTTGCCGCCGAGCGCCGGAGGCCGGGAGATCGCGCGGTCCTCGACCAGGGCGTCTGCTGCGTGCTCGCCATCCAGGAGAAGACGGACGTCGCCGGAGTCCTCCCCACCGCAGCCTGCGAGGGCAAGCATAAGAAGAGGTACAAGGAGGAAGCGAGGGCTGCGCATGCGGGGGCGAAGAATAACATTTTGATCCCATTCCCCCTCTCCCCAGCCCTCTCCCCCGTGCCGGGGGAGAGGGAGCCTCAATTGACACCCCAGGGCCGATCGTTCTAGATTCGGTCGTGCACCCCTCCGCGTCCTCCGACCAGAACAGCGCGGGTACCTTCAACGGAATCGTCGGCGCCATTCCGGCCCGCTACGCGTCCACCCGGCTGCCGGGCAAGCCCCTGCTGCCGATCGCTGGACGGCCGATGATCGAGCACGTGTACGAGCGGGTCTCACGGGCCCGCGGGCTCGACCGGATCGTGGTCCTGACCGACGACGAGCGGATCGCGAAGGCCGTGGAGGGGTTCGGCGGCGAGTGGGAGATGACCCCGCCCGAGTGCGCCAGCGGTACGGACCGCATCGCGCACGCCGCCCGCCGGTGGAACGCCTCGGCCGTCGTCAACATCCAGGGCGACGAGCCGCTGATCGATCCCGAGGCGGTGTCGCGCATCGCGCTCCACCTGGCGGAAAACCCCGGCGATCCGGTCGTCACGCTGGCGGCCGATGCGGCACCGGAAGAGATGGGGAACCCGAACGCGGTCAAGGTCGTGCTCGACCTGGCCGGGTACGCGTTGTACTTCAGCCGGTCCGCGATCCCGTTCCCGCGACAGGAGGGGGGCACGGCGCCGCTCAAGCACCTGGGCATCTACGGCTACCAGCGCGAGGCCCTGCTCCGCCTCGCGTCGCTGCCGCAGACACCCCTCGAGCGGAGCGAATCGCTGGAGCAGCTCCGCGCCCTGGAGAACGGCCTGCGCATCCGGGTGCTCCGCGCCGAGCGCGCCTCTCCGGGAGTGGACACCCGGGAAGACCTGGAGCGCGTCGAGCGTTTGCTGGGACAAGCCTGACGAACCGACCGAAATCAATCGCCGAACCGAGGAGATCATCCATGGCAACCAAGTACATCTTCGTCACCGGCGGGGTCGTTTCTTCCCTGGGCAAGGGGGTGGCCGCCGCCTCCATCGGGGCCATCCTGGAGGCGCGCGGCTTCAAGGTCACCCTGCTCAAGTTCGACCCCTACGTGAACGTCGATCCGGGGACCATGTCGCCCTACCAGCACGGCGAGGTCTTCGTGACGGACGACGGCGCGGAGACCGACCTCGACCTCGGCCACTACGAGCGCTTCACCCACATGGTCCCGAGCAAGCGCCACAACTACACCACCGGCAAGATCTACTCCTCGGTGATCGAGAAGGAGCGGCGCGGCGACTACCTCGGCAAGACAGTCCAGGTGGTGCCCCACATCACCGACGAGATCAAGGAAGGGCTGCGCCGGGTGGCCGGCGATAATGATGTCGTCATCTGCGAGATCGGCGGCACCGTGGGCGACATCGAGTCGCTGCCGTTCCTGGAGGCCATCCGCCAGTTCCGCCAGGAGGTCGGCCGCGGCAACGCGGTCAACGTCCACCTCACCCTGGTGCCCTACATCGCCGCCGCGGACGAGCTCAAGACCAAGCCGACCCAGCATTCGGTCCGCGAGCTGCGCGAGATCGGCATCTCGGCCGACATCGTGCTCTGCCGCGTGGACCGCGCGCTGCCCGAGGACATGAAGAAGAAGATCGCCCTGTTCTGCAACGTGGACCCCCGGGCCGTGGTCGCGGCCCGCGACGTGCCCACGATCTACGAGGTGCCGCTCATGTTCTGTCGCGAGGGCATGGACGACATCCTCCTCGAGCTGCTGAACCTGCCCCACTACGACCGCGACCTCTCGCGCTGGGAGAGCCTCGTGGCGCGGATCAAGAACCCCCACCATCACGTGCGGGTCGGGATCGTGGGCAAGTACGTCGAGTTCCCGGACGCCTACAAGAGCCTCAACGAAGCGCTGCTCCACGGCGGTATCGCGAACGATGCCCGGGTCGAGCTGGTCTACATCGACGCCGAGGAGCTGGAGGAGAGCCGCGCCTGGCCGCGCGGGCTGTTCGAGGTGGACGCGCTCCTCGTACCGATCGGCTTCGGCCAGCGCGGCACCGAGGGGAAGATCCGCTCCATCCGCTACGCCCGCGAGCACCGGGTGCCGTTCTTCGGCATCTGCCTCGGCATGCAGTGCATGGTGATCGAGTTCGCCCGGAACGTCTGCGGCATCAAGGACGCGACCTCGTCCGAGTTCGATTCGGACACCGAGCACGCCGTCATCTACAAGCTGCGCGACCTGCTCGGCGTCGAGGAGCTGGGCGGCACCATGCGGCTCGGCGCCTACCCCTGCAAGCTGCAGGAGGGGACGCTCGCGCGCCGCATCTACAACAACCTGCCGGAGATCAGCGAGCGCCACCGCCACCGCTACGAGGTGAACCAGAAATACCTCGGCACCCTCAAGGAGCACGGCCTGATCATCTCGGGCCTGTCGCCTGACGGCAAGTTCGTGGAGATGGTCGAGCTGACGGACCACCCGTGGTTCCTCGGCTGCCAGTTCCACCCCGAGTACAAGTCGAAGCCGACCGAGCCGCACCCGCTGTTCGTCTCCTACATCGCCGCGGCCCTGGCCGAGCAGCAGCGCCGGGAGAAGGAGCGGGCGACCGTGGAGTCGTCGGTGACCGAAGTTCCGACCGGCATCGGTTCGGAGATCCGGGTGGAGGGTTGATGGCCCCTCACCCCCTGAGCCCCTCTCCCACCGCACTCCCACCCGACCGGGAGAGGGGGAACCTGTCCATTACGACTGCCGGCCTGCGTCCCCCCTCTCCCGGGGGACGGGAGGGGATGGGAGAGGGGGCCAGGGGGTGAGGGGTCCGATCGTCGAGCTGGCCCCCGGCATTCTGGTCGGCGGGGATGGGGACCTGCCTGTCATCGCGGGCCCCTGCATGATCGAAAGCGAGGAGCGCACGCTGGAGACCGCCCACATCCTGGCGGCCATGGCGGAGCGCCTCGGCCTCTCCCTGGTCTTCAAGTCGTCGTTCGACAAGGCGAATCGCAGCTCGATCGACACCGAGCGCGGCCCTGGCCTTGAAAAGGGTCTGCCGATCCTGCGGATGGTCAAGGAAGAGACCGGCCTGCCGGTGCTGACCGACGTCCACGAGGTGAGCCAGTGCGGCCCGGCGGCCGAGGTCTGCGACGTGCTCCAGATCCCGGCCTTCCTCTGCCGCCAGACCGATCTCGTGGTGGCCGCGGCCGAAACCGGCCGGGCGGTCAACATCAAGAAGGGCCAGTTCATGGCTCCGGACAACATGCTGAAGATTGTGGAAAAGGCCCGCAAGGCGGGCAACGACCGGGTGACGGTCACCGAGCGCGGCGCCTCCTTCGGGTACCACAACCTGGTCGTGGACATGCGCAGCTTCGCCATGATGCAGGACGACGGCATCCCGGTGATCTACGACGTGACCCACTCGCTCCAGCTCCCCGGAGAAGCCGGGACCGAGAGTGGAGGCGCGCGCCGTTTCGCCGAGCCTCTGGCCCGGGCGGCCGTGGCCGCGGGCGCCGACGGCCTGTTCCTGGAGGTCCACCCGGAGCCCGACCGCGCGCTCTCCGACAAGGCCGTCCAGCTTCCGCCCGAGCGCGCCGAGGCGCTGCTCCGCTCGCTGATCGCCATCCGGCGGACCCTGGTGTCAGGATGAGGACCGCGCGCCAGGTCGCCGTCGAGGTCCTGGAGACCGAGGCCGCGGCGGTCCGCGGTGTGATCCCGCAGCTCGACGAGCGCTTCGACCGCGCCGTGGAGCTGCTCCGGTCTTGCGCCGGCCGGGTGGTCTGCACCGGCATGGGCAAGAGCGGGATCGTCATGAAGAAGATCGCGGCGACCCTCTCCTCGACCGGCACGCCGTCGCTCTTCCTCCACCCGGCCGAGGCGGTCCACGGCGACCTCGGGATGATCGTGGCCGGCGACGTGGTCCTCGCCGCCTCCTACTCGGGCACCACCGAGGAGCTGCTCAAGCTGGTCGCGACCCTCAAGCGCCTCGGCGTGCCGCTGATCTCCATCACCGGCAACGCCGCCTCGCCGCTCGCCAGCCATTCGGACGTCCACCTGCCGGTGGCGATCGACCGCGAGGCCTGCCCGCTGAACCTGGCCCCCACGGCTTCGACCACGGCCACGCTCGCGCTGGGCGACGCGCTCGCGATGGCGCTCCTCGACGTGCGCGGGTTCGCGACCGACGACTTCGCGATGCACCATCCCGGAGGCGCGCTCGGCCGCA
>DATANP010000201.1:0-16402 GCA_036266195.1 Thermoanaerobaculia bacterium | reverse complement strand
TACTGGCCCTTAAATAGAGATCACGCGTAGCGGTCCATCCATAGATACTGCTTACCCGGAAGGTACCCGATTTTTTCGAGGAAGGGGATCACCGGGCTATCGAGTAGCGCGTAGATGCCTACGAAGGCCACTTCCCGAGGGATATGGACCTTGAGTTCGTGGTGTAAGGCCGTGCCGATCCCCCGCCGCCGGTACTCCGGAAGGACGGCGAGGAAGACGATTCGGGCCGAAGTCTCCTCCAGCGTCGCGTACAGGAAGCCCAGGATGCGGCCCCTCCGCTCGGCGACTAGGGTCACGGTGTTCATGACCTCGAAGAGCCAGCGGTTGAACTCCCCCTTGTCCATAAAGACCCGTTGGTTGCTCGCCTGTAGCTCGGGAACCGAGAGCGCGAGTTGGAAGAGCCGGTCCAACTCTACCCGGTAGGCTCGCCGCACGTTGACCTTAAGGGGCTTCTCGCGCTCTTCCTCTTCCGAGATCGCGTACAACTCCTTCCGGCGGCGAGACATCGTGTAGATCGCGTCATCGAAGTCGTGGACTCCGTTCTCCGCGAGGGACGTGAGCCAAGCCGCGACGGAGCGGAACCCGAGGTGGTTCGCCATCGTGGACCATCGAAGCGACTGGAGGATGTCGGCGCTCACCGAGTACGCCGTTCGTTTTGAGCGTGCCATCGCTACGCCCTCCCCCCGAGCGCCTGCTCGATTTCGTCCGCGACACGGGAAAGCTCCTTCGCGAGCCGACCGGCGAGAACGGAGAGGGCGGTGTCCGACTCCGAGAGAGAAGCGTCCTGGTGCTCCCTCCCCACGGCACCGAGGTAGCCTTCGAGGTGCCGGAGATCGGCGAGCGCGGCGCGTAGCTCCGTCGCGGTGACCCCCTCGGGCCAGTTGGGCCAGTGGTGGTAATACTCCAGAACTAGCTCGTGGAAGAGACGGCCGAAGATTCGGAGGGCAGTGTTGGAGGGCGGCTCGGTGAAGAAGGCCAAGAAGGTTTCTCGGAAGACGGGGAAGTCTTCCCACGCGGCGGGATCGAGGATCGGAGGTAGAGCGGGTGGCTGCGGTGCGTCAGGGGGCGCTACGGGACTGGGTGTACACTCCACACGGTCGGGCATTGGCTAGGCTCCTTTGCTCGGCTAGGCTCCGGTGGGGGCGACCACCCCCGCTGGGGCCGTTGTTACTTTCCGTTACAAGCATAGCCGAACTCCTCCAGCATTCGCTGAATTATCCGAGACCCTTCTGGAATCTTCGCCTGAGCCACGTAGTCGGGGGGCGCGGATCTGATCCTGATGCGCCCCCGGTGCGCCCCCGGCGTACTCCAGCCGTATGGAGCTATCGCCCCGAACTGAGCTAAGTGCTTATTTTGGAAGGAATTAGGTGGTGCGCCCTAGAGGATTCGAACCTCTGACCTACAGCTCCGGAGGCTGTCGCTCTATCCAGCTGAGCTAAGGGCGCGTTGGTGAAACGCGGTGGAAAGCTTGGCCTGCCTGGAGGGATTCGAACCCCCGACCCGCGGCTTAGAAGGCCGCCGCTCTATCCAACTGAGCTACAGGCAGCCGTTGTTCGCGGTTCCGGCGAGACCCGGGGCGCTGTCGGTATCGGGGCGCCCAGATTTGAACTGGGGACCCCCTGCGCCCAAGGCAGGTGCGCTACCAGGCTGCGCTACGCCCCGACGAAAACGCGCAGGAGAGTGTACGCATTCCTTCCACGGAGGTCAAACGTCACTTGACGTGGATCAACCGCACGTCGCTCGCCACCGGCCCCGAGCCGTCCTCCACCCCCGAGACCACGTAGTACTGCCCCTTGTCCGGAAAGGTGTGGGTCACCACCCGGCCGGTCGCCACCGTTCCATCCCCAAAGTCCCAATGGTACTGGTAGCGCAGGCTCACGCCCGGCTCCACCGCCGTGCTGATGAGCTGGCACGTCGTGCCCTTGCAGCGGAACAGGATCGGCGCATAGCCCTGGTTCGGGTGCCGGGCCGGGAACGGCAGGCGCGCGAGGTAGTCCGTGACCACCGGCCGCCTGGTCTTGTCCTCCCGGTAGATCCCCCGCGTCTCGCCCCCGGAGTCCATGTCCTTGTAGAGGAAGACCGCCGTCCACTTGAACAGGCTGTTCAGGGGCGGCCCCGGACAGAGCTCGCAGCCCGGCAGGTAGCCGCCGGACCCGGTCAGCGCCTCGACCGCGCTCCGCACCCGGTCGCGCTGCGTCTCCTCGCTCACCCCGCCACCGACCCGCCAGCCCAGCTCGGTCAGCCAGACCGGCTTGACCAGGTTCGACGGGTTGCGCCCTTGGAAGATGCCGAGCTGGTCCTCGATCTGCGACAGCAGGTCCAGGACCGACTGGTCGTCCCGGGCGTTGCCGTGGAAGGAGACCACGTCGAGGAACGACGACGCCGGCCCGTCCGGGTAGACCACCTCCTCGAGCTGGCGGAAGACGTCCACCGTCCGGCCGTTCGGCTGGCTGGAGGTGACCGGACCCACGACCAGGGTGCCCGGCGCGTACCTGCGGATCTGGATCGCGGCGGCCCTCAGGTAGTCGGCGTAGCGCGGGAAGGTCCAGAGGTCCTTTGCCCAGCCGATCCCAGGGCCTTCGTCCCCCAGGTTCGGCTCGTTCCAGATCTCGTAGGCCTGGATGCGGCCACCATAGCGCGCCGCCACCCGGCGGACGTACGCCTGCCAGTACCCGATCTGCGACGGCGGCCGGGTGCCGTTGTCGTTGCTCCCGGCCCAGACCGGCGCGGTGCTCAGCACGCCCAGGATCTTGAGCCCCTTGGCGTCGGCGCTGCGGACCAGGGCGTCCGTGTTGGTCCAGAACCAGGAGCCCTGCTCCGGGTTCACCTCACGCCAGGGGATGGTGATCCGTACCCAGCCGACGTTCGCCGACCGGACCAGCGAGAGGTCCCGGGCCTGGACGTTGACGCCGAGCGAGAGCGGTTGGGAGTAGGCGACCTCATCCATCACCACGGCGGGCGAGGAGGCCGGCCCGAGGAACAGCAGGAGGGAGAGGAGCGGGAGCCGCTTCATTCTTCAGATGATAGCGGCTCCCGGCCCGGGGTCTACCAGGTCAACCGGACGTTGCCGAGCGCGCGGCGCGACAGGAGGTCGCCGCCGAAGGACTGGTAGTGCTCGTCGTCGAACAGATTGGTCACGTCGAGGCCCAGCTCGACGTGGTCGGTCAGACGGTAGGTGGCGCCGAGGTCCACCACGTCATAGGACGGGACCTCGCCGATGAAGATGCCGGCCGCCCACGGGAAGCCCTCGACCCAGCGGTACTTGAGGGAGGAGCCGAGCCGGCTGCCGTTGTAGCTGATGCCGGCGGTGTACTTGTTCTCCGGCGCGTTCGGCAGGAGCTGGTCGGCGGCGAGCTTCTCCTTCACCTCGAAGTCGAACCAGGAGTAGCTGGCATCCACCAGCCAGCGGTCGTTGATGTAGAAGTTGAGGCCGACGTCGATGCCCTGGGTGTCCACCCGGCCGAAGTTGGCGTAGGAGGCCAGGGCCACGATCGGCGAGCCGTTCGGCGCGTTCGACAGCAACGCGAAGAGCGCGGCCGGCAGATTGGCCCGGAGGGCGTTCAGGATGGCGGCCTGCACCGGGGCCGGCAGGTTCGACGGCGCCGCGTAAGGGCCGAAGTTCGGGTTCAAGCGGCCGGCGGACGAGACGTTCGGCAGCAGGTCGGTGATGAAGTTGTCGATCTTGCTCTGATAGTAGTCGACCGTCACGTACGCCTTGGTGCCGAAGATGCCGCTGTAGCCGATCTCCGAGCTCTTGATCTTCTCGACCTCGAGGTCCTTGTTGCCAAGCGCGAGGATCGGGATGTTCGAGAAGCCGAGCGCGGTGCCGCCGAGGAGCGGCTTGAGCGCGTTCTCGATCGCCGACAGATTGAGCGACGAGGTCGTCGAGCCGGGCAGGACGGTCTGCACCCGCAGGAAGAACTCCGAGTAGTTGGCGACCTGGAAGGCCTCGTTGTAGGTCAGGCGGAAGGTGTGGCTCGGCGTGGCCGAGAAGACCAGCGCGGCCTTGGGCGAGAACTGGGTGTCGTGCAGCGTGCTCTCGTCCACGCGGCCGGCGAGCACGGCCTTGAGCTTGTCCGTGAAGTTGAACTCGGCCTGCGCGAACGCCGCCTCCTGGTGCTCGTCGTGGGCCTCGAACATCAGGGTCTGGACGCCCTGGTTGTTGGCGGTGTCGATGTCCTGCTCGTGGTAGGAGAGGCCGCCGACCAGGAACACCTTGTCGTTGGCGAAGCCGTAGTTGCCCTGGATCTCGCCGTGCAGGTTCGAGGAGTCCTCGAACAGGTGGGCGCCCGACGCCAGGGAGACCTGGTCGTCGGCCTTGCGCTGGTCGTAGTAGCTGAGGAAGTTGAAGTGCGAGGTGTTGAAGTTGAGGCGGGTCCATGGGCGGTCCACGTCCGTGGTCTGGACGCGGCCGATGCCGGTGAGGAAGGTCGGACCTTCCAGGGTGGCCGTGCCGCCCTCCAGGGTCAGCACCGAGGCGCCCTCGCCGAAGTATTTGTCGAGGCGCAGGCCGCCGAAACCGATCTTGACCTTGTCCTTCTGGAGCGGCAGCGCCTCGCGGCGGATGCAGTTCGTGGTGACCGTCGTGGAGCAGAAGCGCGAGTATTCGACCGAGGCGTTGCGCGACAGGGTGAAGTCGTCGCTCTGCATGTAGCCGCCCATGATCTTGTAGTACATCTCGTTGCCGAAGCCGCCGGCGTACCGGAAGTCGGCCCGGGCGGTGCTCAGCTCGCCGCCGGTCAGCCGGAGCTGGCCGCCCTCGCTGCTGCGCGGGGCCTTGGTGGTCATGTTGAGCACGCCGTTGAAGGCGTTGGCGCCATAGAGCGCCGCGCCGGGCCCGCGCACCAGCTCGACCGCGGCCAGCTCGTCCATCGGAAAGGAGACCGCGGCCCACTCCTGCGCGCCCAGGAAGGGCACCGCCGGATCGCGGCCGTCGATCAGGGTCAGGATGCGGCGGTTGAGCGAGCTGTTGAAGCCGCGCGTGTTGAAGTTGAAGTCATAGAGGCCGCTCTGCGTGAAGTCCACGCCCGGCGTGAACTCCAGGAGCTTCGGCACCTGCCCGGTCGAGGCCTCGCGCTCGATATCCTGCTCCGGCACCACGTTGACCGCGGCCGGCGCCTCGGTGATCCGCTCCTCGCGGCGGGAGGCCGACACGACCGTGATCGTCTCGGCGAAGCTCACGTCCCAGTCCAGGGTCTTGTCGACCGTCTCGGTCTTGCCCGCCACTACGTTGACCCCCTCCTGGGTCGACGTGTTGTCGAGCAGGCTGAAGGTGAGGTTGTAGGTGCCGACCGGGACCGAGGAGAAGGCGAAGGCCCCCGTCTCGTCCGTGAACACCACCTGGTCGAGCTGGTCGACGCGCACCGACACGCCGTGGATGCCCGAGCCGTCCTCCCGCGTGACGCGGCCGTCGATCCGCCCCATCTCCTGGGCGCTCACGATCCCGGCGAGCATCAGCAGCACGAGCGCGAATACAGAGACAGTCTTCCTGTGCATCGTGAACCTCCGCGCAGAACGAAATGCGGCGGTAGCCGCACCGCGGCACCCGCACGCTCATAAGTGGCTGAAAACCAAGACTAGATCCGGAGTCTTATAACAGGAGGCTCAAGGTGAAGTCAACCGGGATTTGACCTGCGGAGGGTCGAGACGGTAACCTCCCGGCGCCTTTGTCCCCCTAGGGGGAAGGCCCATCTGGAGGGAAACCCTGTGCAACTCGGCATCCTCGGTCTGCCCAAGTCGGGAAAGACGACGCTCTTCAATACGCTGACGGCCTCGCAGCAGGCCACCGACAAGTTCTCCTCGTCGGCCCAGACCAACCTCGGCACGGCCACGGTGCGCGACGAGCGCCTGGAGAAGCTGCGCGACCTCTTCAACCCGAAGCGCTACATGCCCGCCTCGGTGCAGTACGTGGACATCCCGGGCATCAAACGCGGCGAGAGCGCCGAGAGCCTGGACCTCGCGAAGCTCAAGACCGTGGACGCCCTGGTCCATGTGGTACGCGCCTTCGAGGACCCCGAGATCCTCCACGCGGAGGGGAGCCTCGACCCGGCGCGCGACGTCGCCATGCTCGACCTGGAGCTGATCCTGGCCGACCACGACATCGTCGAGCGCCGGCTGGATCGCCTGGAGAAGGCCACGAAGCGCGGCCTCAACCCCGAGGAGCAGCGCGAGCGGGCGCTGCTCAAGGACATCATCCTCCCGGCGCTCGAAGCCGAGACGCCGCTGCGGGAGATCACGCTCGACCCCGACGACGAGCGCCGGCTGCGCGGCTTCCAGCTCCTGTCGGCCAAGCCCATGCTGGTGGTGGTCAACGTCGGCGAGGACCGGGCGGGCTCCTCGCTCGCGGATCTCGGGATCGAGCTGAGGCCGTCGGTCTCCGGCGTGGTGGTGAGCGCGCCGATCGAGCAGGAGATCAGCGCCCTGCCGCTCGAGGAGCAGCTCGGCTTCCTGGCCGACTACGGCCTCGCCGAGCCGAGCCTCGACCGCGTGAACCGGGCGAGCTTCGGGCTGCTCGGGCTGATCTCCTTCTTCACCGTGGGCGAGGACGAGGTGCGGGCCTGGACGATCCGCCGCGGCACCCCCGCACGCGCGGCCGCGGGCGCCATCCACTCCGACATCGAGCGTGGTTTCATCCGCGCCGAGATCGTGCACTGGGACGACCTCGTCCGCCTGAAGACCCTGGCGGCCTGCCGCGAGGCCGCCCTGCTGCGGCTGGAAGGGAAGGACTACGTCGTCCAGGACGGCGACGTAGCCCACTTCCGCTTCAACGTCTGATCATCCCCGCGCGGTGCGCTGGCCGTCCGGCACGACCTTGATGTCGAGCCGGCCCGAGCTGGGCGAGCCGGGGCGGTAGTAGACGCCTCCGGGCGGCGGCGTGACGACCTGTCCCGGCTGCACCGGGTAGCCGGGGCGCGGCGCGGTCGGGTCCATGGGCTGCGGCGCCACGTTCGGATCGGGCCGCTCCCACTGCCGCAGGCCGCGGTCCATGGGCTGCTGGCGCACCGAGCCGCGGCCCGTGCGGGAGCCGCCCTGCGGCACCGCCTGGTTCGTGGCCCCGCCGCGCAGGTCGTTCGGCCGCAGCACGGTATCTCCCGGCTGCCCCGGCTGTCCCGGCTGGGCCTGAGTGGTCCCCTGCCCCTGGGCCGCGGCGGCTTCCGTCTCGGCCGCGGACTGCGGGGTGGGCACCAGCAGCTTGGCGATGCGGCCCGGCTCGTCGAACGCCTTCGGCACCTGAGGATTCTGGCTCGCGCCCTCCTCGTCGTAGGCGCGGATCATGGCCTCGGTCACGAGCTTGTTCTCGACGATGTGCGGGTTGACCTCCTTGAACGCGAGCTGCGGGTCGAGCGCGAAGGCGCGGGCGTACTCGGCAATGGCCTTCGGGTCCTCGTCCCAGCTCTCGTACAGGGTGCCGATCTGGTAGTGGGCCCAGGCGTGGTTGGGCTGGAGCGCCACGACCTTCTTGTAGAGGCTGAGAGCCTCGCGCCGCTCGCCGTGCTGCTGCTGGAGCAGGGCGAGGTTGAAGAGCGCCGTGACCTTGTCCGGGTCGAGCGCGAGCGCCTTGCGGTAGGCCTCCTCGGCCGCGGCCGGCTGATCGGCGAGCAGGTAGAGGTTGCCGAGGTCGTTGAACACCGCGGGATCCTGCGGCCGTTCGGTGGCGAGCTTCTTCTGCGATTCGAGGGCCCGGTTGAGGTTGCCGAGGCTACCGGGCACTGCGGCCATCGCCGCGAGGGCGAACGCGGCGACCAGGGCCAGCGAGAGCAGGGCCACCAAGGGCTTGGGGAGGGAACCGATCCTTCTACGCACCATAATCTCCTTCTGAAGCCTTCTGAGCGGCCTACGACCCCTGACGGGACGGGACCGGACGTGCTTTGAGCTTGAGCTTGCCTTCCTCCTCGGCCACCCGGAACTGCACCTCCTCGCATCCGGTCTTCTGGCGGATGGCCTCGGTCTGGCGCCTGAGATAGGTCTGGAAGCTGTCGAGGTCGAACCTGGGGCCGTCGCCCGCGCCGGCGGAGAGGCCCTGGTAGAGAGCCTCGGCCGCCTCCGGGTCGATCGTGGACCCGAAGACGATGCCGCCGCGGGGGTCGAAACGCTGCTTCTCCACGAACGCGAACACCTTGTGCGGCCCGCGCCGCCCCTCCTCGACGTCGCGCAGGCGGCGGTTGAACAGCTCGTTGTAGCTGTTGAACCGCGCCTCCAGGTCGTTGAGGCGGAAGGAGTCCACCGCGGAGGGCATGTTGAGGTTGCGGAGGTTGCGCAGCTGCGTCTGGACGCGCGTGCGCTGCTCCTCGGGCGGCAGCGGCAGGCCGCCGTTGAAGAAGCGCTCGAAGTCGATCTGGAGCTGCCGGATGTCGCGCGAGAGCTGGTCGAGCGCCTCGCCCACGGCCGGACCCGGCCGCCTGGCCTGCACAGGCGCCGCCGCCTGCCCCGCCTTGGGGTTGACGGAGACAGCAGGTCCTCCGGGTCGGACGGGTCGCTTGGGGTCCACGGATCTCCTACAATGCCTTCAGCCGAATGAATACTCTTCTAACTGACACCCGCCGTGGGATCCCCTCTCTCGACCGTCTCCTCAACGACCCGGCGGTTGCGAGTCTCATCCCATTATACGGACGAGGTCCCGTGAGGGTCCAAGCCCGCCGGGAGGTGGACGATCTCCGCGACCGCCTCGCCGCCGATCCGGACCTCTCCGGAGAGCAGATCGAGGACGCCGTCGCCGCCCTGCCCAGCCGGATCGCCGAGCGGGTCCGGACCGCGCTCGGCGACTCCCTGACCCGGGTGCTCAACGCGACCGGCGTCCTTCTCCATACCAACCTCGGCCGCGCGCCCCTGCCGCGCGCCGTGTCCCGCGCCCTGCCGCCGCTCCTCGACGCCTACTGCGACCTGGAATTCGACGTCGGGACCGGCAAGCGGGGCGAACGCAACCGGCGGGCCGAGGGTCTCCTCAAGGACCTGACCGGCGCCGACGCGGCGCTCGTCGTCAACAACAACGCCGCCGCCCTGGTCCTGACTCTCGCCGCGCACGCCCAGGGGCGGGAGGTGGTCGTCTCGCGCGGCGAGCTGGTCGAGATCGGGGGCTCCTTCCGCATTCCCGAGATCCTGGCCACGGCCGGCGCCCGGCTGGTCGAGGTGGGGGCCACGAACCGCACCCGGCTCGCCGACTACCGCAAGGCGATCGGGCCGGACACCGCCTTCCTCCTCAAGGTCTTCCCGAGCAACTTCCGGCAGACCGGCTTCGTGGCCTCGGTCGATCCTCGGGAGCTGGCCGAGCTGGGCCGGGAGGCCGGCATCCCGGTGCTCGTGGATGAGGGGAGCGGCCTGCTCCGACGCCGCCCCGAGCCGCAGCTCGCCGGCCATCCGTCCATGGCCGAGCTGATCGAGGCGGGCTGCGACCTGGTCTGCGGCAGCGGCGACAAGCTCCTGGGCGGACCCCAGGCCGGCATCGTGGTCGGCCGCGGTCCGCTCGTGGCCGTCTGCCGCAAGCATCCTCTCTATAGGGCGCTGCGGCCGGACCGCACCACCTTCGCGGCGCTCGAAGGAGTGCTCCGCCTGCACCGCGCCGGCCATCCGCTCCCCCTGGACCGGCTGTGGCCGGAACCGGCCGAGCACCGGGCGCGCCTGGAGCGCGCCGCTGCGGAGCTGGGCGCCGAGATCGTCCCGGCCGACGCCTTTCTGGGTGGAGGCTCGGCGCCGGAGGAGCCGGTGCCGGGCGAGGCCCTGGCCCTGCCCGGCGACGACGAGCTGCTCGCGAAGCTGCGCCGCGGCGATCCGCCCGTGGTCGGCTACCTCCGGCAGGGCCGCCTCTTCCTCGACCTCCGCACCGTGGACCCCGAGGACGATCCTCTCCTGACCGCCGCCGTCCGGCGCTCTCTCTCCTGACGCCATGCCCACGGGCCGCATCCTGATCGTCGAGGACCGCGACTCGTTGCGGCGCATGCTGGAGCGCGCCCTGTCGCAGGAGGGCTACGAGGTGGCCTCCGCGGCCGACGGCCAGGCCGGCATCCGGCTCGTGGAGGAGCGCGCCTTCGACTTCGTCCTGACCGACCTCAAGCTGCCAGACGTCTCCGGCATCGAGGTCCTGGCCGCGAGCCGCCGCGCCCAGCCGCGCACGCCAGTCGTGGTCCTGACCGGCTTCGGCACCGTGGGCACCGCGGTCGAGGCCATGAAGCTCGGCGCCTACGACTTCCGCGAGAAGCCGGTGGAGATCGACGACCTCTCGCGGCTGATCGAGCAGGCGATCGGCGAGCGCGACGAGGCCGCGGTCTTCCACGCGCCGGGAGCGCCGCCGATCGTCGGCCGCCACCCGAGGCTGCGCGCTGCCATCCGCCTCCTCCAGAAGGTCGCGCCCATGGAGAGCACCGTCCTCCTCACCGGCGAGAGCGGCACCGGCAAGGAGCTGTTCGCCCGCGCCCTCCACGCCCTCTCGCCGAGGAAGGACGGCCCCTTCGTGGCCCTCAACTGCGCCGCGATCCCCGAGTCGCTCCTCGAAAACGAGCTGTTCGGCCACGAGAAGGGAGCCTTCACCGGAGCCGACCGCCGCCAGCCCGGCCGCTTCGAGATGGCCGAGCGCGGCACCCTGATGCTCGACGAGATCGGAGAGCTGCCCCTGGCCGTCCAGGGCAAGGTCCTGCGAGTCCTGGAAGAAAGGACGTACGAGCGGGTCGGAGGCGGCCGGACCATGCGGGCCGACGTCCGCCTCGTGGCCGCCACGAACCGCGACCTGGAGGCCATGGTCGGAGAGGGGGTCTTCCGCTCCGACCTTTTCTTCCGCCTGAACGTCTTCCCGATCGAGCTCCCGGCCCTGAGCGAGCGCGCGACCGACATCCCGCTGATCGCCCGGCATCTATTAGGAGAGATCGCCCGCCGCCACCGCCTGGAGCCGCCGCGCCTGGACTCCGAAGCCGAGGAGATCCTCGCCGCCCAGCCCTGGCCCGGCAACGTCCGGGAGCTGGCGAACGTCCTGGAGAGAGCCGTGATCCTCGCCGAAGGCCCCGCGATCCGCGCGGCCGACCTGCAGCCCCTCCTGCATCCTCTCTCTCCGGCCGGCGAGCGCGACCGGGTCCGCCAAGCCCTGATCGATGCCGACGGCGACAAGAAGAAGGCCGCCGACCTGCTCGGGATGAGCTACCGGACCCTCCAGAGGAAGGTGAAGGAGCACGATCTGGAGGGGGTGCCGAAGTATCGCGCGTAGCTCAGCCCGCAGATACGGAGTCAGATCCAGGGTCCGTTCGGAACCATCGGTGAAGCCGAGGCGAACCGAGAAGCCTTCCTCCATGGCCGAGCGGCGTTTGCCGACGTCCGGCCGCGGGTTGCCGACCGTCCGCAATCCTTGGCGGATCATCCGCAACTCCCTGCCGGCCATCGGCAACGACCTGCGTATGATCGGCCAACGTTGGCGGAGGATCGGCAACTCTCTGCCGATCCTCCGCCACGACCTGCCGACGATCGGCTAAGGTTTGCGGATCGTCGGCAACGCTCTGCCAGTCATCCGCGATGATTTGCGGACCGTTGGACAACGTCTGCGGATCGTCGGCAAGGCTCTGCCGAACATCCGCAACGGACTGCCAACCCTCGGCCCCTCCTTCCACCCTGGTTAGAGCCGGCGGGACGCGTCTCTCCCCCGCTGGCCGCGGGAGAGGGCGCCACCTCCCGGCCCGGCCGGGATCTCCGAGTGTTGCTGAAATTAATGTCCAGCCTTAGAATGGCTCGCCCTGTCCCGCGCTGCCGCGCGGGAGAGGGCACCTCGACCTCCTTCAAGTGGACGAAGACCGGCTCGGTGCCGCCCGGCAGCGGAGCTGGCGTCACTGACAAGCGGCGGGGTTTTAGGGTAGGGGGATCCGGCTTTCGGCCTCGGCGGAGAACGGGTCGCCGGCCTCGCCGCGCCGGTGGCGGAGGAGGGCGGAATGGGCGATCATCGCCGCGTTGTCGCCCGACCAGGCCAGGGGGACGAGCCGGAGATCGATCCCGCGTTCGGCCGCCCAGGCGGGCAGCTCGCGGCGCAGCAGGCGGTTGGCGGCCACGCCGCCGGAGACCGCGAGGAGGGAGATCGGACGGCGCCGGTGCAGACGGTCGAGGCGGTCGAGCACCTGGCCCACGGCCGCGGCCCGGAAGCCGGCGACCAGGTCGAGCACCTCCTGGGGCGGCTCCTGATTCGAAAGATCGATCGGCCCGATCCTGCGCTCCAGCTTCTCGATCTCCAAGAGCGCCTGGCTCTTCAAGCCGGAGTAGGAGAAGAAGAGGTCGTCTCCCGGGAAGGGGACGGTCATCTTCCAGACGGTGGGATCGCCACGTTCGGCCAGCTCGTCCACCATGGGCCCCTGGGGATAGGGAAGGCCCAGGCGCTTGCCGACCTTGTCGAAGACCTCGCCGATGGCGTCGTCCCGGGTCTCCGCGAGCGTCGAGACCTGGCCGTTCTCCACCTGGAAGATCGACGAGTGGCCGCCCGAGACCACCAGCCCGACGAAGGAGTCCGGCTGGGGCTGGGACGGTTCCGTGGTTTTCGGCGGTGGCAGGAAGGGCGAAAAGAGATGGCCTTCCAGGTGGTGGACGCCGTGGAACGGCCGGTCCAGGGCGAAGGCCACGGCCTTGCCGATCGAGAGGCCGACCAGGAGCGCGCCGACCAGGCCGGGGCCGCGGGTGGCGGCGACCAGCTCGACGTCGGCCATGCGCACCCCGGCCCTCTCCAGCGCCTCGGCGCTGACGAGCGGCCAGTTGGTCAGGTGCTCCCGGGAGGCGATTTCGGGGACTACGCCGCCGTACGGGCGGTGCGCGGCGAGCTGGCTCGAGACCACCGACGCCAGGACCCGCCCGTCGCCGTCCAGGACGGCGCAGGCGGTGTCGTCGCAGGAGGTCTCGATGCCGAGGATGAGAGGTGAGGTCAGCTATTCCCGCCTTCGGCGCCGCTCGCCACCGGGATGTTGATCGGCTCGTAGACCGGGATCTCGAAGCCCAGCTTCCCGTGGCAGAACTCCTTCCAGTCGTCGGTGACGTTGTCAAAGATGATGTTCTCATCCTTGAAGATGCCGTCCGTCACCAGGTAGTTCTCCTGGAGGTACAGGATGGAGTCGTCGTTGAGCTCGCGCTCGACCTCGACCTCCTTGCCGTTGACCTCCTTCTTCTCCTTCCGCACGTTCTCCTTCTTCTCGCTCCAGTTCGGGTACTCCCGGAACTGCTTCGCCAGGTATGCCTTGCAGTACTTGCCCATTTCCATCGGTCGGTCCTCCCGAAGAATCGTTATGCTCAGGGCTGCCTATTATGCCAGCGCCATCCTCTCTAGTGCGGCGAACCCCCCAGACGTGACACTGCTATAAACTACACCCCTCGCCGGAGCCGTCGCTCACCCGGAAGAGGAAGAGATGCCTTTGCGCTTTGGAATCAACGGTTTCGGCCGCATCGGCCGCGCCCTGCTCCGCATCGTCCTGACGCGGGAGGATCTCCGTCCGCATCTCGCGCCGGCCGCGGTCAACGATATCGTGCCGGCCCCGGTCCTCGCCCGGCTCCTCGCCCGCGACACGGTCCAGGGCCGGTTTTCGCTGCCCGTCGGGGTCGAGGACGGCGCCCTGCTGATCGGCGACCTCCTCCTCCCGGTCTTCCAGGAGCCCGACCCGGCGCGCGTCCCCTGGGAGGGGATCGAGGTCGTGGTCGAGGCCACCGGCCGCTTCCTGCCGAGGAGCCGCGCCGCCGCCCACCTGAGGAACGGCGTGCGCACCGTGGTCCTGTCCGCGAACGGCGATCCCCAGGACCCGGTGGACGCCACCCTCTGTCTCGGGATCCTGGAGGAATACAAAGGACAGGAGGTGATCAGCAACGCCTCCTGCACCACGAACGCGCTGGCCCTGATGGCAAAGGTGTTGCACGATCGCTTCGGGGTCCGCCGGGCGCTGATGAACACCGTCCACAGCTACACGGAGAACCAGCGGTTGCTCGACCTGCCGCACCCGGACCCGCGCCGCTCGCGGGCGGCCGCGCTCAACATCATCCCGACCTCGACCACCGCGGCCGAGGCCGCCGGGCTGCTGCTCCCCGGACTGGCCGGGAGGATCGACGGCTTCGCCGTCCGGGTCCCAACGCCCGCGGTCGCCATGCTCGATCTGGTGGCGGACCTTGAGCGGAAGGCTTCTCCGGAAGAGATCCGGCAGGCCTATGAAGAGGCCGCGGGCGGACCGCTGGCCGGACTGCTGGGAACAACTGCGGACGAGCCGGTGTCGTCCGACTTCGTGGGCGATCCGCGCTCGGTGGTGATCGACCTCCCCCTGATCCAGGCCGTGGACGGGCTGGTGCGGGTGGTCGGCTGGTACGACAACGAATGGGGTTATGCCAACCGCCTGGCCGAGCTTCTGGCGCGGCTGGCAACACGATCCGAGAGAGGAGGGAGCGATCCTCATGTCTGAGCTGTACACCCTGGAAGACCTCGACCTCGCGGGCCTGAAGGGCAAGCGGGTCTTCGTCCGAGTCGACTTCAACGTGCCGGTCTCCGAGTCGGGCGAGGTGCTCGACGCCACCCGCCTGGAGGAGGCCATCCCGACGATCAATGAGCTGACCGGCGCCGGCTGCATCGTCCTGCTCGCCTCCCACGCCGGCCGGCCCAAGGGCGAGCGCGACCCGCGCTACACCCTCCGGCACGCGGCCACGAAGCTGGTCGAGCTGATGACCCCCCTCAAACACCCGGTGCGCTTCGCGAACGACTGCGTGGGCGAGGAGGTCGAGAAGATCGTCCGCGAGATGGACCCGGGCGAGATCCTGCTCCTCGAGAACCTCCGCTTCTACAAGGGCGAGGAGAAGAACGACCCCGGGTTCGCGGACCAGCTCGCGGCGCTCGCGGAGGCCTATGTGGACGACGCGTTCGGCAGCGCCCACCGGGCCCATGCCTCGGTGGTCGGCGTGCCCGAGCGCCTGGAAAGGAAGGCCGCCGGCCGGCTGCTGACCCGAGAGGTGAAGGCCCTCGGCCGGCTGCTGGGCGAGCCCGAGCGCCCGTTCGTGGGCATCCTGGGAGGCGCCAAGATCGAAGGCAAGATCGACACCCTGCTCAACCTGCTGCCGCGCCTCGACGTCCTGATCCTGGGCGGCGGCATGGCGAACACCTTCCTGGCCGCGCAGGGTCACGACCTAGGAGCCTCCCTCTTCGAGCCCGACCGGCTCGACATGGCAAAGGACATCCTGGAGCAGGCGAAGAGCCGCGGCATCGAGGTGCTCCTCCCCACCGACGTGGTGGTGACCGAGAGCCTGGACGACCCGAGCGGTGCCAGCACGGTGCGGGTGGACGGCATCCCCTCGACCGGCAAGGCGGTGGACATCGGCCCCGAGTCCCGCAAGGCGTTCGCCGAAGCGGTCGGCCGGGCGAAGACCCTGTTCTGGAACGGTCCGCTCGGCGTGTTCGAGAAGCCGCCGTTCGACGCCGGCACCCGCGCCGTGGCCGACGCCCTGGCGAGCTGCCCGGGCTTCTCGGTGATCGGCGGCGGCGAGACCGTGGCCGCCGTCCATCAGGCCGGGATCACGGACCGGATCGGCCACGTCTCGACCGGCGGCGGAGCCTCCCTGGAGTTCCTGGCCGGCAAGGAGCTGCCCGGCGTGAAGGTCCTGGAGAAATGAGAAGACGGATCGTCGCCGCGAACTGGAAGATGAACCTCCTGCGGGCCGAGGGCGTGGCCCACGTCCGCCAGGTCCGGCGCGAGCTGGCCGACCGGCCGTCCAAGGTGCGGGTGGTCATCTTCCCATCCTTCCCGCTGATCCCGGCCGTGGCCGGTGAGCTCGACGGCTGCGATATCGCGGCAGGAGGCCAGGACCTCCACCCGGACGACAAGGGGGCGCATACCGGCGACGTCTCGGGCGCGCAGCTCGTGGACGCCGGCTGCTCCTGGGTGCTCTGCGGCCATAGCGAGCGGCGGCAGGACCATGGGGAGACCGACGAGCTGGTGGCGCGCAAGGTCGCCGCCGCTCTCCGCCACGGCCTGGCCCCGATGATCTGCGTGGGCGAGACCCGGGACGAGCGCAAGGCGGGCCGGACGTTCGAGGTCCTGGAGCGCCAGACCCGGGTGGTGCTTGCCTCTCTCGGGGATCACACTGGAGACGCCGCCCTCGCCTACGAGCCGGTCTGGGCGATCGGCACCGGGGAGACGGCGACGCCGGAGATCGCGCAGGAGGCGCACGCGTTCCTGCGCGGTCTGCTCGGCGATCTGCCCTTGCCGATCCTCTACGGAGGGTCGGCCACGCCGGACAACTGCCCCGGTCTGATCGCCCAGCCGGACCTCGACGGCTTCCTGGTCGGCGGCGCGAGTCTTGACCCGGGGAAATTTCTGAGTATCATTCTCGCTTCCGGCTGACGGGCGTCAGTCTGTGTGCGCTTCGGAGGTTTTGGACCCGTGATCTATGTTCTGTACACGATCCACGTCATCGTCTGCATCTTCCT
>DATANP010000200.1:0-2986 GCA_036266195.1 Thermoanaerobaculia bacterium | reverse complement strand
GTCGAGGAGAAGATCCTGGCGCTCCAGCGCAGCAAGCGCGAGCTGGCGGACGCCATCCTGCAGGCCGACGAGAGCCTGATCGCCTCGCTGAGCCGGGAGGACCTGGAGCTGCTGCTGTCTTGACGGCGCGGCGAGAGTCGGATAGGTTGAGCGCCAGCTCAACCAGTCCAACAGCTCTGCCGTCACGGGAGGGATTCGCCGTGGCCAGGAAGCGCGTCCTCGTCGTCAATGGCTACTTTCCCGAAACCCGCGAGCCCGTGCGGCTTACGCACGAGGTGCCCAACACCCTGGCGCCGGTGCTGCTCGCGGGCGCCTTCGCGCCCGAGCGCTGCGAGATCCGCCTCTACAACGAGGTGTCGAGCGGCTTCCTGGAGGTCTTCGAGCCCGGCCTGATCCAGTGGCCGGAGATGGTGGTCCTGACCGGTCTGATCGCCTCGTTCGACCGCCTGAAGCACCTCGCGGCCTACTTCCGCACCGCGAACCCGCGCGTCATCCTGGTCGCGGGAGGCCAGGCGATCCGCGCCTTCCCGCGCTATTCGAAGCAGTACTTCGACTACGTCTGCCTGGGCGACGCCGAGCAGCTCCGCGACGTGGTGCGCGAGGCCCTGGGCGCCGAGTACGTGGCGGCCGAGATGCTGCCGCGCTACGACCTCGCGGACTGGATCCGCGGCATCGGCTACGCCGAGTCGAGCCGCAACTGCAACTTCCGCTGCAACTTCTGCTCGCTGACCGGCGAGGGGGTGCGCTACCGCAAGCAGCCGGTGGACGGGCTGCGCCGGCAGCTCGAAGCGCTCGGCCGGCGGCGCGCCGTGGTCTTCGTGGACAACCAGTTCTACGGCCCGGACCGCGACTTCTTCGTCGAGCGCATGGCCCTGCTGCGCGAGCTGCGGGCGGCGGGCAAGCTCGGCCGCTGGACCGCCATCTGCACCAACACCTTCCTGTGGGACGAGGAGAACATCGCCCTCGCCCGCGAGGCCGGCTGCATGGCGCTCTTCATCGGCGTGGAGTCGTTCGACGAGGCCTGGCTGCGCAGCGTCAACAAGACGCACAACAACCGCCATTCGCAGATCGAGCTGATCGACCGCTGCCTGCGCGGCGGCATCCTGTTCCAGTACGGCATCGTCTACGATCCGACCGAGAGGCGCATCTCCGAGCTGGAGCGCGAGCTGCGGCTGATCTGCGACTCGCCGGAGATCCCGCCGCCGAACTTCATCTTCCTGGCCATCCCGTTCCCGGGCACGCCGTTCTTTCACGACCGGCTGGAGCAGGGGCTCATCCTGCCGAACACGAAGACGCGCGACCTCGAAGGCTCCACCCTGTCCATGAACCCGCTCGACGGCGCCGCGGAAGTGGGCGATTTCATCCGCCGCATCAAGTACTTCCACGGCTTCCGCAAGACCATCGCGAAGCACCAGGCGCGCTTCCTCTGGCAGTACCGCAGGAGCCTCGACGCGACCCAGGCGGCGCTCTCCTCCTCCTGCATGCTGAGCCTGTTCTCGCCGAGCACCGTCTCGAATCCCCGGAACCTCTTCACCGCGAAACATCCGCGCACCCATGTCAGCACCACCGACCGCCTCGACTGCGTCTACACGCCGAGGCTCCCGGTGGACGCCGCCTACGAGAGCTGGTTCGAGCCCACGGCCGTGACGGACGCCGCCGGCGAGCTGAGCGAGGCGCTGATCGACGACGCCATGGACGTCCGGTACCAGCCACGGCGCGCGGCACAGTGATGCCCGGCCTCCGCTTCAAGCTCGCGAGCGAAGATTCGGAGATCGAGCAGATCCACCGGCTCAACCACGCCACCTTCGCCGAGGAGATCCCGCAGCACAAGGGGAATCCGAGCGGCCTGCTCGTCGACCGCTTCCACGACGAGAACACCTACGTCATTGCGCTCGACGGCGACCGGCTCGTCGGCATGGTCGCCCTGCGGACGACCCGGCCGTTCTCTCTCGACGCCAAGCTGGAGAACCTCGACAGCCATCTCCCCGTCGGCCGTTCCGTCTGCGAGGCCCGTCTCCTCGCCGTCGCCAGGGAGCGCCGCCGTGGGCCTGTCTTCCGCGGCCTGATGCGCCTGGTCGTCGAGCACGGCAGGCACCTGGGCTGTGACCTCGCCGTCGTCTCGGCGACAGTGCGCCAGCTCAAGCTGTACAACCACCTCGGCTTCACTCCGTTCGGCCCGCTGGTCGGCACGCCCGAGGCGAGCTTCCAGCCGATGTACGTGACCCTCGAAGCCATCCAGGAGAAAGGCCGGGCCTTCGCAGCGCCGCAGGTCCGCCTCCTGCCCGGGCCCGTGAGCTTCCACCCCGACGTGCTCGCGGCCTTTGCCGCGCCGCCCGTCTCGCACCGCGGCCTCGAGTTTTCCGGCGCCCTGCGGCACGTCAAGGCCCGCCTGCGCGACATGACAGGAGCCGGGCGCGTCGCGCTCCTCTTCGGCAGCGGCACCCTGGCCAACGACGCCGTGGCCGCGCGCCTTTCGGTCGAGGTAGGCAGGGGCCTCGTCCTGAGCAACGGCGAGTTCGGAGACCGGCTGGCCGACCACGCCCGCCGCTGGAAGCTGCCGCACACTGTCCAGCGGTCCGACTGGGGGGCTCTGCTCGATTACGACCGCATCGCCCGGATGGACTTCGACTGGCTCTGGGCCGTCCACTGCGAGACCTCGACCGGCATCCTCAACGATCTGGAGACCCTGAAGAGGATCTGCCGGGAGCGCGAAGCGAGGCTCTGCCTCGACTGCATCAGCTCGATCGCCACCGTGCCCGCGGATCTTTCCGGCGTGCACCTGGCCTCGGGCGTCAGCGGCAAGGGGATCGGCTCGCTGGCCGGCGTCTCGATGGTGTTCCACCAGGACCCTGTCCAGAAGGCCGACCTGCCCCGCTACCTGGACCTCGGCTGCTACGGGGAGGAGGACGGCGTGCCCTACACCGTCTGCTCGAACCTCGTCCTCGCGCTCCGTGCCGCGCTCGACCGCCACCGGCCCGAGGACCGC
>DATANP010000199.1:0-2265 GCA_036266195.1 Thermoanaerobaculia bacterium | reverse complement strand
TCCCCCTCTCCCATCTCCCGCCCACCCGGCCCCGGGAGAGGGGGGACTCTGCTGTGGCGGTGCAGCCTTGTTTCAGCAAGATCGCTCCAGATACGTTCCCCCTCTCCCGGCGGGGGCCGGGGCGGGAGATGGGAGAGGGGGACAGGGGGTGAGGTCCCTGTGGCATAGTTAACCCGATGCCCCTCAAGCGCCTGTTCCCTCTCCTCCTCCTCCTCGCCCTCCCGGCCGCCGGGCAGGAGCGCACGCTCTCCTGGCAGCGGATCGACGTCCAGGCCCACCTCGACGCCCGCGGGACGCTCCACGTGCGCGAGCGCCAGACGTTCGTCTTCACCGGCCCCTGGAACGGCGGTGAGCGTGCCTTCCGGATCGGCGTCAACCAGAGCCTGGAGCTGGAAGGGATCTACCGGGTCGGTCCGGACGGCCGCGAGACCGCCCTCGTCGAAGGTGATCTCGGTCAGGTGGATCACTATGAATGGACCTCCAGAGACACCGTCCGCTGGCGCAGCCGGCTGGAGTCCGACCCGCCGTTCGACCACACGGTGATCCCGTACGTGATCGCCTACAGCGTGTCGAAGATCCTCTCCGAGGAGGGCGGAGTCTACGTCCTGAACCACGATTTCGCGCTGCCCAAGGCCGAGTGGCCGATCGAGACTCTCGCCGTGGACCTCGACCTCGACCCGGCCTGGCAGCCGCTCGACGAGGTGCCCCGTCACTTCGAGCGCCGCGACCTCCAGCCGGGCAGCGACGCGATCGTCAAGGCCCGGCTGCGGCATACCGGCGCCGCGCCGGTCGAGACGGGGGTGAAGGTGCCGCCGGCTCCGCTGCGCCGCGGCCTCTTCGCCGCCGCGCTCCTCGTGATGGCCGCCCTCTATGAACGCTTCCGCGAGGCCGAGGTCCGGCGCGGGCGCTTCGAGCCGCTGCCCGAGATTGCCTGGGACGAGTCCTGGCTCCAGGAGAACGTCTTCGACCTGAAACCCGAGGAAGTCGGAGCGCTCTGGGACCAGACCGTCGGGCCGCCCGAAGTGGCGGCCGTGCTGGCGCGGATGGTGGCGGAGAAGAAGATGACGAGCGAGGTGGTCCCCGGGTTCAAGCTCTTGGGCGTGTCGCTCACGCCGGGCGTCCTCCACCTGCGCCTGACCACCCATCGCAACGCCCTGCCCGACTACGAGCGCAAGCTGGTGGACAAGCTCTTCTTCGACGGCGACGAGACCGACACCGACCGCGTGAAGGCGCACTACCGGAGCACCGGCTTCAACCCGGCCGCGGTCATCGACGAGCCGCTGCGCGCGCGCCTGTCCTCGCACGGCAAGCTCGGAAAAGTGCGGCCGCCGGGCCGGCGCCCCACGCTCTACCTGGCCCTGGCCACGGCGGTCTTTTTCGGCCTGAACGCCGTCTCCGCCTTTCTCCCGACCGTCGTGCTCGCCGCGATCGTCCTCTTCCTGGCGCTGTGGCCGGCCGGGCTGGGAATGGCGGCGGCCTTCGCCTGGAGGAAGCGGACGGCGCATCTCGACGCGGCGTCGCTGACCTTCCTGATCCCGGGGCTGATCGTCCTGGGGATCTGCGCGGCAGCGGCCTTCCTGCACGACTGGGGGCCGGCATCCGAGGTGGCGCCGGGCCTGTTCGCGAGCGTGGGGCTGGCCTTGCTGCCGCTGGCGATCTGGAACAGCCTGCTCAACAACGCCCGGTCGCGGGAGAGCGACGACACCATCCGCAAGCGCCGTCTCCTGGCCTCGGCGCGGACCCTCCTGGAGAACGAGCTGAAGAGCGCGAATCCGCGGCTGAAGGACGAGTGGCTGCCCTACCTCCTCGCCTTCGGGCTCGGCACGAACGTCGATCGCTGGTTCCGCTCCTTCGGAGGCAGGGCCGGCCACCCGGTCTCGACCCTGGGTTCCGGAGGCTCGATCGGCTCCGGCGGCTCCAGCGGCGGGGGCTGGTCGGGTGGCGGAGGCAGCTTCGGGGGAGCCGGAGCCACCGGAGCCTGGGCCGTGGCCGCGACGGGTCTTGCGTCCGGAGTTTCCGCTCCCAGCTCGAGCGGCGGAGGCGGAGGAGGCGGAGGAAGCAGCTCGGGCGGCGGCGGAGGCGGCGGCTGGTGATCTCGCCTTCCTGATCGCGACGCAAGCTCCTTTGGCGCAACGTAAGCTTACATTGCGCCAACGCAACCATCTTTGGCGCAACGTAACCTGCTTTGGCGCAACGTCGGGAGACATTGCGCCAATGGAACCTTCTTTGGCGCAATGTAAGGTTCCATGGCGCAATGTAACCTCC
>DATANP010000198.1:0-6752 GCA_036266195.1 Thermoanaerobaculia bacterium | reverse complement strand
TAGCCAGCCTTGGGCGATCTGAGCTCTGTTTCATTTCAGGCCTTCGGGTCTCGCTTGCTCATCCTCGGTGAACCGCCCAGTGCGGACCCGCATGCTGGGTGGTGTGGGGGGCGGGGGAGAAAATCCCCCGCCTACCCGATTCGGCGGCCGAGCGCCCCCGCTCAACGCCACCGTTGAACTTACCGACACATCCACACCTTCTGAATTTCCCACCCAGCCTTCGACTTGACGAAATCAATGTGGATGTGGCCGAGTTCTTTCGCGTGTCCCCCAAGCTTGAACTCCCGTGTGTCTTGGGGGAATTCCCGATCAGCATATAGTTCAGGGAGGGGAGTGGAATCATGCTGTTCCCGTAGCTGCTCAAGAACCCACTCCTCCGGAAGTTGTTCATGACACGCCAGAGCGAGGGCGTCGTAATCCTTTTGCGAGATGACTCCGGCGAGAAATTTTGCTGCCTCAGCGAGATTGGAGAAAGCTCTCATATGTCATTCCGATCAAGACCGCAGCGTGTGGCTTCCGCCGCCGAACGCCTTGACGCTTCACCGCGCGGACGGCGAAGCCGGCTGTCCGGTGGAAGCGTTCGGTTGGCCGAACCCAAGGTTCCTACTCGCGCATATCTCTCGGGCTCCACCAACCTGTCTTTCTTTATTGTACAGCGAAATCTACCAGCCAGCCGAAGCAGAGTCCGCGAGGTCGGGAGCACATTCTGCCGGCCGCAGATCGGCAGTTTGGCCGCAGCGTAGCAGAGACCAAACTGTATGCTGGAAGGGAGCCGCACGCCGTAGCGAGTTTCGTCAGCACCTCCGTGTTCCCACTACAGCCGCGGACGCATCCGATGGAAACTATTAACCCCTGTCCATTAGCATTAGGAGTCCCCATTGGGATTAATGCCGAGATAGGCGTAACCAGCGGCGACCGCAAGCCCGAGCCAGGACTGCCCTAGATCGGTCAGAGGACGTAACGTTTCCTCATGCTGCAAGGGACCGACAATATATGCCGTTAAGCCGGTGAGCAGCCAGACTGCTAGATAGCTAAAGGTGACAACCTTCAAGCTGCTCTGGCTACCCTGGGAACTGCTCGTAGTCAAGAGGCGTGCCGCCGGAGCTGCGCCAGGCTTTGTGATGGCCAACTCGGCAATCACTAGGGCGGACACGAGGCCTCCGATAGTGGCGAGGCCAGAAGCCATTCCCCTGGTAAAGCTCTCCAGTGTGAGTCCACTTGTGCAATTGGTTCCCGTCACGCATAGAACAACCATAACAGCGTACACCACGAGATAGACGTAGAGACCGAGCAGGATGAGGGCGATGGCACCGCCGAACAAGATCTTCGTCGACATGTTGTCCTCCTCGCGGAAACCCTGGGAGTCAGGACCTCCATTTCCACCGAATAGACGGACAGAGTTCCGAGTTTCCTAGGTGAGATGCGCTTTTCCGGACCGGCGATAGCCACTGGCAGGCACATTAGGCTGTTGTTTGCCTGCCAACCTCGGTATCTGTCGGCTACTGAAACCCGCCGCATCGTCCTTCGCATCAAGTTTGATGAAGCGAAGCATTGTCCTGTGCCGCGGCGCCCGCAAGCTTCCAGAATATCAGGATTTAGCAAGTATAGGACTGCACGGGATCGGACGTCAATCCTGCTTCCTGGCGGTTGCATAGGCGCCAGAAGTCGGGCGGTTTCTCATCGAGTGCCTATGGGTCAATTTTCAGAGAGGCTTAGATAGATAGGCGACTTTCTGATCCAGGTACTTGGAGCGTCTAACAAAACCGGCCCGAAAGGCAGGGAGAATCCAGCCCAGGGCTGATGGCCAAGGGCCGATGCCCTGGGAAGATTCCGCAACATAAAAAACGCGGCCTGAAGGGTCGCGAGAGTAAGGGGGATGTCGATTTCAACGTGGGCTCTCGCGGCCTGTCAGGCCGCATTTGGGGTGTCGCCTTCCAGCCCAGGGCATCGGCCTGCGGCCTCGGCCCTGGGCTGTGTTCTCCCGGCCCGTTGGGCCGGTTAGATAGGCGATCTTAACTTATCTGGCAGCAGGATGCGGGGCGAAGGGGAGGCACTTCACCCGGAGGAATTTCGGCGCCGAGCCCCGTGCGAAGCGCCCCGGCCTTCGCACACCTCGGGCACCGAACCGCCCCCTCCCCGGCAGGCGGCCCTCCGCGGTCGGAACGGCGGCGTCCTTGGACCCGGCGGCCGCCATCCCTATTCAGTTTTCAATGAACGCTCGGTCCGTGGAGGCATCAAACCTCCCGGACCTCACTACCCATCACCCCGGCGAAACGGCAACTGCTCCGACAGATCCTTATACGGGCGAGCCTGCCGAGCCGTCGCACGTGGGCGACGGACGAGCGCCTATTCTACGGAGCCGGACGCCGTTTGAGGCCGGTCACTGCGAAATTCGTAGGTAGTTACAGAAATCAGCCCCCTCAAAACGGGCGTGGCCGGCGCGGCGAGGCTTTGACGTTCCAGGAGACCGGGAAGGCTGCAATGTCGCGATGTAAACTCCCCTGGCGCAATGTAAAGTGACATTGCGCCAGGGCACCTTACATTGCGCTGGGGAACGTTGCATCGCGCCAGGGGAGTTGGCAACGGCGTGGGGAACTTTGCACTGGGCCAGGTGAGTTGGCAACGGCCCAGGGAGGTCGGCAACGGCCTGGGGAACTTTGCAACGCGCCAGGGAACTTTGCAACGGCCCAGGGGAGTTGGCAATGGCCTGGATAACTTGGCAACGGCCCAGGGAAGTTGACATTGCGCCAGGGAACGTTACAACGCCTTGGATAAGCTTACATCGCCTCCGTGCCACCCAAAACGGCCCCTCTTACGCTTCGTTACCCTGCCCTCCGCCCACCGGAGAAGCAGGCCCTTCCTTATTATATAGGAACCACAGACTTCCGCGAGGCGTTTTTCAATCCCTTTCTGTAGGCGGCGACATAGTCAGGGCGCCGGTCTCCACCCCGGCCCGCGCAGCACCTTGCCGGGCAGCTCGCCGGTCATCTTGCCGCCGTCGATCACCGGCACGCCGTTGACCAGCACGTAGTCCATGCCGGCCGAGAGCTGGTTCGGGTTCTCGAAGGTCGCGAGGTCGCGGACGGTTTCGGGGTCGAAGACCACGACGTCGGCCCACAGGCCGGCCTTGAGGACGCCGCGGTCGGCCAGGCGCATGCGCTGGGCGGGCAGGGCGGCGAACTTGCGGATGGCCTCCTCCAGGGTCAGCTTCTTCTCCTCGCGGACGTACTTGCGAAGGATACGCGGGAAGGTGCCGTAGGCCCTCGGGTGCGGATGGTTCTTGCCCAGGAGGCCCTCGGGCGAGGTGCCCTCGGAGTCGTTGTTGATCGACACCCAGGGCTGCACCAGGGCGAGCGAGACGTCCGGCTCGGACATGCCGAAGACGGCCACGTAGGTGGCGGCGTTGTCCTCCGCCAGGATGTCGAACAGGGTGTCCATCGGGTCCTTGCCGCGCTCCTTGGCGACGTCCGCCAGGGTCTTGCCCACGAGCGGGCGCAGCGCCGGGTTCTGCACGTTGCAGAGGATCACGGCCTCCGGGCCCGGGATCTCCTGCCACTCGTTGTCCCAGGCGGTCGAAGGGGTCTCCAGGTCCTTGCGGATGCGCGCGCGGGTAGCCGGGTCGCGCAGGCGCTCGACCAGCTTCGCCGCGCCGCCGTCGTGGGCCCAGGGTGGCACGAAGGCGGAGAAGCTGTTGTACCAGGCCGGGTAGGCATAGGTGTCCGCCGCGATGTCCACGCCCGAGCGCCGCGCCTCGTCGATCTTCGCCACGACCTCCACCATGCGGCCCCAGCTCGGCTTGCCGGCGGCCTTGAGGTGCCAGATCTCGACCGGGATGCGCGCCTCGCGGCCGATCCGCACCGCCTCGTCCAGGGCGTTGAGGATGCCCTCGCCCTCGTTGCGCATGTGGGTGGCGTAGACGCCGCCGTGGCGCGCGGCTTCGGAGGCCAGGGCGATCAGCTCCTCGGTCGAGGCGTAGGGCGCGGGCGGGTACTGGAGCGCGGTCGAGACGCCGACCGCGCCCTGCTCCATGGCCTCGCGGACCAGGGCGCGCATGCGGTCGAGATCCGCGGGCGAGGGCTGGCGGTTCTCGTCGCCCAGGACCATGCGGCGCACCTGGGTGGCGCCGACGTAGGACGCGAAGTTGATCCCGATCTTCTGCTTCTCCAGGCGGGCGAAGTACTCGCCGAACGTCCGCCAGTCCGGGGTGACGCCGTACTGCTCGTAACCCCCCTTGTCGGAGGCGAGGATGGCGTCGTCGAGCGGCGCGATGGAGCCGCCCTCGCCGGTGATTTCAGTCGTGATTCCCTGGTAGATCTTGGAGGGCAGGCGCGGATCGACCAGGATGCTCAGCTCGGACTGGCCCAGCATGTCGATGAACCCGGGGGCGACCACCTTGCCGGCCGCGTCGATCGTGCGGCGGGCGGGCGCCTCCCCGAGATGGCCGACGGCGGCGATCCGGCCGTCCCGGATGCCCACGTCGCCCGAGTACCAGGGCGAGCCCGTGCCGTCCACGATGCGGCCGTTGCGGATCACCAGGTCGTACGGCGCCTGGGCGAGGACGGGCGTGGCGAGGAGGAGCGCCGCGAGGCAGCGGAGGATGGTCTTCATGAGGTCTCCTATTGCAGGGCCGCCACGAGCCGGCCGGCGCGCTGTCCGCGCTGGCGGAGCTGCTGCCAGGCCTGGCGGATCTCGGCGCCCGGCTGGACCCTGGCCATGAGCGTGTCCACCTGGGCGGACTGGTTGGCGAGGTCCTTCATCCGCTTGGCGAGCAGGGGGCGGACCTCGGTGTCGCCCCGGTGGCGCAGGCGCTGGAGGAAGCCGCCGCCCTGGATGTACTTGTTGAACTTCTCCGCCGAGCCCGCGAAGCCCTCGAGCAGCTCCTCCAGCTCCTCGTCGTCGTCGGTGATCTCGCCGCCTCCGTTCTCCTTCTGTTCCATCCAGGCCTGGTAGGTGGTGAACAGGCCGGCGCTGGAGGTCTGGATCTCGGTTCCGACCTGCTTGAGCTCCTCGAACGGGGCGGCGATCGCCTCGGGCTCCACCGGGGACGGCTCGGGCTGGACGGGCGGCTGATAAACGGCGGTGGTCTGCTCCGGCTCGGTCTCCTCGGGCTGTTCATCCTCGGCCGGCTCGGTCGCCGGGACCGGCCGGGGCCGGGGCAGGGGAGGCTGCGGTTTCTCGACGGTCTCCTCAGTCTCCCCGGAATCGGTGGACGCCGGAGCGATCTCCACGGTCGCGTCCGGAGTCTCCGCGGTCTCGTCTGCCGGAGCCGGCTCGGGGCTGGTGGCGGCCGGGGGAGTCTCCTGGGCGGTCTGGGATGTGTCGTCGCCCGTGAAGAGCGCGAGGCCGGCGCCGGTCAGGACGGCGAGCACCGCGGCCACCGCCACGGCCAGCTTCCAGCCGAGGCCCGAGCGCTTCTGCGGGATCGGCCGGTAGAGGCCTACGTCCGTGCTGACCGGCGGTGCACCGGAGGCCATGGTCGGCAGGGGAGGAGGGACGACCGGGGACATGCCGGGCTTCGCGTCGGCTCCGGATGGAGCAGGCGGCCGGGAAGACGGTGCCGTCGGGATCGGCGGCAAGGGGGGCAGCGGGGGAGGAAGAGGCCGCGGCGGGGTGACGACCGTCGGCAGCTCCTCCATTTCCTCGGGAACGAGGGGAAACGGCCGGGCGTCCTCCTGGACCTCCTCCTCGGCTCCGCGGGTGTCGAGGAAGCGCCGCATGGCCGGGACGCTCTGGAAGCGGTCGGCCGGCTTCTTGGCGAGCGCGCGCAGCACGGCGCGGTCGAGCCATGCGGGGATGCCCGGGCCGGGAGCGGCGGTGCTCGGCGGGGCCGGCATCTCCTCGATCTGAGCCTTGAGGATGGCGTAGTCGCTCTTGCCCTCGAAGGCCGGGCGGCCGGTGAGCATCTGGTAGAGGACGCCGCCCAGGGAATAGATGTCCGAGCGGGCGTCGGCCTCCTCGCCCTGGATCTGCTCCGGCGCCATGTAGCGCAGGGTGCCGACCATGAGGCCGGTGCGCGTCAGGTGGCCGCTGCCCGCCATGCGCGCGATGCCGAAGTCCGTGACCTTGACCCCGCCCCTATCGCCGGTACCGGTAATCATGAGGTTGTCGGGCTTCAAGTCGCGGTGGATGATGCCCGCCCGGTGCGCCTCGGCGATGCCGTCGAGCGCCGAGCCGAGGATCCTGACCGCCCGGTCCCAGGGAAACGCGCCCTCGGCTTCGAGGACCTTCGAGAGGCTGCGGCCGCGCACAAACTCCATGGCCAGGAAGAGCTCGCCGTTGTCCTGGAAGAAGCTGTAGATGGTAGCGATGGCCGGGTGGCTCACCTTTGCCAGGGTCCTCGCCTCGGTGCGGAAGCGCTCGACCATCTCGGGGTCGCGCGACAGCTCGGGCTTGATCGCCTTGATCGCCACGTCCCGCTCCAGCATGAGGTCCACCGCCCGGTAGACGGCGCCCATGCCGCCTTCTCCGACCTTTTCCACGACACGGTAGTTACTGGCGAGGACGCGCTCGATCATGCTGGGCTCCCAGGGGGACCGGGAGATTGTATCGCTACGCTGCCGGCAGCTCCACTGTGAACACCGTTCCCTGCGGCTGGTTGTCCTCCACCCGGATGGTGCCCTGGTGGTCGGTCACGATCCGGTAGACGATCGCCAGCCCCAGGCCGGTGCCTCTCCCCTTGGTGGAGTAATAAGGAAGGAAGAGCTTCTCGCGCGAGCCCGGCGGCAGGCCGCGGCCGGTGTCGGCCACCTGGA
>DATANP010000197.1:0-2157 GCA_036266195.1 Thermoanaerobaculia bacterium | reverse complement strand
TGAGGACGACGTCCTGGCCGATGGATTTCTTCAGCTCACGGACGGAGTAGACAGGGGTCGGGTCGCTCATAGAACGCGGGATTGTAGCCTACTTTGCAGGCAGGTCGGGGATGCGCTCCAGGGCATCGGCGGCGGCCTTCTGCTCCGCCACTTTCTTGCTCGGCCCCTCGCCGTGGCCGGCGCACTGGCCGTCGAGCCAGCACTCGACGGTGAACACCTTGTTGTGGTCCGGACCGGCGGAGCCGACGATCCGGTACTCGGGGAGCGGCCAGCCGAGCGCCTGGGTGACCTCCTGGAGGTGGGTCTTGGCGTCCACGGTCAGCAGCTTGCCGCGCCCCTCCTCGCCGCCCTCCTCCAGCATGGGAAGGATGGCGGCGCGGGCCGCCTCGATGCCGGCATCCAGGTAGACGGCGCCGAACACGGCCTCCATGGAGTCGGCGAGCAGCGACGACTTGGTCCGGCCGCCGGAGCGGTCCTCTCCCACCCCGATCCGAAGCTCCGGTCCGAGCTCCAGCCTGCCGGCGAAGCGGGCGAGCGACGTGCGGCTGACGAGCTGGGCCTTGAGCTTGGACAGCTCGCCCTCGGGCAGCTCGGGGTGGCGCTCGTAGAGCCACTCCGCGGTGATGAGCCCGAGCACGGCATCGCCCAGGAACTCCAGGCGCTCATAGTGTTCGGGCACCCCCTGCTCGTTGGCATGGGACCGGTGGGTCAGGGCCAGCTCCAGCAGATCGAGGCGCTTGAAGCGGTGCCCGAGGCGCTTCTCCAGGGCCGTGGGAGCTCTGCGGCCGAATGCCATGGCGCGCCATGCTATCCCACCCGCCTCATCTCCGCGATCAGGCGCTGCGAAGAACCCCGGTCCCAGGGCCGAAGATCGTAGTCACCCCACAGGCAGGAAATCCGAAGACCGGCGGACCGGGCGCGGTCCTCCAACTCGTCGACGGACCACAACCGTCCAGGAAAGGATGCCTGTTCGACAAGCTCTCCGTCCCGCCGGTACTCGAAGCGGGTCGTACAGAGGCGCGTCACAGGATCGCAGCACCAAATCTCCCGAACGCAGAGCCGGCCATCTTCGGCCGCATGCTCCTTGACCAGGCCGTCCGCCGCCTCCTCCCGGTCCTCGGGAGGGAACCAGGCCGCGTCCAGGACGAAGCGTCCGCTTGGCGCGAGATGCCCGGCGGCGACCCGGAAAGCCCGGTCGCGGTCCTCGTCTTCGGTGAGGTGGACGAAGGGATCGTCCACGGCGGTGACCAGATCGAACCTCGCCTGTAGCTTCAGCTCCCGCATGTCAGCGGCCAGGAGCTGGACGTGCGGCAGCCCTCCCACTTTCTTTCGCGCCTCGGCGATCATGTCCGGGACCAGTTCGGTGGCGATGACCCGGCCGGCCTTTCGCGCCAGCAGCTCCGTGGCCCGGCCGGTGCCAGCCCCCAGCTCGAGGACTTTGCAGCCCGGCGGCTCGCTCGCCATCCGGACCCAGAAATCCTCGTCGCCTCGGCCGCTCAGCTCCGCATCATAGAAAGGGAGGATCCGGCGGTAGTAGTCCTGCACCTCGGTCGCCATCGCCCCGCTACGGTGCAACGAGCCTGCCCATTCCGTCAGGCACAGGCGCTGATCGATCTGAGGATCGGGACTTGCAGGGAGGGTTCCCGACGTGGCCGGAAGGGTTCCCGGCGCGGCCGGGAGGGTCCCCGACGTGGCCGGAAGGGTTCCCGGCGCAGCCGGAAGGGTTACCGGCGTAGCCGGGAGGGTTCCCCGCATGGCCGGAAGGGTTCCCGGCGCGGTCGGAACAGTTCCCAGCGCAGCCGGAACGGTCCCCAGCGCAGCCGGAACGGTCCCCGGCATGACCGGAAAGACCCCTCCCCAACCCTCCCCTGCTCCGCAGGAGAGGGCGCCTCCACCCACCTTGGAATCAAAGGGACTCGAGGAACTCAACGAACGGCTGGAAGCACTGCGGGCAGGCTCTGGCGATCTCGGCGTAGCGCATGGGCCCCCACCCTGCGTTACTCCTGAAGATCGACCTCCAGGCGCCGCCGCATCTCGGCGCTCGCCAGGCCTCCTTCTTTGGCCTGGCGCGCCCTGGAGCTCTGGATCAGTTCCAGGAACTCCGGATTGTTGCTCAGTGCGAGGGCCTCCAGATCGGTATTGTCCAAGATGTTTCTC
>DATANP010000196.1:0-3429 GCA_036266195.1 Thermoanaerobaculia bacterium | reverse complement strand
GGAGAGCCAGGCAGGGCCGGGCGGGGCGGGGGAGTAGGGAAGCCGAGCCCGGCTCAGATGGATGTCTGCGCCGGGACCTCGACCTGTCTTGAGGGCGGCAAAGCCCTGTCGCTCGGACCGCTCTGATAAGATTGGGCCATGTCCGCCACGCCTCACATTGAGATTCCCCAGGACGTCCTCGACTCGGCGCGGATGACGGTGGACCAGATACGCATCGAGCTGGCCGCCCACCTCTACGCCCAAGGCCGGCTCTCGTTGGGCAAGGCCCACGAGCTTGCAGGCTTGTCCCTCTGGGAGTTCCGGCAACTCCTCGGGCTCCGTCACATCGGGCCGCACTTCGACGCGGAGGACCTGAGTCAGGATCTCGAGACTCTCCGCCATCTCAGCGGCTCATGATCGTCGTCAGCAATACCTCACCGATCACCAGCCTCGCCGCGATCGGGCATTTCGATCTCCTGCGGGTACTGTTCGGCCAGATCCACATCGCTCAGGGCGTCTGGCACGAGCTCAACCAGGGAGGACGGCGGCATCCTGGAAGTCACGAAGTGGAAAATGCCTCCTGGGTCGATCGTCACGAAGTGGAGAACCGTACATTGGTTACGATCCTCCGCCGTGACCTTGACCGCGGCGAAGCCGAAACCCTTGCCTTGGCTGTCGAGTTGAAAGCTGTTCTCGTGTTGCTCGATGAAAAAGAGGGCCGCCATGCCGCGAGTCGCCTCGGCCTTTCCCCCTTGGGAGTCCTGGGCATTCTGCTTCAGGCGAAGCGGCTCGGAAAGATCCAGGAAATTCGCTCCTGTCTCGACGCGCTTCGCCAGCAAGCTGGCTTCTTTCTTGGGGATCGCCTCTACCGAGATATCTTGGAGCAGGCTGGAGAAGAGGTATGAACGTCCGTTGCAACTCCGACTTCTCTGTTGCAATTCAGCCTTCTCTGTCGCAATGTCGGCTTCCCTGTTGCAACTTAACGTTCTCCGTTGCAATGTAACCTCCTCTGTTGCGATTCCACCTTCAGTCGCAACAGGGAAGGTTCTCTGTTGCGATTTCGCCTTCCCTGTTGCAATGTAAGCTTCCCTGTTGCAACACGGACTCGGCTGTCGCAATCTGTTGAGAGTTGTTGCAACTGGCGAGGAACTCTGGATGAGCAAGAATCCTTCGGTCACACAAATTCTGGCGGGTCTGGAGACCCAGATCTCGTACTTCGAGGGGCAGGTTCCCTTTCATGCCCGGCAGGAGGCCTTCCACCGGGCTGAACGGGAGCGGTGCGAGAGCGAGCTGGCGGCGCTCCGGGAGCGCTACGAGGCGCTCAAGGCCGCCCCTGTCGCGCTTGATGAGCCGGTTCAGCAGGTCAGGAAGCCCAGCGCGCCGGTGCCCAAGGCGGAGAAGGACGGCGGCAGCACGGCTCCGCTGAAGCATCTCGTCTACTGGGCGGCCCTGGCCAAGGCCGAAGGCGATACGTTCGGAGCAACGGCCGTGGCGCAGGAGGTCAACAAGCGCTACGCCAAGCGTTTGCGCCAGCCGGTCAATGTCCGGTCGGTCTCCATCATGTTGAGTCGCCTCGCTTCGGAGGGAGTCCTGCAGCTCGTCAGCAAGGGCAAGGCCCGTCACGAAGCCCTGTATTCGCGGCGCGCCTGAGGAGATCCAGGTGTTTCCACACCTGCGTTTCCGTCTTCTCCTGATTCCCGCCAGCCTCCTGCTGACGGGTTCGATCCCTTCCGACCTGGCCCAGATCGGGGTTCCGGTCACGTCCGGCGCCGCGCCGGGCTATGTGGATGACCGGGCCTGCGCCACGTGCCACACCGACCTTGCCAGGATGTACCAGAAGAAGGGCATGGCGCGGGCGTTCTTCCGGCCCCGGCCGGAGACGGACATCGAGGACTTCTCGGCGCCGCCGTTCTTCCATGCGGCGTCCGGGCAGTTCTTCCAGATCGAGCGCTGGGGCGACCGGCTGGTCTTCCGCCGGTGGCAGAAAGACGGGGAGGTCTTCGAAACGCAGGTGGACTGGATCCTGGGCTCCGGCGGCCACTCGCGGACGTATCTCTATCGGACTCCGGGCGGCGAGATGTTTCAGCTTCCGCTGGCCTGGTATACCCAGACGGGGAAGTGGGGCATGGCCCCCGGATACGACCGGCCGGACCACGACGGCATCCTCCGCATGGTCCGCCGGGAGTGTCTGTTCTGCCACAACGCCTACCCCGAGGTGCCGGCCGGCAGCGACGCGCACAACGCGCCCCATCTCTTTCCCGAGTCGCTGCCGGAGGGGATCGGGTGCCAGCGCTGCCACGGTCCCGGAGCCGAGCACATCTGGCTCGCCTCCGGCGGCATTGCACCCAGAGCCGAGATCCGGGCGGCCATCTTCAACCCCGGCCGGCTGCCCGCGAACCGTCAGGACGAGGTCTGCCAGACGTGCCACTTCCAGCCGTCCGTGACGCTTCCGGGGCTCCGGCGCTTCGGTCGCAACGACTACTCCTACCGGGCCGGCGAGCCTCTGAATGATTACCTGATCCAGATGGATGTGGAGGAGGAGGGACAGCGTCCGGACCAACGCTTCGAGATCAACCATCACGCCTACCGCCTGCGCCAGAGCCGATGCTATCTGGAGAGTGGAGGAGGCGTGGGGTGCCTGAATTGCCACGATCCTCACCGCGTGGTGCCTGCCGAAGCGATGAAGGCGCGGGTCCGGGAGGTCTGCCTCGGCTGCCACACGAAGATTCAGCGGGATCACGCCTCGAATCAGGACTGCTCCTCCTGCCACATGCCGAAGCGGCGCACCCAGGATGTGGTCCAGGTAGTCATGACCGACCACCGCATCCAGCGAGGCCCGGGTGGTCCCGAACTGCTGGCGCCGCGGGCCGAGCGAGATCCAGTTCTCACCGGAGTGAAGATCCTTGCCGGCGTGCCGCCCGGACCTCTCGCGGAGGCCTACCGGGCCTCGGCCGCGGTGCGGGCCGGAGGCGGCGCCGAGGCGGTGTCCTACCTGGAGCGGAAGCTTGCTGAGGCAAAGCCAACGGAGCCGGAGTCCTGGTTCGACCTCGCCCAGGGCCAGATCCGACTGCGGCGCTTCGCCGAGGCGGAGTCCACTCTGACCGCGTTGCTCCAGAGCCGGCCGGAGAATTCGCTGGCCCTGGAGTGGCTCGCCCTGGCCAAGGCCGCCCAGGGAAAGACGGACGAGGCGATCGAGCTGACCCGGCGCTCCCTGGCGACCGGCTCGAACCGGGTCGAGGCGGAGTACAACCTCGGCCGGTTGCTCGCGGCGAAAGGGCTGAACTCGGATGCCGAAGAGCACCTCAAGAAGGCCGTGAACCTGCGGCCGAATCTGGCTGCGGGCTGGTTCCGGCTAGGGGAGGTCCAGGCGGCTCAGGGCCGGAAGGAGGAGGCCCTGGCGAGCTACCGTCGGGCGCTGGCGGTGGACCCGAACTACGCGGCGGCTCGGAA
>DATANP010000195.1:0-2958 GCA_036266195.1 Thermoanaerobaculia bacterium | reverse complement strand
CGAGCCCACCTCCGCCTGCCGGGCGAGCAGCCTCTCGTAGAGCGCCTCGAAAGCCTCGACCGGGCCGCCTCGGGCGAGCGACCACTCGCGGGCGCGGGTGGCGAGCGCAATGCGGCGGTCCCGATTCTGGATCAAACCGATGATCGCCTCCGCCGTCTCCTCGTCGCCGTCGGCCAGGAGCAGGGGAGCGCCTTGCAGTCCCTCGGCCGCGAGAGGGGAAGCCACGACGGCCTTGCCCGCGGCCAGCGCTTCGAGGACCTTCACCCGCATGCCGCCGCCGGTCGAGAGCGGCGCCGCGGCCACGGCGGCCCGGTCCAGCCAGGGCTCGACGCTCGGCACCCGGCCGGTGACGGTCACGCCTGGGCCTCCAACGTCGAGCCCCCCGTCGCCCACCAGGTGCAGCTCGGCGTCCGGGCAGCGCTGGCGGACCCGGGGAAAGATCGATCCGGCCAGACGGACCGCGGCCTCGACGTTCGGCGGATGGTGGAAGTTGCCCACGAAGAGCACCGACGGGGGAGGCTGGCCGGCCGGGTCGAGCGCCCTCTCCGGCGCGGCCGAGCCGAGCGGGATGACGACCAGCGGCGTCGAGCCTGTATAGGGAAGCATGGCGTTGCGGTCCCGGTCGGTCAGTACCACCACGGCGTCCACCTGCCTCGCCACGTCGCGCTCGTACCGCTCCCAGGCCTTCATCTCCAGGTACTTGCGGAGATCGCGCACGCCATGCTCGCGGGCGGCGGGCGCTCCGGGCTCGTACTGGTTGAGGACGCGCCGGGCGGAGCGGACACAGGAGAGATACTGGCCCATGACGTGGTACTCGGCCTGGACCACCTCCGGCCGCCAGTCGGCGTCAAGAATGCGCAGCCGCTCCTCGAAGGCCGGCAGCGCGCACCAGGTGGCCCACTTCGGCCGGAAGGCGAGCAGCGACTCGGCCGTCCGCAGGTGCTTGCCGACCCGCTCGCGCAGGTTCTTCGAGCGCCTCCGGCCTCGGCGCGGCAGCTCCTCGGCGATCTCGCAGACGTCCCGCAGATCCGTCCCCTCCTCGTCATCGGCGCGCAGGCAGAGGAGCGCCACCCGGTTCCGCCCGGCCAGGCCGCCGATCAGATGCGCCATGGCCCGGGCGCCGCCGTGGAGCGCGTCGCGCCGCGGCGGGTAGGGCGCCAGGAAGAGCAGCCGGCGCTCAGGCCGCACGGCGAAGCTCCTCCGCCAGCGCGGTCACGTAGTCGGCGTCGCGGGTGCGGACCTGGCTTCTCAGCGCGATCTCGACCCGGGTGTAGACGCGCAGCAGGGGGATGAAACGCGGGTCGATGCCGAGCGCCTCACAATATCTGGTTACCTGCCGGCGGGACGCCGGCGCTCCCAGCGGGGCCAACTCGTTCCAGTGGCTCACGAAGTGGAGCAGGTCGCAGAGCGCGAGGCCCGGCTGCGCGCCCTCCCAGTCCAGCACGGTCAGCCGGTCTGAATCGACCAGCAGGTTCCAGGGGGTGAAATCGCGGTGCTGCCAGATGATCGGGAACGGCACTCCGGCCAGCTCCCGGGACAGCCCGAGCGCGAAGTCGAAGAGCGCCTCCTCTTCCGCGGAGGCCCCGAACCGGTCGCGGAACGCGGCGAACGCCCCGGCCACCTCCCGGCCGTCCCACGGCTCGCGGCGGATCAGGGTCTGGAGATGGAACCGGATCAGCCACTCGGCGGCGAGCTGGAGATATCGCACCTTGCGCCGCAGCGGCACGCCCCAGTCGGAGCAGGCGAGCACCAGGGGCCGACCCGGAGCGCGGCTCTCGATACTCACGATCCTTTCCCCGTAGCGCATCGTGCCCCGGGGCTCGGGCAGGGCGCGCGCGGTGTCCGGAGCCAGCGGATCGAGCATCCTGCGCACCTGGACCAGGATCTCCTGCTCGCGCACCGTCTTCGAGTTGAACGCCGGCAGGCGCGGGATCTTGCGGACGTCGTCCCCCAGGAGGACCACGCGCTCGGCCCCATGCGTGAGGAGCACCCTCTTTTCGACCCGGCCGTCCACGGCCACGATCGCGAAGAACCGGGTGATCAGGGCGCCGTTCCGGGTCCATCGCAGGGCCGTGCGGATCAACCGCTTCTTCAGCGTCTGGCCGGGGAAGCCCGCATCGGCGAACCAGCCCAGGGATTCGACCGGCACGCAGGCTTCGTAGCGCTCGAACCCCGGCCACACGGCCCACACCCCGGCCACCTCCAGGCCGCAGGCGCGCAGCCGCGCCACCGCCCGGCCGGGCACGGCGAAAGGGGCCCAAAGCGACCGGCGCTCGTCGGACTCCCAATAAAGCCAACCGCCCGGAGCCAGGCACCGGGCCGCCTCATCCGGCGCCACCCCGGCACCCCGCAGCACCGCCACCGCATCCGCCCGCTCTCCTGGCGACTCGCTCACCCGCCGGGCCACCCCCGCCTCCACCAGCCAGTCCGCCATCTCCCGCGTCCCACCCAGCAGGATCAGGTGCTCGAAGGTCCGGTCGGGCAGCAGAAAGCGCCAGTCGGTCCGCAAGGGAATTTTGGTCCTTGCGGTCCCTGCGGTCCCTTTCGTCCTTTCGCCGACCCCCTCCCGCAACATCCGCCGCCAAAGCGCCAGATCCTCCTCCAAACGCGCCCGCCGCTCGGGATAGCGCCACATCTTCCACCGGTCGCGGGCGATCCTCTCCAGCAGCACCACCTTCAGCACCCGCCGCAGCCGGTCCAGCCGCCCGGGATAGTGCCGCCGGTAGAGCTGCTCCAGGCTGGCGAACAGGCGGGCGGCCATGGCGTGGCGGTTTTGCTCCGTGCTCGCGCCCTCCACGTGGACCACCGTCGCCACCGGCGTGTAATGGACCTGCCAGCCCGCGTCGTTCAGCCGGAGGCACAGGTCCACCTCCTCGGCGTACATGAAATAGCTCGCGTCGAACCCGCCCACCGCCTGGAACGCCTCGCGCCGGATCGCCAGCGCCGCGCCCTTCACCC
>DATANP010000194.1:0-10760 GCA_036266195.1 Thermoanaerobaculia bacterium | reverse complement strand
TCTCCCGGAAGGAGGCCACGACCTCCTGGATGCGCCGCAGCTCGTCTTCGGGCAGTGCGCGGTCGGAGAGCACGCCGAGCGCCTCCAGGACCAGGGTGGCCGCCGTGCGGAGGACGTAGAGCGCCACCCCCAGGGCCACCAGCGAATCGGCCGCCGCCCAGCCGGTCACCGCGATGACCACCAGGGCCAGCGCGGCGGCGCCGTTGACCCAGAGGTCGGAGGCGTAGTGACGGCTGTCCGCCTCCAGCGCCGGGCTGTCCGCGGCCCGCGCCGCCCGCCGCAGGTGCCTCGCCACGTAGTAGCTGACCGCCAGCGAGACCACCAGCACCGCGATGCCCACCCCGGTCTCGCGCGGCGGCTCGCCCGAGCGCAGCCGGCCCACGGCGGACCACATCAGACTGACCGCGCCGCCGGCCAGGAGCAGGCCCTGGCCGAGCGCCGCCAGGTTCTCGAACTTGCCGTGGCCGTAGGCGTGCTCGGCGTCGGGAGGGGCGGCGCTGCGGCGCAGCACCACCCAGTTCGCGGCCGAGACGAAGAGATCGATCAGCGAGTCGAGCGCGGCCGAGCCCAGGGCCAGCGAGCCGGTGACCCAGGCCCCCACCCCCTTGAGCACCACCAGGAAGGCCGCGGCCAGGATGGCCAGCCGCGGCGCATTCCGCGCCCGGGCCGCCTCCGGCTCGGTCACTTCCCGGCGAGCAGGCGGCGCGCTTCGGCCAGGGCCCGCTCGTCCTCCACCACCCGCTCGGGGTCCGGCTTCTTCTGGAGGACGCGCTTCAGGATCTCCTTCGCCTCGGCCGCCTTGGCGGGGAAGTGCTGGAGGAGCGCGTCGGCCAGGTAGACCTGGTTGAACAGGTCCTCGGGCGCCAGGGCCACGGCCCGGCGCAGGTGCGAGACCGCCTGGTCGCGGTCCACCCAGCCGGTGATGAACGGCACCTTGGGCGCCAGGGTGTGCAGCCGGCCGAGCAGGCGGTGGGCGGCCGCCCGGTCGTAGCGCTCGTCGATCGCCAGGGCGATCTCGCCGTTGCGCCGCACCTTGTCGCCGACGCCCTGGCGGGCCGCGGCGAGACGGCCGTAGGCATCCCCCCAGAGGCCCCAGTGGATGGCGCCCCAGAGATAGATCGGCTGGGCATCGGGGATGCTTTTCACCTGGGCGGCCACCTGCTGCGGCGTGAGGTCGTCCATCTTCTTCCCGGTGCGGCGCGCGATCTGGCCGAGGGCGGCCTCGAACACCTCCCGGCCGTGGCCGAAGACCTTCTGCCGCTCCTTGACGTCCGCGACCGGGACCACGTAGTCGCCCTTGTAGTGGAGGGCGCGGAGCAGCTTCCACCAGGCCTCCAGCCGGTCCGGCTTCTCCTTGACCGCCCGTTCGTAGGCCGCGATGGCTTCGGAGACGGGGCCGGCCATGGCGCGCTCGCCCTGGTGGCCGTCGGCCCGGCGGGCCCAGGCGGCGTCTCCGGCGGCGACAGGATCGGTCTGGGCTGAGAGGGGTATCGCCAGGAACAGGACGGGCAGCAGGAGGAGAGGGATGGCGCGCATGAACGGCATTCTGCCATGGAAGTTGGGTATCATCTCTCCATGGCCGACCCGAAGACGCGACTCCCGCTCTTCCCCCTCGCGGACGAGGTCCACTTTCCGCGCACCGAGTTGAAGCTCGTCCTCAACGAGCCGCGCTACCTGCGCATGGTCCAGGACCTGATGGAGAAGGACGACGAGGACCGCTGGATCGGGGTCGTCCTGCTCAAGCCGGGCTGGGCGCGGGAGTACGAGGGCCGCCCCGACGTCTATCCGGAAGGCACCGCGGGCCGGCTGCTCGACGTCGACAACCTGCCCGACGGCCGCACCCTCATCCTGCTCGTGGGCGACTTCCGCTTCGAGCTGGAGCGCGAGGTGGTCGGCCGGGAGCCCTACCGCCTGGCCGAGGTGCGGCCCGTGGAGGAGCCCTGGCTCAACGAGCGCGACGCCGGCATCCAGGCCGTGCGCAAGGGGGTCGCCGCGCTGCTGCGCCGGATCGCGGACGAGACCGGCGAGAAGTTCCCGATGAGCAGCGACGAGATCGAGGAGATCACCGGCGAGTGCGCGTTCGAGGAGCTGGTCAACCGCGTCGCGGCCGGCCTCGACCTCCCGCCCCTGCGCAAGCTGAAGCTTCTCCAGCAGCCCCTGCCGGACCGGGGACTCTCGGTGCTCTCGATCCTGCGCAACCGGCACCAGGTCTTCGAGCTGCTGCGCCCCTGGCGCCACCTTGCCTCCCATCATGAGAAGAACTGAGAAGAACTGACCCGCGTGCTGTCGATCCGAGACCCCGTCCACGGCTTCATCCGCGCCGACGACCTGGAGACCGCGCTGATCAACAGCCGGCCGGTCCAGCGCCTGCGTTTCATCCACCAGCTCGGCTTCACCTTCCTGGTCTTCCCGGGCGCCGAGCACAGCCGCTTCAGCCACGTGGCCGGGGCCATGCACTTGGCCGGCCGGCTCTACGACGCCCTGTGCTCGAAGGCCGAGGGCCTGCTGCCGGGCGGCGCCAGGAGCCCGGAGCGCCGCGCGGTGCGAGCCGCGGCCCTGCTCCACGACGTCGGCCATGCGCCGTTCAGTCATTCCGCGGAAGAGCTGTTCGAGGGCGGGATCGACCACGAGGAGATGACCCGCCGCCTTCTCGCCACGCCCGAGATCGAGGCGATCTTCGACCGCCACGGCGACGGGATCGGCCCGGAGGACGTGGCCCGGCTGCTGCGCAAGGACGGGGGGCCCACCGAGCGCCTGCTCGGCCAGATCGTCTCGGGCGAGCTCGACGTGGACAAGATGGACTACCTGCTGCGCGACAGCCTCTACTGCGGCGTGCGCTACGGCACCTATGATCTGGAACGTCTCCTCGACACGGTGATGCCGCTCGAAGATCCGGTGACCGGCGAGTGGGGGATCGGCGTCGAGGAGGGCGGCGTCCACGCGCTCGAGGCCCTGGTGATGGCCCGCTACTACATGTTCACGCAGGTCTACTTCAACGCCACCGGCAAGGCGCTGGAGCTCCACCTGAACCAGTGGATGAAGGAGACCGGCGCGCTGTGGTCCGCCGACCCGGAGGTCTTCCTCACCCAGGACGACGTGTCGACCTGGTCGGCGATGCGGGCCTCGGGGAGCCTGCACGCGCGGGCCGTGGTCGAGCGCATCCACTTCCCGGTGGCGTTCGAGACGCGGGAGCACCTGACGTCCGAGGAGAAGGAGCGCTTCGAGGCCCTCCTCCCCGGCCTCGCCGAGCGCTTCGGCGCCGGCAACCTCCTGTTTTCGAACTCCGCCAAGGACCCCCACCGCATGGGCCGCAGCCCGGTGTTGGTGCGGCTCTGGGACGGCTCGCTGGAGCCCATGGAGAGCGCCAGCCAGTTCATCCGGCACCTGTCGCGGATCGACCGCTACCGGGTCTACACCCCGCCGCCGCTGCGCGACGAGGTGGCCGGCGCCCTGCACGAGCTCTGGGCGTCTACCGGAAACTGAATCCAACTTTCCGGACGGAAACCAAATTTCCGGACGCAGGGCCGGTCCGCGGTTTTCAAACCGCTGAAAACAAAGGAGCGTCAGCGGAGTTGACACGGTGCGACAACGGCATGACAATTGCCTCTCAGCCTTTTGGAATCTTGCGTCCAGAACTGCTCCTCGGAGGGAGGGGCATGAAATCGAAAGGAGTTTTCCCATGAGACTGAGGACTTTCCTCCTGAGCCTCGGGTGCGCCCTGCTCCTGGCGCTTCCGGTGCTCTCGCAGGGTCTCCCGACCGGCACGCTGGCCGGCCGGGTGACGGCCGCGGACGGCTCGGCCCTGCCCGGCGTGCTGGTGACGGTGACGTCGTCCAGCCTGCAGGGGGCCCGCACCACGACCACGAGTGAGAACGGCGACTACAACATCCCGCTGCTGCCGCCGGGCGACTACAAGGTGACCTTCGAGCTCGAGAGCTTCCTGGCGCCCGAGCGGGAGATCAAGGTCTCGGCCGCCCAGAACATCCGCCTGGACGCCGAGATGGCGCAGGCGACGGTGAGCGAGGAGATCGTGGTCACCGGCACGTACGAGACGATCTCGACGACGCCGCAGGCCGCGACCACCTATGAAAAGGAGTTCGTGGAGCAGCTCCCGGTGCAGCGCAACATGCGCGAGACGGTCCTGCTGACTCCCGGCGTGGCCGCCACAGGCGCGGGCGCGGCGCAGACCCGCGGCATCAGCATCGCGGGAGCGCAGTCCTACGAAAGCCTGTTCCTGGTCAACGGCGTGGTGGTCAACGAGAACCTGCGCGGCCAACCGTTCGACCTGTTCATCGAGGACGCCATCGAGGAGACCACCACCTCGGTCTCGGGCGTCTCGGCCGAGTACGGCCGCTTCTCCGGCGGCGTGGTGAACACGATCACCAAGTCGGGCAGCAACGAGTTCCATGGCTCGTTCCGCGACAGCCTGACCAACGACGACTGGATCTCCGAGGTCCCTGCTCCCTTCAAGAGAACCACGGTCATCGATGACATCAACGACCGCTACGAGGCCACCCTCGGCGGCTGGATCATGAAGGACCGCATCTGGTACTTCGGCGCGGCCCGCGACTTCGAGTCCGTGCTCACCAACACCACGGTCAAGACCAACGTGGCGTACCCGAAGGGCACGGACCAGCAGCGCTACGAGGGCAAGCTCACCCTGTCGCCGTTCCAGGGCCACCGTCTCGTCGGCTCCTACATCAAGATCGACGAGGACGACCTGGGCAACAGCTTCGGCAACATCCTCGACACGCGCAGCTTGAACGACCGCTCGCTGCCGCAGGAGCTGACCGCGCTCAACTACAACGGCGTGATCACGGAGAACTTCTTCATCGAGGCGCAGTACTCCGAGCGCAAGTTCACGTTCGAGAACTCCGGCTCGAAGTTCACCGACCGCATCAACGGCACCCTGCTGGTCGACTCCCTCACCGCCGAGCGCTGGTGGAGCCCGACCTTCTGCGGCGTCTGCCGCCCCGAGAAGCGCGACAACGAGAACACACTGCTCAAGGGCTCCTGGTTCGCCTCGACCGAGAGCATGGGCTCGCACGACCTCGCCTTCGGCTACGACTCGTTCGACGACATCCGCATCGCCGACAACCACCAGTCGGGCAGCGACTACCGCATCATCATCACCAACACGATTGTCAAGGGCACCGACCTGTTCCCGAGGCTCGTCAGCGGCGACATCGGCACCTACATTCAGTACAACCCGATCCTCGCGTCGAGCAAGGGCAACCACTTCGTGACCGACTCGCTGTTCCTGAACGACCGCTGGCGGCTGAACGACAACTGGAGCTTCAACCTCGGCCTCCGCTACGACAAGAACGACGGCGAGGACTCCGCGGGCAACAAGGTGGCCGACGACAGCCGGCTCAGCCCGCGCTTCGGCGCCGCCTGGGACCCCAAGGGCGACGGCAACTGGGTTCTCAACGCGAGCTACGCCCAGTACGTGGCGGCCATTGCCAGCACGCAGGGCAACGGCGCGTCCCAGGGCGGCAACCCGGCCGAGATCCAGTGGTTCTACCGCGGCCCGTCCATCAACCCCGACCCCAACGCGGCCAACCTGCTCACGGCCGACCAGGCCCTGGCGCAGATCTTCGCCTGGTTCGACCAGCAGGGCGGCGTCAACAACATCAGCAACCTGAAGAGCGTCATCATCCCGGGCGGCACCACCAAGATCCGCGGCAACTCCCTCAGCTCGCCGTACCAGGATGAGTGGGCCGTCGGCGCCAGCAAGCGCCTCGGCAGCCGCGGCCTGTTCCGCGCCGACCTCGTCCACCGCGACGGTCACGACTACTACATCAGCCGCACCGACACGACCACCGGCCGCGTCAAGACCGCAACCGGCGGCGACGCCGACCTGACCCTCATCGAGAACGACGACAGCGTCCTCGAGCGCGTCTACGACGGCCTCCACACCCAGATCCAGTTCCGGCCCTCCGACCGGCTGAACCTGGGCGGCGTCTGGACCTGGTCCCAGATCCGCGGCAACTACGACGGCGAGACCACGGCCAACGGTCCGGTGTCCGCCACCGACCTCCAGTACCCCGAGTACAAGCAGGCGAGTTGGAACAACCCCCGCGGCGCCCTGCTCAACGACCAGCCGCAGCGCATCCGCGTCTGGGCCATCTACGACATCTTCGACACCGGCCACCACCGGCTCAACGTCGGCCTGCTCCAGAACTACGCCTCCGGCCTGCCGTACGGCGCCGCCGGCCGCGTGGACTCCCGTCCGTACGTCAAGAACCCGGGCTACGCGCTGCTGCCCTCGACCGTGACCTACTACTACACGGGCCGCGACGCCTACCGCACCGATGACCTCACCGCCACCGACCTGACCCTCAACTACGGCTTCACCTGGCGCGCGCTGGGCAAGGACATCGAGGTCTTCGTCGAGCCTGAGGTCCTCAACGTGTTCAACGAGCACGGCGTGATCAACGTCAACACCTCGGTGCTCGACGCCACCCGCATCGCGCGGTGCCCGGCGTCCGACCGGACGTGCTCCAACCCGGCCACGGTTCCCAACAAGAACGGTTACAACTACTTCAACCCCTTCACCGACAAGCCGGTCGAGGGCGTGAACTGGGCCAAGTCCGCGACCTTCGGCAAGCCGCAGACCAAGGACGACGACCAGGCCCCCCGGACCTTCCGGCTCTCGTTCGGATTCCGGTTCTAGTCCGTCCTCCTGACGTAGCAGAAAGGCCCCGGGAAACCGGGGCCTTTCTGTTTTGCTCCCTCTCCCCCGGAACGGGGGAGAGGGCTGGGGAGAGGGGGGACGGGATCAAGCCGTCGGCACCGCGACTTCGGCGAGCCGCGCCAGCGCGTCCCGCCAGCGGCGGCGATAGGCTTCCCAGATCGTGAGGCAGGTGGAGAGCGGCAGCCTCTGAAAGCCGTCCTGGAGAATATCCACCTCGCTGCCCGAGCCAGCGGGGTGAATCTGGAGAGTGAGCCGCGTGGCCGCGGTCCAGCCCTCGCCCAGCTTCTCGAAGGCCAGGATGCGCAGCCTCGGCGGAGCGGACTCCAGCGTCCTCGCCTTCTCGTCGCCGGCCGGGCCGCTCAATCGCACCTCCTCCCCTTCCTCCTCCACCCGCTCGGCCAGCCAGAGGGCCAGCCGGTCCGGCTCGGTCAGCCAGCGCCAGGCTTCGTCCGGCGGCACGGCCAGCGCCTGGCGCCGGCGCAGTTGTACCCCCGGGATGTCGCCCTGGCGGATCGCTTCGGCCATGCATCAGTCCTTCAGGAGATCGCGGAGCGCGGAGTCGATGTCCGGGTAGCGGAACTGATATCCGAGTTGGAGCAGGCGCGTCGGGAGCACCCGCTGGCTGTCGAGCACGGCGTCGGCCATCTCGCCGAGCATCGCCCGGAAGACCGGCGCCGGCACGCCCAGGCCCAGGGCCTGGAGCGGGTTCGGACGGCGCAGCACCCGGCCCAGCACGTCGCCGATCTCGCGGTTGGTGACCGGCTTCGGCGCGGTCAGGTTGAACGGCCCCTGCGCCCCCTGCGCCCCCTGAGCATCATTGCGCTCGATCAGGAAGCGGATGGCCCCGATTTCGTCGGCCATGTGGATCCAGGGGAGCCACTGGCGTCCGCTGCCGAGCGGGGCTCCGGCCATGAGCTTGAACGGCATGGAGAGACGAGGCAGCGCCCCGCCCTCGCGGGCGAGCACCACGCCGGTGCGCAACACGACCCGGCGCACGCCCAGCGACTCGACCTCCGCGGTGGAAGCCTCCCAGTCCACACAGACGTCGGCCAGGAAGCCATGGCCCGGAGGCTGGCCTTCGACGACCTCGTCGTCGCCGCGCGGACCGTAGTAGCCCACGGCCGCCCCCTGGAGCAGCGCCTTCGGCCGGTTCAGCTTGATCGCCTCCACCACCGCCTTGCCGGAGCCGATGCGGCTCTCCCGGATGCGGCGCTTCCGGTCCTCGGTCCAGCGCCCGTCGGCGATCCCCTCGCCCGCGAGGTGGACGATGGTGGTCTCGCCGTCGAGCAGATGGCTCCAGCTCTTGCCGGTCAGGCCGTCCCACTGCTCGGCCCGCACGCCGGGCGGCAGCGAGCCCGTCTTCGCAAGGTTCCGGGTCAGGATGACCGCGTCGTATCCCGCCGACCCCAGGTGCCGGGCGAGAGCGCTGCCGATGAGTCCTGTACCGCCGGTGATGACAACTCGCATGGAGGTCCTCCTAGACGCTTGCCAGCTCCTCCTCCAGCAGTTGGCGCTGGTGGAGGTCGGCGTACAGGCCGCCGGCCGCCGTGAGCTGCTCGTGGGTGCCGCGCTCGACGATCTCCCCCTCGTCGATCACCAGGATCAGGTCGGCGTCCTTGACCGTCGAGATCCGGTGCGAGACCAGGAACACCGTGCGGCCGCGGAAGACGTCGCGCAGGTTGCGGAGGATCTGCTCCTCCGTGTGCGTGTCGACCGCGGACAGGCAGTCGTCGAGCAGCAGGATGCGCGGGTCGCGGAGCACGGCGCGCGCCAGGGCCACGCGCTGCTTCTGGCCGCCGGAGAGCGTGATGCCGCGCTCGCCCACCACCGTGTCGAGCCCGTTCGGGAAGAGCACGAGGTCGGACTCCAGCCCGGCGACCCGCGCGGCCTCCAGCACCTCGTCCAGCGACGCCTCGGGCCGGCCCAGGGCAATATTCTCGCGGATCGTGGAGGAGAACAGGAACGTCTCCTGCGGCACCATGCCGATCGCCTGGCGCAGCCGGCCGAGCCGGATGCGCCGGACGTCGATCCCGTCCACGAAGAGCGCGCCTTCGGGGGGATCGAACAGCCGCGGGATCAGCGACAGCACGGTGCTCTTGCCCGATCCCGTGCGGCCGACCAGGGCCACCGTCTGCCCGGCCGCCACCTGGACGTTCACGTCCTTCAGCACCGCCGGCAGACCATCGCGGTAGGTGAACGTGAGGTGGTCGAAGCGCACCGCGCCGCGGATCTGACCGGGATCGACCAGGGGCTCCTCGTCGCGGATCGCGGGCGGCGTGTCGAGCACGGCGCGGATGCGGATGAGCGACGCCGTGCCGCGCTGGACCAGGTTGATCACCCAGCCGATGGCGATCATGGGCCAGACCAGCTTGCCCAGGAAGAAGTTGAAGGTCACGAACTCGCCCACTGTGATCGTGCGGCGGAGGACCAGGTTGCCGCCGTACCAGAGCACGGCCACGAAGCCGAGGCCGATCAGCCCCTGGAGAAGCGGAAAGAAGGCCACGCTCCAGCCGATCAGCCGGCGGTTGCCCGCCAGGTAGGCTTCGTTGGTGCGCTCGAAGTCGGCCATCTCGCGCTCTTCCTGCGCGTAGGCCCGCACCACCCGCACGCCGGCCAGGTTCTCCTGCACCCGGGCGGAGATGTCGGAGAACTTCTCCTGCACGCCGGTGAAGAGGTGATGGATGCGCGAGCCGAAGAGGTTGGTCACCCCGGCCACGATCGGCATGGTGCAGAGGACGAGCAGAGTCAGCCGGCCGTTGATGCGGGCCATGAAGAAGATGGAGGCGGCGCCGGCGAACAGGGTGTTGAAGCTGTACATGATCGCCGGCCCGCAGAGCATCCGCACGGCCTGGAGGTCGTTGGTCGCCCGCGCCATGAGGTCGCCGGTCGGGTGGTCGTGGAAGAACCCGGCCGGCTGGGTCTCCAGGCAGGCGAAGTACTGGTTGCGGATCTCGAATTCGATGTCCCGGCTCATGCCGACCAGGATCATCCGCTGGAGATAGCTGAACACCCCCTGGATCAGCGCGACGCCGACGATGAGCAGGCCGTACTCCAGCAGCGTCCCGGGGGTCACGGACTCGCGCAGAGCGTCGATCGTCCGGCCCACCAGGAGCGGGTTGATCATGCCGACGGTCACCGACGCGAGGATCGAGAGCAGCCCGAGGATGAGCTTGCGGCGGTGGACGCGGAGGTAGGGCCAGAGGTAGACGAGACGCTTGAACACGGGGTAAGGATATCGCAAGAGGCCCCTCACCCCCCCTGCCCCCCTCTCCCATCCCCTCCCGTCCGCCGGGAGAGGGGGGGACGTTTCCGAGACGATATCGCTACGATTCTGCGCCTCAGCCTCAGCTACGTTCCCCCTCTCCCGGGTGGGTGGGAGTGCGATGGGAGAGGGGGCCAGGGGGTGAGGGGCCTACCGCCGCGTCATTCCCATCAGCCAGTGAGCCAGACCGGCGCATCCGGCCACCAGCAGGATCAGCCCGAGCACCACGAAGATCCGCCGCCCCTCCACCCCCGCGACCCAGGCGATGTAGGCAGGTCCGGCCAGCAGCCCCAGGATGAGACTGATCCGCGAGCCCCAGCTCAGTTTTTGGCGTTCGGGCTCAGTCATTCCTCCTCCTTGAACGTCGCGGCCAGGACCCGGGCGGCGCCATCGGGATGAAGAGGGGCTGCCTCGTCCTCGCGGGTCACCTCCAGGCGCAGGATCGGCCGGCCCTCGGCGATGTACTTCGCCTCGTAGTTCGTGCGCGGCCCCTCGTCCCAGACCCGGTCCCGGCGCTCGACGCGGATGCCGGGATAGCCCTCCAGGATCCCGCGCACGATCTCGCCGTACTCCAGGAAGTCGGTGGCGAAGAAGAGATGCCCGCCCGGCCGCACGAGCCCGATCACCAGGTCCACGGTCTGGGGATCGAAGAGCCGGCGCTTGTGGTGGCGGCTCTTGGGCCAGGGATCGGGGAAGTAGACGTGGACCGCCTGCACCGAGCCCGTGGACAGGCACGTGCGCACGAAGTCGCGCGCGTCCGCCTTGACCAGCCGGACGTTCCGCAGGCCGCGCTTGGCCAGG
>DATANP010000193.1:0-10651 GCA_036266195.1 Thermoanaerobaculia bacterium | reverse complement strand
TCCCGTGGCCGCAAATTCCCGGTGCTCATGGACATGCGCCATTCGCGGGCGTTCCCGGCGGACGCCCAGGTGATCCTCAAGGAAGCCATCCTGTTCTTCAAGCAGGTCGGCATGGAACGCAACGCCGTGGTCCTGAACAGCGCCATCGCCACGCTCCAGGCCCGGCGCCTCGGCCGCGAGACCGGCATCGACTCGACCAGCCGGTACATCGACGCCTCCACGGAACAGGACTGGGAGAAGGTCGCCATCGACTGGATGGTCGCGGCCGTCGACCCGGAAGTCCACTAGGCGAGGAGCACCCCCCGGCCCGCGCGGCGGCGGGCCGGGGGGAGTAGTACGCGTAACATCCGGCTCCGGGCGGCGTAGTACCCACACATGAGCCGCCTCAGCCTGGCCACAGCCCTGCTGCTTGCAGCCCTGCCTGCTTTTGCCGCTCGCGAGAAGCTGGCCCTGCGCTACCTGCCGCTGCCCCTGCCGGGCGCGCCCTCCGCAGTGGTCGCCGCGGACGTGGACGGCGACGGCCTGCGCGACCTCGCGGTCGTCGTGGCCTATACCAGGTGGGGCGAGATCGAGATCACCGAATCCACCAAGATGGACGACATTGAAGGGCTCACCGAGGTCCTCACCGTCATCCCGTCCCTGGTCGAGCGCCGCGAGATCCGGGTCTTCCCCGGCCGGCCGGGTGGCGGCTTCGGACCCGGCTCCGTGGGTCTGCCGATCGACATGTCGTTTCTCACCGTCGAAGCCGGCCCGCCCGGGCTGCCGGTCGTGGCCATGACCGACGACGGCCTGTCCGTCCTCCGCATGAAAAAGGGCGAAGCCGGTCCCGAGCTGTCCTGGGATACCGTCCTCGCCGAACGCTCCGTCCTCGCCGGCACCGGCACCTTCCTGCCCAACCTGGGCCTGGTGCGGGACGTCGACGCAGACGGCAAGGCGGACCTCCTCTTTCCGACGCCCGAAGGCGTCTCGGTCTATCTGAGTGGAGCCGGCGGCCTCCAGACCACGCCGGCCGCGAGGGTCCGCTTCCCGTTGGACGACCTCCAGCAGCCCGGAAGCCATCCCCTGTACCGGTTCTATCCCTTGCCCGAATTGCGCGACGTGGACGGTGACCGCAAGCCCGACCTGGTCCTGCTTCATCCGGTCGGCGGCGTGCGCGGCCTCCGCGTGCTGCGCAACCTCGGCGGCGGCCGGTTCGGCGAGCCGGTCGCCCCGCTCGGCGAGTACCGAGGCGAGTACCGCGAGAGCCCGCCCGACGACGCGAGCCCGGTGCCGGCCTGGTTCGGCGATCTGGACGGCGACGGCCGGGCCGAGTACGTGATGCAGGAGGAGAAGAAGGTCGCCGAGAACGCCGGCATGCGCGCGGAGATGAAGGCCGCCAAGCGCCCGCAGTTCACCTACCGACTCCACCGCTCGCGCGCCGACCTCACGATGGACCCGAAGCCCTACCAGCAGTTCCAGGTCGAAGGCTATGCCCTGGGCGGCAGCAGCGACGAAGGAGAGATCCGGCTGCCGGGCGGCTTCCAGGACCTGAACGGCGACGGCCGGCAGGACCTGGTCGTCACCACCCTCGACTTCTCCATGCTCCAGGCGGTCAAGATCATGGCCGTCCAGAGGATCGGCCTCGGCCTCGACTTCCATCTTTGGTGTCAGGCAAACGGCGGCTTCAAGCCGGTGCGCGGGCTCGACCTCTCGGGCAAGTTCAACCTGAACCTCAACAACCTGAAGATCGGCCACATCTCGCAGTTCGAGGGCGATTTCGACGGCGACGGCCGTCCCGAGTTCGTGCAGATGGGCCGGGGGCGCGCCGTCTCCATCCACCGCGGCCGGCCGGACTGCGGCTACAACGAGAGCCCCGACCTCACCCTGCAGCTCGAAGAGGAGCCGCGCGACCTGAGCCTCGTGCAGATCCGCGACCTCGACGGCGACGCGCTCTCCGACATCCTGGTCATCCAGCCCCAGCCGCCGCGAAAGACCGATGAAAAGGGAGTCACTCAGCCCGTTCGTCTCGACCTCTACCTGAGCGGAGGCGGCCGATGAGATCCGTCGTCTACACGACCCTCGGCCTTCTCCTGATGGGCGCCGCGCCACCGGCACCTCCTCCGCCACCGCCAGCCGTCGGGATCAGGATTGCGAGCCCGCATCGCACGGACGCGGTCCTGCCCGGCCATCTGCTGGATACCGCCACGCCGAAGGGAGCCGACGGCCGCCGCCGGCTCCTCGCGCTGACGACGCCCGACGATCCGAAAGCGCCGCTGGATCCGGAAGGTCCGCGCTCTCTCTACCTGATCGATCCCGAGCACGCCGGCGCACCCCGCCGTCTGCTCGACGGTCTGCCCGCGAAGAGCAGCGCCCTCGACGCGGTGGATCTGGACGGAGACGGCGCCGAAGAGATCCTGCTCGGCGAGCCCGGCAAGCTCTGGACCCTCGGCTCCCCGGACGCGCCGACCGCGCCGCGGCTTCTCCTGGAAGCCTCCGGCCTCGATCTCCACCCCGGCCGGTTCCAGGCCGTCGAGGTGGGCCGCCTGCGCACCTGGAGGCTCGACGGAGGCCGCCTGGTACCCGGACCGGAACAGGCGCTGCCCGTCCATGCCGTCCGGGAAGGGCAGAGGCTGCAGCTCTGGTCTCTGCCCGTGACGGCGGTCGGAGACCTCCAGGCCATTGGTCCCGAGGAGAACGGCAAGCTCCGCCTGCGCACCCTCCTTCTCGGTCCGGACGGCCGGAAGACCGAAACCTGGTCTCAGCTTCCCGGCCGGGAAAAGGTGGACAGCTACCGCTACGTCGCGCTCGACGGCCGGCCGGCGCTGATCGTCACCACCTCCGATGCGGACAAGATCGGCATCTTCGCGAAGCAGCGCTTCCGGCTCTTCCTCCTGGGCACGGACCGCACCCGCTCGGGCCAGCCGCCGTCGCTCGCCTTCGAGACCGAGAGCCACCGCTGGTTCCCGGTGGAACCGGTCCTCCAGGACCTGGACAAGGACGGCCGGCAGGACCTCGTCGTCTTCCAGCCCGAGGGCCTCGGCGGCGGCGACTTCGTGATCGACACCTATTTCGGCCAGGGTAGTCCGGGCAATGGCCGCTTCGAAAAACCCCGCCGCGCGAAGCTGAACAACCTCGAAGCCCGCTCCTGGCGCTATGGCGAGGACGTCACCGGAGACGGCGTCGCCGACCTCGTGACGATCTCGAAGACCGGCCTCCGCGTCTTCGCCGGCGGAACCGATCCGAGAAAGGATCTCCTGGACCGGCGCCCCCGGCAGACCGTCGACCTCGGAGGCGCGCAGGAGGAGGTCAGCATCTCCGTGGGGATCGGCACCGGAGGAGCGAGCATGGAATCCAGCCGCTCCGGCTCCCTGGCCGGCCCCCAAGTCATGGACCTCGACGGCGACGGCCGTCCGGAAGTCCTGCTCGCCTCGCCGAACGCGGGCGGGCGGGGGCGGGTGATGGTGGTGCGGCTGGGGAAGTAGCGGAATCGTGCTAGCCTGCATGGACATGCATGCGAGAACCCTGCTCCGCATCCTGGCGCTTGTGGCGCTGAGCAGCGCTCCTGTCTTCGCTGCCAACGCCGGTGGGTCCGCCGGTAAGGCCGATGGGGTGATCTGCGTTGCGCCGTTTCACGTCGAGACCCTGGAACCCGGCAGGATCCAGGTCCCCGAGCTCAACCTGTCCGATACGACCTGGCCCCCCGGCCTCGATTCAAAATTCAAGTTCTCCGTCGACGGCCACCTGAGGGCTACCGTCGCAAAGGACGAAATGGCCATGATCTCCGGCCTGCCCACCGGCAGGCGCGTCCGCATCAAGGTCAGCGTCGACGGCCGTCCCTTCGAGGCTTTTTCCCTCGACCTCGGAAAAGCGCCCGAACACCGGATCTGCCTCTGGCTCTATCCCGACTATTGGCACTGGATCGACAACGGGTGGACCGAAAGCCACGGCTGCAAGTGCGACATCCCGGGCGCTGGAAGTTGACGCCCATGGCCATCGGAGTCGCGACCATCCTCTGCGCCCTTGCCCTGCTTCATGTGTACTGGGGCATCGTCGGCGTGTCAGGCCGGTCTATCGCACTCCCCGAAGTCGATGGAAAGCCGACGTTCATGCCGTCCCGCCTCGCCTGCTTTGCGGTCGCGTCAGCTCTTGCCCTGGCCGCGCTCCTCGTTCTGTGGCGTGGCGGATTGGTTTCAGCTCCGGTATCGACGGCCGTCACGACCGTAGGCACGGTGGGGGTCGGAGTGGTTCTCGTCCTGCGCGCCATCGGCGACTTTCGCCTCGTGGGGTTCTTCAAGCGTGTCCGCGGCACTCCGTTCGCGCTCTGGGATACACGTCTGTTCTCTCCTCTCTGCCTTGCGCTCGGGCTTTCGAGCCTCTGGGTGGCGTTCTCGTAGTCGTAGCAGATTTGTCCTTCCCGGAAGGCTGGGCCGGTGATCCGCTCTACTGCTCTTCCTCTCCCGCGAATCGCCGCACGAAGACCGCCTTGGGCCCCAAGTAGCCTTCGTCGGTCTCGGCCACCCAGGCGACGAGCCAGGAGCCTGCCGCCCAGGCCACGTTGCCTCGGAGAGGCCGGTGGAACCGCCCGCTGGCCTCGGTGGCAATCCTCTCCGGCGGTCCCAGGGCCTCGCCCCTGGGGCTGAAGAGCTGGACCTTGAGATCCTCCTGGCCAGGTCCTTCCAGGCCCTCGCCCCAGAGCACCAGAAGCCTGCCGGCGGCGTCGAACGCCATGGCCTCGACCCGTTCCGCCGGCGCCGGGCCCGGGATCTCGCGGCCTCGCGGCCGGCCGGCGGCGTCGAAGAGGCGCAGGTACGGAGTTGAGGCTGGCGCGCTGCCGTCATAGGAGCTCCAGGCCACCGCAAAGCCTCCGCCGGGAGCGGCCGCCACCCTGGGACTGTGGAGGATGTCCGCCTCGTCCGGTACCTTGGAATGGACATCGAAGTCCGGGCCCAAGGGCTTGCCGGCGGGCGAGAACCTGCGGGCCCGCACCACGGAAAGATAGGAGTTGACCGGCTTGCTGATGACGCCGTTCCAGACTGCCAGGAAACCTCCGCCGGCCAGACCGGTGAGGATCGGCCGCTCGTCGTCGTAGACGAGCCGGCTGTTCAGGCGCAGCACCGACCCCGTTAGCCGGCCGGAGGTGTCAAGGCGCTGGACCGCGAGGCCGACAGGCATGTTGTTCTTCAGGATCTGCCAGCCGCCCATGAACCCGTTCCCCCGCACCTGCCATACCCATCGGGTGCTCCACCCTGTTCCGCCCATCTGCACCGGCTTGCCCGGATCGGGCACTCCCCGCAGGTCCAGATGGCGCCGGTAGTGAGGCTGCCTGGGGCTGCCTCCCAACTGCCAGAGTACTTCGAAACCTCCGTTCGTAGCCGTCAGGCCTCTCACGTTCGGGTAGGGGCCCAGGCTTCCGAGCGCCACCTGCAAGGCGTCGGTGGGCGCACCGTCCGCGTCGAAGTGGCGGGCGACGACCAGCGGCGCTTCAGCGTTCTTGTAGCTCCAGGCAATCTCGAAGCCGCCGCCCGCCTGCACGGCCACGAAGGGTATATCCGGTTGCTTGCCTTCGACGGTGTCGACCCGCCTCTCCGGACCGAGTGGAACGGGTTGAGCCGCCGCTGCGCTCCCTGCCAGGGCAACTAGAAGGAGAAGTGAGAGACGAGGCCTGATCATGGTTGCTCCTTACGCTGTGCCGATTGAACCCATGCCACAGCCTTGTGCCGATTTCCCGCGTTTCATTTCAGGCTTCCAGCTAGGTCGATATAAGTGTTCCTCATAATGGCGGCCTCAGTTTGGCCCTTCGCTCCCGACGCCCAGCTTCTCGACAAGCGGCGCGAAGGTTCTCGCCTCCAGGGGACCGTACTGATTTGGGAGGAGCGCGAACCTGTCCAGGTCTTGCAGCAACCGGAATCGCTCGTAGAGCCGTCCTGCTCGCCTCGCCGAACGCGGGCGGGGGCGGGTGATGGTGGTGCGGCTCGGCCGATAGACAGGGCTCCTTTCGAGGAGTGATCCTGGTGAGGTGACCTCTCGCGCTGAAGGAGTGCTATCTTTCGAACCCGGAAGGGGGAACCGCCATGGCCGACATGAGAGACGAGTTCCTCAGCGAGGAAGATCTCGATCTGCGCAATCTGACGTGGGACGAGTTGATCGCCTATTGGAACCTGTGGCTCGAGCAGGCCCAGGTCACGAACGACCTCGATGAAGCCTTCTACTCGCACGGCGTCTTTGAACGGGATCCCGCTGTCATCGAGAAACAGGCAGCCCTCAAGTCCCGCTAGAGGCGCCGGTCCCCCGAGGTGCGGAAGACCGTATGATTCCTGTCACCATGGTCAGGTCCATCCCGTGGTTTTCCGGCTTTCTCTTGTTCTGTCTCGCGATGGATGGCGCGAGCCAGGAGCCGGTCGACCTGCGCGGTCCGGCGGTCGCGGACGCGCTGCAGCGGATCCGGCCGGCAGCCGTCCGCGCGCACATGGCATTTCTCGCCGACGATCTCCTGGAAGGCCGCGGTACCGCGACGCGCGGCCATGAGATCGCGGCGCGGTACGTCGCCGCGCAGCTTGAAGCAATGGGCCTCGAACCGGGCGCCGGTGGCTCCTGGCTGCAAACGGTGCCGATGCGCCGCAGCGATCTGATCGCGGAGGAGAGCCGTGTCGAGATCATCCCGGCGCACGGCGAGCGGAGCCTGCTGGTCCCTGGCCGCGACGTCCTGCTGCGCGGCGGATTCGAGGCGTCGATGGAAGTCGAGGCGCCGGTGGTTTTCGTCGGCTACGGGGTCACGGCGCCGGAGCGCGGGTACGACGACTACGCGGGTATCGATGCCAGGGGAAAGATCGTCGCCTATTTGGGCGGCGCGCCGGCATCGTTGCCGCCCGAGGAGCGTGCTCACTTCGGGGCTACCCCGACCAGGATGGAGAACGCGGCCGCCCATGGCGCGGTTGGGCTCCTGCGGCTGTGGGACGACGAGGACGAGAAGAGAGGCTCGTGGAGCGCGTTCGTCCAACTGCTCGGGAACCTCGACGCGATCGCCTGGCTGGAGGGCGGCGATGCGCACGGCTCCTACCCCCAGATCCGCGGCAGTGCGGGGCTCGGACCGGCCGCCTCGCAGGCGCTCTTCAAGGATGCCGCGGTCACTTATAGCGACGCGCAAGCGAAGCGAACTCCCACCCCTCTGCCCGTGCGGGTCCGCATGGTGAAGAAGAGCCGCCTCACCAACCTCGCCAGCCCCAACGTGGTCGGGCTGCTGCGCGGCTCGGATCCGGCGCTCGCCGCCGAATACGTCGTCATCAGCGCGCACCTGGATCACCTCGGCATCCGCGAGCCGGTGAACGGCGATCCGATCTACAACGGCGCCATCGACAACGCCGCGGGCGTGGCCTCGCTGCTCGAGATCGCGCGCGCCTTCGCATCGCTGCCGGAGCGCCCCCGGCGATCGCTGCTCTTCGTCGCCTTCACCGGCGAGGAGTCCGGCCTGATCGGATCGGATTACTTCGTGCACAACCCTCCCGTGCCGCTCGCGTCGATCGTCGCCGACCTCAACATCGACGGCACTTCGATGTGGCCTTTCAACGCGCTGTTCGCGCGCGGTGCCGATCACTCCACTCTCGCATCAGTGGTCTCCGCCGGCGCGGCGGCAGCGGGGCTGCCGTTGGTGCCGGATCCGTTTCCCGAGCAGGCCTCTCTCGTGCGGAGCGATCAGTACGCGTTCCTCCTCAAGGGAGTGCCGTCGCTGATCCTGGGCGCGCAGCGGGACGCCGACGCCCGTGCCCTGGCCCTCGACTGGTTGAAGAACCGCTATCACCAACCGAGCGACGACATGTCGCAGCCGATGGATTTCGACGCCGCGGCGCGTTTCACCCGCGACCTGTTCCTCATCGCTTATACCGTCGTCCAGGCGAACGAGCGGCCGCGCTGGAATCCCGGCGACTTCTTCGGCGAGCGGTTCGGACGGCTCGTCCTGCACCCCGCAGGCACCCTTCCTATGTAGGAAGATCTCCGAAGGGGATTTCCTCTCTTGGAAAGGAGCCTGTTATGTCGAAGCTGAAGAAGTCGGGGCTCAGCGTCCGCGTGGTCTCGCTGGTCCTGGCGTTGGCCACCCTGGCAGTGGTCCTGGGCTTCGCAGTGCCCGAGCCCGTTGCGGCGGTCAATTGCGGGACGGAGACCATCTTTTACAGCGACGCCAGCCACACCACGCAAGTCGGACTGCAGGGTTGGAGGTGGCCCAAATGCGGCTGCGGGTTCTACAGTATAGGTAGTACCTCTCCATACAGCGTGACCGGGATAAGAGACATCTGCTGAGTCGGCAGGGACGGCAGGCAGGGGTCGTCAGGGCGGCAACACACCAACGACCTTGCGGCTCCTGTCCTTCCCCGAAGGACAAATTTGGCCTGATCTGTCCTTCGGGGAAGGACAAGATAGCCCGCTCGGTCCTTATCGAGACCTGACGGAGATCCCATTCCGATCCTGGGGCGTGCTAGCCTCCATGGACATGCACGCGAGCCATCGTTGGATCAGCGCCTTCACCCTGGCGCTCGTGGCGCTGAGCGGCACTCCCGCCTTCGCAGCGGGTGCCGACGGGATGATCTGCATTGCGGCTTTTCACGTCGAAGCCCAGGTGCCCGGCAAGATCGTGATTCCCGAAGTCAACATGTCCGAGACCACCTGGCCTCCCTCCCACGACTCGAAATTCAAGTTTTCCGTCGATGGCCGCCTGAGAGCTACGGTCGGAAACGACGAGATGGGCCAGATCTCCGGTCTGTCCACCGGCCGGCGCGTCCGGATCAAGGTCAGCCTCGACGGCCGCCCCTACGAGGCTTTTTCTCTCGACCTTGGAAAAGCCCCGGGCCATCGGATCTGCCTCTGGCTCTATACCGACTATTGGCACTGGATCGACCACGGATGGGACAAGAGCCTCGGGTGCAAGTGCCACTAGCTCCCCTCCGCCTCGACCATACCCGCCCGGAGATCACGGCGGAGATCCACCGCGTCATGATGGCTGCCTACCGCATCGAAGCCGAGTTGCTCGGCGTTTCGGACTTCTTTCCCCTGCGCCGCACCGTCGAGCAGATCCTCTCCGCCTCAAGCCTGTTCTTCGGCGCCTTCGCCGACGACCGTCTCGCGGCTGTGGCGGAGATCGAGGCTGAAGAGGACCCGGTCAACATCGCGTCACTGGTCGTCGACCCGGATCACTTCCGGAAGGGCCTCGCAACGAGGCTGCTCCACTTCCTCCTGAGTCTCTACCGGGATCGTGACCTGACCGTCTCCACCGGAATCCTGAACCGGCCGGCGCTGTCCCTCTACGATAAGCTTGGCTTTCGGGAATACCGCCGCTGGTCGACGAACGACGGCATCCCGATGATCACTCTTCTGCTCAGAAGACAATGAAGACCAAAGCTCTCATGACGCTGAGCGCCATCCTGGTGGCGCTCCTCGGAATCACTGCCTCCTTTCTCCCCCAGGAGATCCTGTCCTATTTCGGAGCTGAGCCTCGCGGACTTGGAGTGCTGTTGATTCAGATCGCCGGCGCGCTCTATCTCGGCTTCGCGATCCTCAACTGGATGGCGCGAGGCAATCTGATCGGTGGCGTCTACAGCCGCCCTGTCGCCATGGGCAACTTCGTCCACTTTGCCGTGGTCGCGATAACCCTGCTCAAGGCGTTGCTCGCCGGCGAAAAAGCGGCGGCCGTCCTCATCGGAGCCGTCGCCTATTCGGTCTTCGCCATCTGGTTCGGGCTGGTCGCCTTCACCCATCCCAAGTCCTGATGGAGATTGTGGGGTAGCATCAAAGGATGACGACTGTCGGGCTTGTCGGCGGACTTGGACCGGAGTCCACGATCGACTACTACCGCCGTATCCTGGAGGCGTGGGAGCGGGAGGAGCCGGGCACGGCTCCGTCCATCGTCATCGACAGTCTCGATGTCCGGCTGGGGCTGCGCCTCGTCGAAACGGACCGGCCGGCGCTCATCGAGTACCTCCTGGCCTCACTGCGGCGCCTGGCCGGCGCCGGCGTAGGCTTCGCCGCGATGACCGCCAACACGCCCCATATCGTGTTCGACGACCTCGCGGCCCGATCACCCGTGCCCTTGCTGAGCATCGTCGAGGTGTGCGCCCAGGAGGCGAGAGGGCGCGGATTGGGACGGTTGGCCCTTCTCGGCACGCGGTTCACCATGGAAGCGCCGTTCTACCCCGAGGTGTGCGCGCGCTACGGAATCGACGTGGTGGTGCCGGACGACACGGACCGGGCCTGGGTTCACGAGAAGTACGTGGAGGAGCTCCTCCGCGGCCAGTTCCTGGACGACACGCGCCGGCGATTCCTGTCGCTCGTCAGCCGTCTCCGGGTTGACCAGGGAGTCGAGGGAGTCATCCTCGGCGGGACCGAGTTGCCGTTGCTCCTGCCCGCACCGGTCATCGCGGACATCCCGGCGCTCGACACCACGGCCCTGCACGTGGCCGCGATCGTCAAGCGTCTCCGGTCTACCGTCGAGTCCTAGTATCTCGTCAAACGAGAACTGCCAGTTGAACTTTGCCGAAGCGCGATCTCCCTGGGAGCGCCGGCGTCCTCGCCGGCATGTCCGGAGGAATCGGCGGAACGCCGGCAATTGTTTCCGCCCCTGCCAGAAGGTCGGGCCTTCGGCCCAATGTTTTGAGGGTGCCGGCGAGACGCCAGCGGTCCCAGGGAA
>DATANP010000192.1:0-2281 GCA_036266195.1 Thermoanaerobaculia bacterium | reverse complement strand
AGGTGACCGAGGTGCAGGAGTCGCCGACGCTCTTTACGTACCAAGCCGAGGTATCGGTCGGCGGTCGGCCATGGACGGTTATCGCAGAGGGTAAGGTTAGGATGAAATAGCCTGGCCTTATGCGCCTGGCAGGGATCACGGATTCGGGCAGGGCCGGTACTCGCATTCCAGGCGCAGCACGGTCTTCATCAATGAGACCTGATACGGCCTCCAGGTCGACATCACATAATAGATTGTCGCCTCGCGAGTGAGCGGCTCCCACTGATTGAAGCGCGCACTGACGTATGGTGCGTAAGTGCCACCGTCCGGGTCGATAAAGGCGGCGCCGTTGTCGCGCCCGAAGTCGAAGATAGGTAGAGGATCCGTCCACGGACCCCACGGCCAAGCAGCGGTGCGGAGCACCGCCCCCGAATAAAGAAGCAGCCAGCGATTGAGGAACGGGTTCCAACTGAAGGAGAGCTCTCCCACGACCTGGGGTTCTTCGAGGAAGAGGGGGATGGCCGCGGCCTGCTGCGTGCACCAGCTCGGGCGACCGCAGGGGCTGAAGGATGTCTGTGAGTCATCGAATCCCGAGAGATATCGCCACTCGTGAAGCGGCGGATCGGCGTTCGGCGGCAGGGGCACATAGGCCAAGAACGCGGGGCTCTCACGATAACGGCCGGAGCCGACCATCAGAAGCCCCTCCTCGCCCGGCCTTGCATTGTCCGGTAAGCCGGGCCAGTCGTCGTTGCGGATCTTCCACGGCGAGATATTGATGAACTTGAAGCCGCCTGGCGCGTTGGTGCGATTCGAGATCTCGTACAGCTTCATGAAGTTGCGGCCCGGGTCAGAGCCGGTGGCCAGCACGGAAACGCCCATGAAGTTTTCATCCTTGCCCGGAGTACGCGGCGTGTCGGTGAAGTGGTCCGTCGTCGCAAACACGTACAGCTTCCCCGCATGGCTGAACGCTCCCGTCGGCACTTCGAACCCGGACAGCGAGAGGAACAGGTCGGCAATCGTCCTGGCGCCTGGTACTTCGATGATCAGCGGTCGAAACATCTTAAGGCCGAGCCAAATACGGTCGATGGGGAAGCTGAGCCTAAAACCGCGAGAGCTGGGCGCCGCGGCCGTAGTCCACCCGATCGCGTCGCTGGACTGACTGCTGCCGATGGTGAACGTGTCCCCGAAGAAGAAAAAGGTCCGCAACTCGCCATTGATGACGTGATCGACCGAGGTCCCCAGATCCGTCCCGAACACTCCTGCCCGATAGGTGCGTAAGCCCGTGAGCTGGGCGATCCACTCCGTGCTTTTCCAAGTCACCTTCGTCTTGTCGACATCGTTTCGTACCTGCAGTTCGGGACCAAGCCCCGAGTTGTGCCCGCACAGCAACTGGCGCGCCTGCAGGAACACTCCATGCGCCAGCTTGCCTGCGAGCGGGATGACCACCTCGGTCGTTCCGCTGGTCCCCGAATCGAGATACTTTTGGTCCAGGTACACCTCGGCCGTCGCACCCGGGATTATTCCGACGACCAGGAGATGATCTCCGCCGTCATGCACCTTGGGGCGAGGGAGGGGGCCACCGAGCGGCAGCACGGGCACCCCACGCGAGTAATTTCGCAGGCCGCATCCGTGCTGTTCGACGTACACGGCCTGGTCGGCCACCAGCCCCGGGCTGACTCGTATGTCCTCCGTGGCCGCTGTCACGTACTTCGAGCCGATGAGCCGCCGACCGGGGGACGCGACGCAAGTCATCATCACGTCTACGCGAGCGCCGCGCGCGATGTTCGTGACTCGGACCATTTCACCGCATTCGACGAGCGACTCCGGCACGCCCGGCGTCGGCAGGCTATGAGGACGTGCCCCCACCGGTGCCGGGTCCGATCGGAGGCTGGATAGCCCGCAGATCTCCTGGATCGCCGTTACCTTGTGGCCGCGGACGGGATTCAAGGGCTCGATCTGGAACTCGCCGACCGTGTCGTAGGCCTGGCCGCTGCCAATCTCGGAAAAACCTGGACCCTGTTCACCCTGGAAAAGGGTCACGCGAGCGTCGCGCCAGAGATCGGCTACCACGACGACCTCACTGCCCCGACACAAGCTATTGATGATGCGCGGCGGCGGCGGTTGCTCGGGCGCTCGCACCGTCTCGACGGCCGATGGATCACTGGACAGCTCACAGCCCGGCATATATTGCTGCGCAAAGACCTCCTCGGCCTCCTCGAGACCATCCGGGAATTGGAGCCAGTTGTCACCAAAGTCGAAACAGCTCCGGGCGTACTCTTCGCTCCGCCGGAAGAGCACCACG
>DATANP010000191.1:0-6179 GCA_036266195.1 Thermoanaerobaculia bacterium | reverse complement strand
ATGGCGCGGCCGACGATATCAGAATCATGGCTGCACGATACAGATACCTGGGAATGCCTGCGTCCCTCCGGGACTTGGGGAATGGGATTGATCCCGCTACCAGGGATTGAAATCCCTGGCTATATGCCTGTGCCCCTTCGGGGCGAAAGGCGACAGGACAGATCGGAAACATGAACCCTTCGAGGGCGAAGGACGAACGCTACACGCCAAGAGCATCTCCGCCCAGCAGGAGCATCTCCGCCCCGAAGGGGCTCAGGCATAAAGCCAGGGATTTCAATCCCTGGTAGCCGAGACGCCCCCACCTACCCCAAGTCCCGCAGGGACGCAGGCATTCTACCTGCCTGCGGATGGGGATCCCGCGAGCTGCCGCAGAACGGGCAACAACGGCAGGACGTCCAGCCGCGGCCGGAGGCGGCTCTCGTAGAGCGCATGAGCATTCGCGGCCAGCCGTTCGCCGAGCGCGGGATCTCCGGCCAGCCGCTGCACCGCGTCGGCGATCGAGACGGGCGAGCCCATCTGGCACATGAGCGCGTTCCCGCCGTCCACGAACAGTTCGCGGGTGGCCGGGCTGTCGCCGATGATCACCGGCTTTTTCATGGCGATCAGCTCGTAGACCTTGCCCGCGATCACCTGCGCGGCTTTCGGGATGGTCGAGTAGTGGCCACCGAGGCCGATGTCCGCGGCAGCAATCTCTTCGATCACCTGGCGGCGCGGGATGCTGCCGAGAAAGACGATGTTGCGGACGCCTTCCTCCTCCGCCGTCTTCTTCAGGCGTGAGAGGATGCCGCTCCAACCCGCGAGGCGGAGGACCACGTCCGCGCCGCGGACCTGAAGCTCCTTGCAGGCTTCATAGAGCACGTCCAGGCCTTGTAGCGGGATGCCGCTGCCGGACCAGAAGAGGGTCGTGGCCGTGCCGGTCTTCGGCGGCTTGGGGCGGGGAAAAAAAAGCTTGTCTTCGCAGGAGATGTAAACGCTGGTGATCTTCTCCGGCGGGACGCCGAAGGTCCTCACGAAGTAGTCGCGGTGGAACTCGGTGTCGATCAGAACGTGATCGGAGAGCCGGCAGTTCAGACGGTCCATGAAGAAGAGGATGCGGCCGGGCAGCGAATCCGGACGGAACCAGCCGCGCTCCTCGCAGGCGCTCTGCCAGAAGGAGATGTGGGCGTCGTGAAGGATCGGCTTGCGGGTCAGCAGGCGCAGGAGCCAGAGGGTCTCGAAGCTGCGGAAGTTCGCCAGGACGACGTCGCACTCCCCCACTCCGCGCAGGAATTTCCACAGGGCGATCGGATAGCGCAGGGGGCTCCTGCGGTTGTCCTGGCAGAGGACCACGGGCACGCCGTTCTCCTGCAGACCCTGGAGGAGGGTCTCGGTGCGGATGTAGTCCCGGTTGTACGCCTGGAAGAAGCAGACGGTCGGTTCGGTGGACATTTCGATAATTTTGTCTTGCGTTCAGGGCGGCCGGTGGGCGATTCTACTATGACCCGATGCGCGCTCCCGCCCGGCTCTCCGTCGTCATCCCGACCCACAATACCCGCGACCTGACGCTCCGCTGCGTCGAGACGCTGGAAGCGGAGGGGACGCCTGTCGAAATCCTGGTGGTGGACGACGGCGGGCAGGATGGTACGGCCGAGGCCCTGGCTGCTGATCATCCGGATATCCAGGTGCTGCGCCAGTCTCCGGGCGGCTTCTCTCGGGCCGCGAATCTCGGGCTGGCACGGGCGCGCGGCGAGATCCTCCTGCTGCTCAACAGCGACACGGAGGTGCCTCCGGGCGCCTTCTCTCCCCTGCTCGCCGCATTCGACCGCGATCCCAAGCTCGGCGTGGCCGGCGCCACTCTCCACTATCCGGATGGCAGCCCGCAGTGGAGCGGCGGGCGGGCGCCGAGCCTGCTCTGGCTCTTCGGATTGACCAGCGGCCTGCCGCGGCTCCTGGCGCGGCTCCCCCGCTATCGCAGGGTCAAACCGGTCGGAGCGGCTCCCGGGGGCGTGGACTGGGTGACGGGCGCGGCTCTCGCGATGCGCCGGAGCGTGTGGGAGCAGGCGGGTCCGCTCGACGAAGGGTTCCGGTTCTATGCCCAGGATCTCGACGTCTGCCTCCGGGCCGGGGCCGCGGGGTGGAAGGTCGAGTTGCTGCCAGAATTCCGGGTGATGCATCACCACGGCGCGACGATCAGCCGTGATCCCCATTCCTGGGGGAAGCAGAATTCGGAGCTTCTGTGGGTGGATCTCCTGCGCTGGGCGAGGCGGAGCCGCGGCGGGACCTGGGGCCGGAGGGCCGCCCTGGCGATGCGTGCCGGGGCGGCGCTGCGGCTTCTCGGACGGGGGGTTGCCGGACCGTTCGTGATCTTGGCGAAGCGAGCGAAGCGCCCGGAATGGCGGGCGGAGAGTCAGGCCCTCCGCCGCGCCGCGGACGCTCTTTCAAAACCCATCAGTCCGGAATGAACGTGCAGATCATCCGGGAGTTCTGGATGGTGTCTCCGGAGCTCGCGCCGGTGATCATCCTGGCGTTGATGTAATAGGTTTTCGCTCCCTTGCTCTGGGTGTAGATGCGCTTGTGCGAGAGCGTCCACTCGATGCCGGACTCGGCCGGCAGGGAGTCGGGAACCTCGAAGTCGGTCGCGTTGATCGACTGGTCGTTGTTCGTGCAGTTCGTGGGATCGGCGTTCTTCACGCCGACCGCGATGCGGTCTCCCCCGATGTTCGTGCCGTGGCTGAGCTGGATCTGCGACCAGGCGCGCACGATGACCTTGCCGGTGGAGGGAGCGTCGATCGTGCAGGAGCTCACCTCGGTGCAGGCTCCGGCCGAAAGATCGACCTGGCCGCCGTCGGTGACCACGGTGATGGATTTCTTGGCGTTTTCAAACTGCTCGATGGGAAAGCGCGTGAAGTAGCCCGTCACGTCGGCCACCAGGTGGACCCGGTTCTGGCGTGCCTGGACTTGGAGGTCGGCGGGCACCAGGCTGGTGCCCGCGATGGGCACGATGAGGCCGTGGGCCACGTTCATGGCCGGGGTGAGCTTCTGGAAGTTGAGGGACGACGCGAACGGCGTGGGTTGGCCGTAGGCCCAGGCCACCATGTTGCCGCCGCCTTCGGCCTCCACGGCGACCAGGTTGACCATGATCGCCGCGGCGGCCGGAATGGAGGAGCCCGCGGGCACTCCGCAGCCCCCCAACGTCCCGCCCTGGGCGCCGAACTCGGTGGTGCCGGCCACCTGGAAGTCGCGGGTTTCGAGCGGGTTGAGCTTGCCGGCGCTGGTGTTTCTCGTGTCGATGATGCGGCAGGGAGGCAGGGGCACGAAGGTGAGGCTCGAGGTGCCGTCTCCGAGCGCGGATGCGGTCACGTTGCGGAGGCCCTGGAGGACCGGGGCGGTGACCTTCTCCACGTCCTCACCGGCGGCGAGGTCGCGGAGCTGCTGGTCGGTCATGGTCTTGACGATCAGCTTCGTCTCGTCCGCGGTCCGCGCGGGATCGGTCCGGCGGACGGCTCTGGTTTCGATCATCCCCTGGACCTCGGTCCGGGCGAAGGCTTCGAGTGCGGCGCGTTCCTTGCCCGCGGTGCGGAGAGGCTCCTGGGCCTGCGCGCCGAGCGGGAGCAGGAGCAGGAAACCCAGGAGGATGGCTGACTTGGAAACTCTCATGGCAGCTCCTTTCCTGGTTCCATCAATCGGGGATGAAGGTGCAGATGAGCCGCGAGTTTTCGATCTTGTCGCCCAGGTTGGCGCCGCTCAGCATCTGGCCGCTCAGCCGGTAGGTGCGCGTCGTGCCCCCCGGCTGCGAGAAGGAGCGGCCGTGGCTGACCGTGAAGTCGACGTCCACGTTGGTTCCCAGAGAGGCCGGGACCTCGAAGTCCGAGGCGTTGACCGAGTCGGAGTCGTTGCAGGCCACCGGCGAGACGGTCTCGACGCCGATCGCCACCCGGTCCAGGGTGCCCGAGGCATGGCTCGCCACGAACTGGCCCCAGGCCTCGACGATCACGGTGCCCGCGGTGTCGGCGGTGACGGTGCAGGAGTTGAGCTCGTGGCAGGTCCCGTCCGACAGGTCGGTCAGGGTGGTGAAGTCGTTCGTCTGGATGGTGGACTTCAGGCCGGCCTGGAACTGCTCGACCGGAAAGCGGGTGAAGTAGCCCGAGACGTCCGCGACCAGGTGGACGCGGTTCTGGACACCCATGACGCTCAGGTCGTTGGCCAGGGTGGAGACGCCCGCGATCGGCACGATGAGGCCGTTCGCGATGTTCATCTTGTTCGGGCTGAGGAGCTGGTAGTTGATCGACGAGGCGCTGGGCATCGACTGATTGAACTCCCAGGCCCGCATGTTGCCGCCGCCCTCGGCGTCGACCGCCACGATGTTGATCATGACCGCAGTGGCCAGCGCGGTCGTGCCTCCGGCGGGGATGCCGCAGCCGCCCGGGTTGCCGCCCTGGGTCTCGAAGCCGGTCGTGCCCACGACCTTGAAGTCGCGCACCACGTTCGGCTCCATCTTGCCGAGGGTCGAGGAGCGGGTGTCGATGATGCGGCAGGGATCGAGGGGGACGAAGAGGAGGTCGGAGTCGGCGTCGCCGACGGCCTCGGCCGTGACGTTCCGCAGCCCGCCGTTCTCTGTTGACGCCGCGCGGACCGAGTCGAGCTCCTCGCCGCGCAGGATGGCATCGACCTGGTCCTCGGAGAGGCTGCGCTCGATGGAGCGCGCCTCGCGCTCGAGCACCCTCTTTTCCACCGGCCGCACCATGCGCTCCTCGAGGGAGGCGACGATGCGGGCCCGCGCCTCCTCGCGGGCCGCAGCGCGATCGGCTGCCGGCTGCGCGGCCTGGGCCGCGGCTGCCATCATCCCCAGGGCACACAAGCCCAATACCATGGACTTCATCAAAGAACTGCTCATCGGGCGTCTCCTTGCCAAGATGTAGAGCCGATGAAACGCCAGAGAGAGCCTCGTGCCCAACCCATGCTTCATCGGCAGACAGAGTCGAAGAGAGACGACGTGCTACAGCTACGTCATGGCGGGCCGGTAATGCAAGTTGCGGGCCAGGAGTTTCACCCTCTGGAGGGGGGACTTCCGGAGGGTTCCTGCTTAAGTAAAACTTGCCATCCCCGGAGCGGCGGTATAGAAAGCAGCCGGCATGCAGGACGTCTATCGCTACCGCGACCTGGTGCGCGCCCTGGTGGCGCGCGAGCTGAAGGTGCGCTACCGGCGCTCGGCCATCGGCTTCGTCTGGACGATGCTCCAGCCGCTGCTCACGATGCTGGTGCTGCAGACGGTGTTCAGCTCGATCTTCCGCGGCTTCTCGATCACGAACTACCCGGTCTATGCGCTGGCCGGGGTCCTGTTCTGGAACTTCTTCAGCCAGAGCATCGTGTCGTCCATGAACAGCCTGCGCGGCAACGCGCAGCTCCTCCAGAAGCTGCCGGTGCCCAAGGCGGTGTTCCCCCTGGCGAACGTGATCTCCGGGGTGGTGAACCTGACCTTCGCCCTGGTGCCGCTGTTCCTCATCCTGCTCGTGACCGGGCACCCGCTGACGCCGGCGCTCTTCTTCCTGCCGGTGTCGATCTTCCTGGCGGCCCTGTTCACGCTGGGGGCCGGCCTGCTGCTCTCGCCGCTCGCGGTGTTCTTCCACGACGTGGTGGAGCTGATCGGCGTGATCCTGTCGCTCCTCATGTATCTGACGCCGGTCTTCTACCCCAAGGAGATCGTGCCCGAGAACCTGCGTTGGGTGGTGCGCTTCAATCCGATCCGTTCGATCCTGGAGACGTTCCGCGACCCGATCTATCAGGGCGAGGTGCCGCCGCTCTCCCACCTCGCGGTCTGCGTGAGCATCGCCATCCTCGCCTTCGCCCTCGGCTCCTGGGTGTTCCGCCGGAGCAGCGACCGGATCCCGTTCTATGTCTGACGCCGACGTCCGCATCCAACTGGAGCAGGTGTCGCTCTGCTACCGCCTGGCGAAGCAGCGCATCCCGTCGATCAAGGAGTACGCGATCCACTGGATGAAGGGAGCGCTCGCCTACGAGAAGCTCTGGGCGCTGCGCGACATCGACCTGACGATCCGCGAGGGGGAGACGGTGGGGATCGTCGGCCGCAACGGCGCGGGCAAGAGCACGCTCCTCAAGGTGATCTCGCGGGTGCTCAAGCCTTCGCGGGGCCGGGTGGAGGTGCGGGGCGCCGTCTCGCCCATCCTGGAGCTGGGCACGGG
>DATANP010000190.1:0-3583 GCA_036266195.1 Thermoanaerobaculia bacterium | reverse complement strand
CCGAAGGCAGGCGTCACATCGGCTTCTGCCTCGGCAACCGTCCGGGCTATGTGATCCTCTACTTCGCGACGCTCTACGCCGGCTGGCTGCCGCTGCTCCTCGACGCCAACTTCAACACCGGCGAGATCGAGGCCATCCGCGGCGACTGCGGGTTGGACGCGCTGGTCGTCGAGCCGGCCAGGGGATCGATCCCGGTCGGCGACGACGTCTCCCTGCTGCCTTTCGAGCCGCAGGAGCCGGCGTTCCGGCCGCGTCCGGACACGCAGGTCTGCCGCTTCACCTCGGGCACCACGGGCCGGCCGAAGTGCCTGGAGTTCAGCGGCAACGCCGTGGTTTCGGCGGCGCGCAACTGGGTGGAGGGCACCGGCATGACCGCGGACGACCGAACGCTCGCGCTCGCCGCGCTCTCGAACGGTCTCGCGTTCAACACCTCGCTCCTCTCGACCTTCCTGGCCGGCGCCCAGATCCACTTCCTGAAAGGTCTGCCGCTGACCCGGCCGGTGGCGCGCCGGATCGCCGAGTCCGGCATCACCCGGCTCGTCGCGTTCCCGACGCTCTACCGGAATTTCGTGGCGCCGGGCGGACCCGCTGCCTCGGAGATGTCGAGTCTCAAGCACGCCATCTCGGCCGGAGCGCCGCTGTGGCCCGACGTGCGCGAGGAGTTCCGCAACCGGTACGGCCTCGACATCTCCGATTATTACGGGATCGCCGAGACCGGCCCGGTCACGTTCGAACGCGATCCGAATCACCACACCGGCCTCGGCCAGCCGCTGCCCGGCGTCGAGCTGCGGATCTCGGCGGGTGACGAGGGGGGGGAAGTTCTCGTCCGCACCGAGTCGATGGCGAGCGGCTATCTCAATCATCCCGGCCTGTTCGAAGGCCGCGTGGACGGCGAGGGCTTCTATCACTCGGGAGACCGCGGCCGGATCGTGGACGGCCGGCTGCACCTCGTCGGGCGGACCCAGGACCACATCAACGTCGCGGGCCGCAAGATCGATCCCACCGAGATCGTCGCGGTCGTCACCGCCCTGGAAGAGGTCGAGGATGCGGTCGCCTTCCCGGACGAGGACCTGAACCGCGAGACGCTCGTCCACCTCGTGGTGGTCGCTTCCAATGGAATCACCAAAGCGGATATCACCGAGGCCTGCCGCGCGCGGCTCGCGCCCTGGAAGATCCCGGGCCGCGTGAGCTTCGTGGACGCGATCCCGCGCACCGGGATCGGCAAACCGCGCATCGCCCTGCTTCGCGAGCAGCTCCTGCAGAGAAAGGAACCGGTTTCATGAACGACGAATCCCTCGCCACCAAGAAGCGCGTCCAGCGCCTGATCTATCTCGCCGCGGGCGGCAAGATCCCCGAGGACGAGCTGTCCAACCATACCGTCGATCTGCGGACGATCGGCCTCGATTCGCTCGGTTATCTCAACCTGCTCGAAGGCCTGGAGCGGACGTTCGGGGTCGCGATCGATCTCGACCAGGAGCCGGACCACAGCTTCCTGCACACGATCGACAACATCGCCCGCTATCTGGGCGAGCGGAGGGGCGCGGCGGCGTGATCGAAATCCAGGACCTGGCGGCCCGGGTGCTCCTCGCGCCGTTCGTCGCCGTCGAAAACGGTTATGGAGTCAGGCCGCTCGTCGAAACCTTTTTCGAGGTCTTCGACCGGGGCCGCGGCACGCTCGGCTTCTATACCCCCACGCCGGAGATGACCCTGGAGTCCGCCGCCCTGGCCGGCGAGATCTCCGGCGGTGACCTGCTCCTGCGCGGCGAGGCCCGGGTGCCGAACCCGGACGCCGACGGCGCCATCGTGCTCGCGCGGGTGGCCCCGGCGGATTCTGAATATCGATTGGCCTGGGTGGAGCCCGTGTCGCGCGACGGCCGCCTTCGGCTGGACGGACGGCCGGCAAAGCACGTGTCCAGGCCGGTGGCGCTCCCCGAGCTGCTGGGCCATCTCGAAGCCTACGCCGGAGCCTGGGCGATCTCGGCTTCGATCGTGGCAAGCAACGAGGTCCGCGCGCTGCGGCGCGCCGCCCGCACCACGCGCCACGAAGACAAGGCGTTCAGCACCTCACAATGGGTGAGCCTGGAGATTTCGAAGATCGAGATCGAGGCGGGGCTGGCGGCCGTCCTCTGCTTCGACGGCGAAGGCGGCTTTGCCGCGGCCGCCGCGGCCGCCCGCATCCTGCACGCGATCGCCATGAAGCGGGCCGAGCTGCGCGACCAGGCGGGCCTGGAGATCGAAGGCCATTTTCTGGAGACCGCGCGCGCCATGACCGCGTTCCTCGGCGGACCGCTCAGGATCGAGTGCGATCTCGCCCGCACCCTCGGCATCGAGGTGGCTGGATGAAGATCGCTCTGGTCGGCTACGGCAACATGGGAAGAGTCGTGGACGAGGTGGCGGCGGCCCGCGGCGTCGAGGTCGTGGAGCGCTTCACGCGCGAAAAACCCCTCCGCCCCGATGCCGGCCTGAGCGGCGTCACCCTCGTCGACTTCTCTGTGCCGGAAGCCGTGCCGGAGACCGTCCGCGTGGCCGCGGCCCTATCGCTGCCGCTCGTGATCGGCACCACCGGCTGGAATGATCAGATGGACGAGGTCCGCGAGAGGATCGAAAGCTCGCAGATCGGCGCCGTGCAGGCCTCGAACTTCTCGCTCGGCGTGAACGTCTTCTATCGCCTCGCCGAGCAGGCGGCGAAGATGCTCGCCGCCTTCGAGTACGACCCGTTCATCCAGGACTGGCACCACCGGTTCAAGAAGGACAGCCCGTCGGGCACCGCGCTGGAGATCCGCCGCCGCATGGCCCGGCACTATGGCGAGCGCGAGGTCCCGATCTCCTGCCAGCGCGCCGGCTACGTGCCGTCCGAGCACTCGGTCGGCTTCGACTCCCAGGCCGACACGCTCCACCTCCAGCACCGGGCGCGCAACCGCAAGGGTTTCGCCGAAGGCGCTCTGCTCGCCGCCGGCTGGATCGCCGGCCGCCGCGGTTTCCATACCTTCCAGGAAGTGCTCGATGACGTCCTCCCCGCCGACTGAGCCGCCGAGTCTCTTGCCGGTCGGTGTTCCGTTCGACTCGGACCGCTGGCAGACCGCCGCCGCCCAGAGCCGGATCGAGGACCACCTGGGCCGGCGGAGCCTCTGGCTCAAGGGTGGGATCGCCTTCCTCGCGGACACGCAGCTCACCGATGGATCGATCGAATTCGACGTCGCGTTCTCCCCGGAGCGCGGGTTCGCGGGCGGCGTCTGGCGCGTCCAGGACAGCCGGAACTACGAGGAGTTCTATCTGCGCCCGCACCAGTCCGGCAATCCGGACGCGAACCAGTACACGCCCGTGTTCAACGGGCTTTCCGGCTGGCAGCTCTACCACGGCCCGCGCTACAGCGTCCCGGTCACCTATCGCTTTCACGAATGGATCCGCATGCGGATCGCGTTCGCCGGCCAGCGGGCGGCGATCTACATCGACGACCTGGAGACGCCCGCGCTGGTGGTCGACGATCTCAAAAGGGATCTCGCGGGCGGAGGCATTGGCGTGAGCTGCGAGAACTTCGCCCCCGCTCACTTCTCCAACTTTTCCTTCCAGTCGGCGGAGCCGT
>DATANP010000189.1:0-20924 GCA_036266195.1 Thermoanaerobaculia bacterium | reverse complement strand
ACCTGGCCCTGTTCTTCGACCGCATCAGCCGGTTCTCGCGCATCATCAACATCGAGGACCTGAACATCAGCGCTCTGCCGGGCCCGAAGGGCACGCACACGCTGGCGGCGAGCTTCAACGCCAAGACCTTCGTCTACAAGGAATCCGAGCCCCCGCCCCCGGCCCCTGCCGGTGGACCGGCGGCCGCGGCAGGCGCGGGTCCGGCGGCTCTCCAGGCGGCCGGAGCGCGAGCCGGCGGAGGGATCGAGTAATGAACCGTGCTCTTGCCAGGTTCACCCTGGCCCTGCTGCTCGTGTCGGGGCTCTCCGCGTTCGCGCAGACCCCGGCGCAGACGCCGCCACCTCCTCCTCCGGCGGAGACCCCGTCGGGTGTGATTGGAGACGAGCCGTCGCCGGACACCGGCGGGATCGACGAGATCCTCGAAGGCGAGGAAGAGGTCCTCTCCGGCAGCGGCGGCTTTTCCTATGACCCCGGCAACCGCCGGGATCCGTTCAAGTCCCTGCTGGTCGGCACCGAAAACCCCACGATCCGCGGCCCGCGCCCGGAAGGAATCCCCGGTCTGCTCATCGACGAGATCGATCTGCTCGGGATCTGGCGGACGCCCCGCGGCTACGTGGCACAGGTGAAGGCTTCGAACAAGAGCTATCTCCTTCGGGAGGGGGACCAGCTCTTCGACGGCGACGTCGTAAACATCCATAAGGATGAGGTCGTCTTCAAGCAGCAGGTTCAGGATCCGACCGCCCTCAAGCCGTTCCGTGAGGTGGTCAAGAGTCTCAATCCTCCCCAGACGTGAGGGTCCGATGCTTTCAGCTCCGGAGGCGAGTGCCATGGGAGATGTAGTCAGAAGAAGACAGAACGACCGGTGGCAGCGGCTTTTCGCGTCGGCGGCGTTGATCGCCCTGAGCGCGGGGATCGGCTGTACCTCCTCCAAGCCGGCGCGGGTCGTCGAAGCGACGCCCGCGGCGCAGGAGGCTCCGGCCACCAGCAAGGCCGCCGCGGTGGCCGAGATCCGCACCCTCGACCTGCGCGAAGGGGCCCCCGAGGTGCTCGTCGACCTCGAGTCGAGCGCGCCGCTCGTGTGGACCAGCTTCCGCAACGCCGAGGGCAAGGTCGTGGTCGAGCTTCCCAACGCGACGCCGAAGGAAGGGCTCGCCGACCTCTCTCCGGAGGACGGCCTGGTCTCTTCTCTTCAGGTGCAGCGCAACGAGGAAGGGACCCGGCCGCTGACCCGGCTGGTGATCTCCACCCGGCAGGAGGTGGAGCACTCCATCTCGGCCGACGGAAATCACCTCCAGATCCGCCTGCTCCCGGTCGAGGAGCAGCGGGCCGAGGCCGGCCGCCTCGCGTTCGAGCCGCTCGGGCCGGACAGCCCGCGCGCCTCGGGCACGGATACTCCGAGCGCCCAGGCCCCGGCCGAGACGCCGGCGATGGCCAGCGAGCCGAGCCCCGAGCCGGTCGAGCCCATGGCGTCCGAGCCTGTCGAGACGGCCGCGGCCGCCCCGTCGGTGCCGGCCGATCTCGGCACCCCCGACCACCCCGCGGTCGCGCCGGCTCCGGCCGGCTCTCCGGCCACGCGGGTGGATGGCATCGAGGTGCTCGCTGCCGGCGAGGACTCGGTGATCCGGATCGCGGGCGACGGCGAGTTCCCGTACTCGACGTTCGCGCTCAACCAGCCGGACCGCTTCGTCATCGACCTCGAGGGCGTGATGAACCGCAGCGCGCGGAGCTCGGTGCCGGTCGAGGGCGGGATCGTGGAACGGGTCCGGGTGGCGCAGTTCAAGCCCGCCCCGCGGCCGGTCTCGCGCGTGGTGTTCGACCTGCGGCGCGGCTCGGTGCCGATGATCGAGCGCACCCAGAACGCCCTCGTGGTGAGCTTCGGCTCGTCCGCGGCCCCGCAGCGCGGCATCGTGGTCTCTCCGGGAGCCGGCTCGCGGTCGGCTATCGCCGGCAGCGCCGGCAGCGCCTCGCCCGTCCAGGAGATCCAGGACACCCCGGCGCCGGCGCCGGCGCAGCAGCCCTCGGATCTCGCCCTGGCCCAGAGCACCCGGCCGGCTTCGACCGTTTCGGACATCGAGGTGGAGGAGGCTCCGGCCACCCCGACGACCACGACGACCATGGCCGGGACGGGAAAGTCGGGTGTCGCCGCGCAGCCACGCACGCCGTCGGTGGTCCAGGTGAAGCCCTCGACCGCGAAGCCCGCGGGCCCCACCGAGGTGCCGGCCACGGGCGGCAACCTGGGCGCGGCCATCCAGAGCTTCCAGACCGAGACGCTCGGCGACACGCAGCGCACCTACGTCGGCGAGCCGATCGACCTCAAGGTCACCAACGCCGACGTGAACGACGTGCTGCGCACGTTCGCCCAGATCAGCGGCCTCAACATGGTCATCCAGCCCGGCGTCACCGGCATGGTCACGGCGGAGATGGAGAACGTGCCCTGGGACCAGGCGCTGGAGCAGATCCTCAAGATCAACGGCCTCGGCTATGAGGTCGAGGGCAACGTCATGCGCATCGCGCCCACGGCGATCCTGCGCCAGGAGGCGCAGGAGAAGCAGCAGCTCGCCGCGGCCAAGGCCCTCTCGATCCCGCTGCAGACGATCTACCGCCGGCTGAGCTACGCCGCGGCGGAGCAGATCGCCACCCTGCTGCGCAGCGGCTCGGCGGGCCTGCTGTCGCAGCGCGGCAGCGTGATCGTGGACTCGCGCACGAACAGCCTGATCATCAAGGAGCTGCCGGCCTACATGGACACGATCGTGTCGGTCATCGACCGGCTCGACACGCCCGAGCCGCAGGTCATGATCGAGGCCCGCATCATCGAGACCACGAAGCGGTTCACCCGCGAGTTCGGCATCGACTGGGGCTTCACCGGCATCGCAGACGCGGCCCACGGCAACACGACCGGCTTGGTCTTCCCGAACAACGGCCAGGTGGTCGGCGGCGTCAACGTGCCCGGCGGCGGCGATGCCGGCACGCTGGCCTTCCGGCTCGGCAACGTGCTCAACACCTTCCAGCTCGACGTCGCCCTGCAGGCGGCGGAGAGCGAGGGCCTGATCAACATCCTGTCCGCGCCGAAGGTGGCGACGCTCAACAACCAGCAGGCCTCGATCGAGAGCGGTCTCCAGATCCCGGTGCAGACGATCGCCAACAACACCGTGACCGTGCAGTACGTGGCCGCCACCCTGTCGCTGTCGGTGACGCCGCAGGTGACGGCCGAGGGCACGGTGATGATGGACGTGGACATCGCCAAGCGCGAGCCGCAGCTCGCGTTCCTGGTCCCGGGCGCCACCAACGCCCCGATCGCCACCAAGCAGGCCACCACCCGCCTCCTGGTGCGCGACGGCGGCACGGCGGTGATCGGCGGCATCTACAAGGTGTCGACCGACCAGGGCGAGGACCGGGTTCCGGGCCTGGCGAACATCCCGATCATCGGCAACCTGTTCAAGAACAAGTCGAGGCGTGAAGAGAACGAGGAGCTCCTCATCTTCATCACGCCCCGGATCATCAAGCTTTGACCTCCGGCAGGAGCATGGACATGAAACGCAGTGTGACCCTGATTCTCGTTTTGGCAACGGTCTTTGCGCTGGGCGGCTGCCGGAGCCGGACCGACCGCTCGGAGGGCTCGGTCCTCCTGTCGGTCAGCGACTTCGACGAGCTGCCGGTCCGCGTGTCGGTGACCGGCGGACCGTACGACATCGGCGAGGTGGTGATCCGCAACATCGCCAAGGACCCCTCGGGGACCACGAGCGATCTGCAGAACGTGGAGCTGCGCGCCTACGAGGTGCGCTACACGCGCCGCGACACGGGCCGCACGGTTCCGCCGGCGCTCGTGCAGTCGATCTTCGGCCTGATCGACGTGGGCGGCACGACCACGCTCAACAACCTGCCGTTCCTGACGGACAACCAGCTCCGCAACAGCCCGCTCCTCGACCTCGCCACCACGGGCACGGACAAGGAGACCGGCAGCGAAGTGATCGTCCTCAACGTGTCCATGCGTTTCTTCGGCCGCACCCTGGCGGGCGACGATGTCGCCACCGATCCGGCCTCGTTTACGATCGAAGTCGTGCCGTAGTCTTTTCAGGAGCATGGGTATGAAACCGCTCAAGAACGTTCTCCATCTGCTCTGCGCCGTCGCACTGGCAGCCTCGATGGGCTGCCAGTCCGACTCTCCGACGGAGCCCTCGAGCGGCGGCACGCCGGCCACGCCGAAGCCGCCGACCCCGGTGACGACATACACGATCAACGTCACCCCGAGCCCGGGCAGCCTCGTCGCCGGGTCGGGCACGCCGAGCACGGTCACGGTCGACGTGCGCCGCACCGACACCGGCCAGCCGCCGGCGGACCTCACCGAGGTGACGCTGACCACGACGCTGGGCGAGTTCGGCAGCGCCGGCAGCGGCGTCAGGACGACGACGGTGCAGCTCGTCAACGGGCGCGCCCAGGTGGCTCTGTTCCCCGGCACGGACATCGGCACGGCGACCATCCGGGCCGTGCTCGGCACCAGCGCCGGCGCGGCCAACGTGTCGATCGGCCAGGCCGGCACGTTCTTCATCTCGTCGGTCAACCCGCCGGTCGGCAGCCCGCAGGGCGGCCAGGAGGTGAACATCCTCGGCGGCGGCTTCGACGGACCGGTGCGCGTGACCTTCAACGGCGCGGCCGGCACGGTGCGCTCGGTCTCGCCGACGCTGATCCGCGTGGTGGTGCCGCCGGCCGCGGCCTCGGGCACGGTGGTGGGCGTCGGCCAGTCGGTGCCGGTCGACGTGAGCGTGACCATCAACTACAACGAGACCGGCACGGCGTCGGACACGCTGCCGGCCGGCTTCACGTACTCGCTCGGCGGCGGCACGCAGCAGCCGGCGGTCCTGTCGGTGTCGCCCACCAGCGGCACGAACGACGGCGGCAACCGGGTGACGATCGTGGGCGAGGGCTTCCAGGCGCCGGTGCAGGTGCTGTTCGGCCAGGGCGCCTCGGCCACCAGCTTCGACGGCGTCGAGGCCTCGGTGGTGGAGACCACGGCCACGCGCATCGTGGTCATCGCTCCGCCGGCCCGCGGCTTCGGCCAGAACAACGTGAACCAGCTCGTGAGCATCCTCATCAAGAACCTGAACACCGGCTTCAGCACGGTGGCCGTGGGCTCGTACAAGTACGGCAACAAGGTGCTGATCACCGCCATGGGTCCGGGCTCCGGTCCGTTCACCGGCGGCACGCGGGTGACCCTGCACGGCCAGGGCTTCGACGAGCCGGCGACGGTCTGCCTGGGCTCGTCCCCCTGCATCGCGCAGCAGGTGATCTCGGTGACCGGCACGGAGATCGTGTTCATCACGACCGGTGTCCCGGTCACGCAGTGCCCGGCCAACGGCGTCATCTCGGTGACCGGCGTGTCGGTGACCAACATCGAGACCGGTGACAGCGGCAGCGCCGACATCGGGTTCAACTACATCGTGCCTCTGCCGCAGATCTTCGGGCTCAACCCGAACAGCGGCACGGCGAACGTCACCAACACGACCATCTCGGGCGCGAACTTCGGCTCGAACGTCCAGGTGATCTTCGGCGACGCGACCAACGGCAGCTCGGCCTCGATCATCAGCCATACGGCGACCACGATCGTGGTGCGCGTGCCCACGGCGCCCAGCGGCTTCACGTTCAACACGGAGCCCTGCGACGGCAACGGCGACAACATCCCGAACGGGACGCGCCTCATTCCGACGCCGATCTCGGTGACGGTGCGCAACCTCGACGGCACGGGCTGCGCGGTGACGCTGACCAACGCGTTCACCCTCAACCCGCCCAACACCACCTGCACCGGCGACACCTCGACGCCGCCGACGACCACTCCCGAGTGCGCCGACGGCATCGACAACGACCTCGACGGGTTCACCGACTTCGGTCCGAACCCGACGAACGACCCGCAGTGCACGAGCGCGACGGACACGAGCGAGAGCACGTAGTAGCCCGTCCGCTTCGACCCGAGATGTGAAACGAGGGCGGTCTGCCTGGACGGGCAGCCGCCCTCGTCCGTATACTCCCATGCTATGAAACGACTCGCAGGTCTTCCGGTCCTCCTCTGTCTCCTCGTGCCGTTCCTGGGTTGCGACAAGGCCACACCGGTGGCACCCAGCGGGACGACACTCACGATCAGCGCCAACCCCACCAAGATCGGCCTGACCGGCAGCTCGACCATCACGGTCGTGGGCCGCAAGCCGGACGGCAATCCCCTGAACCCGGGCACCGAGATCCGGCTCAGCTCCGACCGCGGCACGGTGTCGCCGTCCGTGGTGGAGGTGGACAGCAGCGGCCGGGCCACGGCCACCCTGCGCGGCGACGGCCGCAAAGGCGCGGCCAAGGTGACGGCTGCCGTGGCCGACGCCACGGCCGAGATCAGCGTCCAGATCGGCGAATCCGACGAGACGACGCCGAGCCTGATCGTCTCCGTGAATCCGAGCGTGATCCCGGTCAGCGGCACGTCCACGATCACGGTCGTGGCCCGCAACGCCGACGGCTCGTCCGTGGGCGCGGGCCAGCAGGTAATCCTGACCTCGACCCTCGGGACGATCACCCCCAGCCGTCCCACGACCAAGGCGGACGGCACGGCGACCGCGACGCTGACCGCGGGTGCGCAGTCGGGCACGGCCAAGATCTCGGCGGTCCTCGGCTCCAGCGCGGCGGCCACGGCGGACGTCGAGATCAAGGATGCGATCCTCACCCTGACGGCAGACAAGACGTCGGTTCAGGAAGGGGTCGCGACGACCATCCGCTTCACGGCGTTCGTCACCGCTTTCCAGGGGGATCCGATCAAGGGCAAGCGTGTGGACTTCAGGGCCGAGCGCGGCACCTGGACGCCCTCTTCCGCCACGACGGACGACGAAGGCAAGGCCGTGTTCGTCCTGTCGCTGCCGGCCGAGGCGGTCAACTCGGACGAAACCTTCCAGGCGGTCGCCTCGATGATTTCCGGCAGCGGTACCCCGATCACGGCGACGCTCGACATAACGATCCGCAACAACCCCTAGGACCTGATCCATCTCAGCCCCCCGCGTCCGGACGCTTGGCCGCGGGGGGACTGGCTGCTAGAATGCAGCCACTTTGGCGAACCTCCTGAATCCCTTCGACTTCGCTCTTGCTCCCGGGGTATCCGCATGAGCGACGGGGCCTTCCCGGACCGCCTGGCCCAGCTCAAGACCCGCTGGGAAGCCGACCCCTCCTCCCGCGTCTTCCTCCAACTGGCGGAGGAGTATCGCCATCAGGGCCGGATCAAGGAGGCTCTCGCGGTCCTCGACAAGGGTCTCCAGGAGCATCCCGGCTACCTCTCGGCCCTCGTGGCCAAGGGCCGCTGCCACCTGGAGCTGGGAGAGGGGGAGGCCGCCCGCAACGTGCTGGAGCGGGTCGTCAAGCAGGACGCCACCCAGATGGTGGCGAACAAGCTGCTGGTGCGCGCCTACCTGGACACCGCCGAGCCGGGCAAGGCGCGCGAGCGTCTCGATCTCTACAGCCTGCTCAACGACAGCGACCCCGAGATCGCGGACCTGCGCCGGCAGATCAAGGCGATGGAACGTCCCACCGAGCAGCCGATGCCGCAGCTCCCCGAGGACTCGCCCTTCGACCTCGGCCCCGTCGGGGTCGCCCCTGCCGCGCCAGCCCCGGACGAAGACATCTTCGGCCTCGGGCTGGGGCCGACCTCCGCTCCGCCGCCCCGGCGCGAGACGGAGGACATCTTCTCCTTCGACGAAGCGCCGATGGCGACGCCAGCCGCGGATGACGACCTCCTGTTTCCAGAGGTCTCGGCCAGCGCGCTGCGACAGCGCTATCTGGCGAGCCTGGCGTCGGAAGGGATCTTCGAGATCGGCCCGGTGCCGGAACCGGCCTCCGCGGTCCCGATACCGGCCGCTACCCAGGCTCCGTTCGCCATGGCACCCATAGCGCCGCCCGCTCTGATCCCCGAGGAGCCGCCGCTCCCCGAGATCCAGGATGCGTTGGACGTCGTTGAGGTCGAGGAGGTTGCGGACACCTCCTGGCTGGAGGAGGTCCCCGCGCCTGCTCCGGCACCTGCGGAGCCGGTCTTCGACTTCGAATCCGTCTCGGAGCCGCTGCCCGCGCCGCCGCCTCCAGCGGCGGCGCCCGTCGAGGAGGCCGCCGACCTCTGGCCCGAGCTGGAGCCCCTGCCCGAGCCGGAACCCGAGCCCGAGCCCGGGAGGGCCCAGGAGCCCTCGACCACGGCCACCCTCGGCGAGCTCTACCTGCGCCAGGGGCACCTCGACGAGGCCGAGAGGATCTTCCGCGAGGTCCTGGAGCGCGATCCGTACAACGCCGCGGCCCAGGCCGGCCTCGGCCGCATCGACGAGGCCCGGCGGCCTCCCGAACCCGAACCGGAACCCGAGCCGGAGCCCGCGGTGGTACAGTCGGCTCCCGAACCGCTCGACGCCCGCCGGCTCCTGGCCGGGTTCGAGCCCGGAACGGCCGGCGGCGGGATCACCGCGCGCAAGATCTACCTGTTGAGCCGCTATCTGAATCGCATCCGCGGAGGCCAGCCCGATGTTCGCTGACCGCCTGAACCGGATCAGTCGGCGGATCGAGGGCGCCCTCGCGCTGTCGCTCGTGGCGCGGGACGGCATCAAGGTCGATTCGGTGAGCTCCGATCCCGACCTTGATCTCGATGGCCTGGCCGCCGAGATGATCAGCCAGGCCCGTTCCATCTCCGACAACCATCGCGAGCTGGAGGTCGGGGAGGTTCAGCAGCTCTCCGTCACCACCGACCGGGTGACCCTGATGGTAAGCTCCGTCACCTCGGACTATTATCTGCTCCTCGTGCTGGGCCCCGGCGCCAACTACGGCCGGGCCCGGTTCGAGCTCCGGCGGGCCAGACTGCTCCTGGAGAAGGATCTTTCCTGAACTGAGGGGGGCCGGGTTTGTTGACCTTCGAACAGATCAAAGAGCTTGTCGAGCTGGTCGCGCAGCGCCAGCTCCAGGGGCTGGAGCTCGAACGCTCCGGCTTCCGTCTCAAGATCGACGGCCACGCTCAGCAGCAGGTCGTCGTCGCCGCGCCGTCCGCTCCGGCGATGCCCGCCGTGCAGACGCTCGCAGCCGTGCCCGCTGCCGCTCCGGTCGCGGCGCCTTCGGCTCCGCCGTCCGCCGCCGCTCCGCCGGACGAGGGCGGCCACATCATCACCTCGCCGATCGTCGGCACCTTCTACCGTGCGCCCTCGCCGGATGCTCCGTCGTTCGTCGACGTGGGCTCGCGGGTGAAGAAGGGTCAGGTGCTCTGCATCATCGAGGCGATGAAGCTGATGAACGAGATCGAGTCGGACGTGGACGGCGTGGTCACGAAGATCTTCCCGCAGAACGCGCAGGCCGTGGAGTATGGCGAGCCCCTGTTCGCCGTCAATCCCGACTAGGACCGAGCCTCGATGTTCAAGAAGATCCTGATCGCCAACCGGGGCGAGATCGCGCTCCGCATCATCCAGGCGTGCCGCGAGCTGGGCATCCAGACGGTCGCCGTCCACAGCACGGCCGACCGCGACAGCCTGCACGTCACCTACGCGGACGAGGACATCTGCATCGGTCCGCCGCCGTCCAAGGGCAGCTATCTGAACATCTCGGCCATCCTCTCGGCGGCCGAGATCACCGGCGCCGACGCCATCCACCCGGGCTACGGCTTCCTGGCCGAGAACGCGCACTTCGCCGAGGTGCTCCAGGAGTGCAGGATCGGCTGGATCGGGCCGCGGCCCGAGGTCATCCGCCTGATGGGCGACAAGGCCAAGGCGCGCCAGACCGCGGCGTCGGCCGGCGTGCCGGTCCTGCCCGGCAGCCAGGAGCCGCTCCAGGACACGGACGACGCCAAGCGCTTCGCCGCCGAGGTGGGCTACCCGGTCATCCTCAAGGCTGCGGCCGGAGGTGGCGGGCGCGGCATGCGCATCGTCTACTCCGAGGGCGAGATCGCCAGCCAGTTCTCCACCGCCCGCGAGGAGGCCGAGAAGGCGTTCGGCGACGGCTCGATCTACCTGGAGAAGTACCTGGTCGAGCCGCGGCACATCGAGTTCCAGGTCTTCGGCGACCACCACGGCAAGGTCGTCCACCTGGGCGAGCGCGAGTGCTCGATCCAGCGGCGGCACCAGAAGCTGATCGAGGAGGCGCCGTCGCCGGCCCTCACCCCCGAGCTGCGCGAGAAGATGGGCGCCGCGGCCGTGGCGCTCTGCGAGGCCGTGCGCTACGAGAACGCCGGCACCATCGAGTTCCTGCTCGACAGCGACGGCCGCTTCTACTTCATGGAGATGAACACCCGCATCCAGGTCGAGCACCCGGTGACCGAGATGGTGACCGGCATCGACCTCGTGAAGCTCCAGGTCGAGGTCGCCGCGGGCGGTCATCTGAACATCCGCAACGGGCTCAAGCCGCGCGGCCACGCGATCGAGTGCCGGGTCAACGCCGAGCACCCGGAGACGTTCGCGCCCAGCCCGGGCAAGCTCAAGACCTTCCATCCGCCCGGCGGCCCCGGCACGCGGGTCGACACGCACGGCTACGAGGACTACGTCATCCCGCCCTACTACGACTCGCTGGTCGCGAAGCTGATCGTCCACGACCGGACGCGCGAGCAGGCCATCGCGCGCATGTCGCGGGCGCTCGACTTCTTCGTGGTCGAGGGCATCAACACGACCATCCCGCTCCACAAGCGCATCCTGCGCGATCCGGAGTTCGCCGCGGGCCAGCTGTCGACGCGCTTCATGGAGCGCTTCCTCCAGCGCAACCCGCGTCCGGCCGGCGGATGAGGTCCGCCAACGGAGCTTCGGGTACAATCTACGCCATCGCCGACGTCGAGGCCCTGAACCCGACTCCGCTGTCCGCGGCCGTCAGGGACATGGCTGACGCGGGGATCCGCTGGATCCAGGTGCGCGCGAAGCGTCTCTCCGGCGGTGAGCTCTTTCGACAGCTCGAAGTCTGCTGCCGCGTCCTCGACGGAAGCGGAGTTGACCTCTGGGTGGACGACCGGGCCGACCTGGCCGCGTTGTTCCCCCTGGCCGGCGTCCACGTGGGGCAGACCGATCTGCCGCCCGCGGCCGTCCGCCGCGTGGTCGGCCCCGAGGTCCGGATCGGCCTCTCGACGCACGGCGAGGAGCAACTCCTCGCCGCCGCGGCCGATCCGGACGTCGATGTCATCGCGGTCGGCCCGGTCTTTCCGACCACCGGCAAGGACAGGCCGGATCCGGTGGTCGGCGTCGGGTTCGTGCGGTGGGCGCGCGGGCGGACGGCAAAGCCGCTGGTCGCCATCGGCGGGATCGGCGAGGGTAACGTTCGGGAGGTGCTGGACGCCGGAGCGGATGCGGCGGCGGTGATCGGCGCCATGTGTCGTGGAGGAGACGTGAAGGCGAACGCCCTGCGGCTCCTGGCGGCCGCGGAGCAGACGGGTTGCGGATCTATTTGACAGGCTTCATGGGTGCCGGCAAGAGCGCGGTCGGCCGCCGGCTGGCCGAGCGTCTCGGCATTCCGTTCGTGGACCTGGACGAGGAAATCGAGAAGCGGGCAGGATTGAGAGTGCGGGAAATCTTCGAGTGGCACGGCGAGGCGGAGTTCCGGCGGCTGGAATCGGAGACGCTGCGGGCTACCGGAGAGCTCGAGGATGTGGTGGTGGCGACGGGCGGTGGCACGGTGACGTTCGAGGCCAACGCCCGGTGGATCCGGGAGAACGGTCTGGCGGTCTGGCTGAACCCTGCGTTCGCCACGATCGTCGGGCGGATCGGCGGGCTGGGCAAGAAGGACCGTCCGCTCTTCCGCGACGAGGCCCAGGCCCTGGGTCTCTACCGGGATCGGCTGCCGGCCTACCGCCAGGCGGACCTGACGGTGGACGTCAGGCCGGAAGAGCATCCGCAGGAGGTCGCGGCCAGGGTCGCGCTCCTGCTCGGAAAACGGTGAGCGGGACTGGATTGGAGAGACTACCGCGGTGCGCTACCTGATTCTTTCGGACATGCACGCCAACTGGAGCGCCTTCGAGGCGGTCCTCCGGCGCGCCCGCCGCAAGCGTTTCGACGCGGTTCTCGTCCTGGGCGACCTGGTCGGCTACGGCGCCGCACCCAACCAGGTGGTGGAGGCCGTGCGCAAGCTGGGTCCGCGGCTCTTCACGGTGCGCGGCAACCACGACAAGGTCGTGTCCGGCATCGACACCGGCGCGAACTTCAACCAGACCGCCCTGGCCGCGGCGCAGTGGACCACCACCCGGCTCACGCCCGCGAACCTGCGCTACGTCCGCGAACTGCCCCAGGGGCCGATCCAGGTCGAGCCCGGCATGGCGATCTGCCACGGCTCGCCGCTCGACGAGGACACCTACGTCTTCTCGGACGTGGACGCCTGGGAGATCTTCTCGAACTTCCCGGTGCCGGTGACCTTCTTCGGCCACACCCACATCCCGTCGCTCTTCTCCCTGGAGGGCCGGGTGCTCGGCGTGAGGGCGCTGCGCGGCCGCACCGGTACCGTCTATCTCCAGCCGGGCGGGCGCTACCTGGTCAACCCGGGCTCGATCGGCCAGCCGCGCGACCGCGATCCTCGGGCTTCGTACATGACCTACGACAGCGAGCGCCGCATTGTCCGCTGGCACCGGGTCGAGTATCCGATCGAAGACGCCCAGCGGCGCATCCGCCGGGCCGGCCTGCCAGGATCTCTGGCAGACCGGCTGGCTCTCGGCGCCTAGACGCGCCGTCGAGCGCTTCGCGCTCACCCGTTTGGCCAACCTTGCGCCATAGAAGGTGACATTGCGCCAAATAAGCTTACATTGCGCCATATCAAGTTAGTTTGCGCCAACACAACTTTCTTTGGCGCAACGTAACCTGCTATGGCGCAACGTGGCGCGACGTTGCCGCGCTGCAAAGTTGTTTGGCGCAACGTAACCTTACCTTGCGCCAAAGAAGCCGATCTTGCGCCAAAGAAGGTTACATTGCGCCATGGAACCTTACATTGCGCCATAGAAGGTTGTGTTGGCGCAAAGTTTCCCGACGTTGCGCCATAGAAACCAACGTTGCGCCAAAGAAGATTGCGTTGGCGCAATGTCACCTTACGTTGCGCCAAAGAAGCTTACGTCGCGACCTGGAAGTCGACGTCGCGCTGGAGAACGTTCCCTTGGGCCAGGGAAGGTTTGCATTGGGTCGGGGAACGTTGCAACGCGCCAAAGAAGGAGGCCGTAGCGCGACGGAAGGTTCTGTGGCGTGACGGAAGGTTCTGTGGGGCAATGGAACCTGCCGGCTGCTAACCCTTCAGCCCGTACTTCTTAATCTTTTCCCGGAGCGTGGGCTCTGAGATGCCGAGCAGACGGCAGGTCTCGCGCAGGCGGCCCTGGCATTGGTCTAGGGCTGCCGCGATGAGCTGCCGGTCACGGCGCTCGAGCATCTTCCTGTAGTCGCCCGGTGCGAGCTGCCCCACCGGGTCCGCCGGCTCCACGTGCAGGCGACGGACCGCGGGAACGGAGGAAGCCGGCGGCTCCGGCGTACGGGGTGGCTTCTTCGCGAACGCCGCCATGGCGAAGTCCCGGACTTCCAGGAGCTTGGGCTCCGTGAGCCCCTGGTTTTCTGCCAGGGCCAGGAGGTTGCGCCAGAGGTCGAGGATGTGGGCGTGCCGGTCCGGGGCCGCCTCTTCAAACCGCCGGAGCGCCTCCCGGCAGACCCGCGCCGCGGCCTCGATCTCATCGCGCCGGTAGAGCCGCTCGAACCAGGTCAACAGGGTCAGGAGGGCGTCCTTGTAGTTTTCGGCTTCCATCCAGCCTTCGACATTGACACGGAAGGCTTCTTCCGCTTCCCGGGCGTAGCCCAGGCTGTCGAGCACGAGCGCTTCCAGGTAGCCGAGCAGCAACTCGTTCCGGTGTCCGGGGAGCCGTTCGTAGAGCGGCAGGCTGGTGAAGAGGCTCCGCAGCGCTTCGCCGGACCGGCTAAGCAGGGCAAGGCTTTCGGTGATGATGCTTTTCGCCAGCAGCTCGAGGCGGCTTTCCCCGGGTGGCAGCGCCCGCAGGGCTGTTTTAGCCTTGGCGATCGCCTCTTCGTATCGGAATGCACCCAGAAGAGTACTTGCCTCCTGGACCGCGATCGAGACCACAGTCGACTCTCGTACCCGTCGGCAGGCCACGGCGGCGTGGGCCAGAAGGTCCAGCGCTTCCTTCGCGTGACCCGTGTCAGCTGCCAGGGATGCCTGAAGCGAGAGGAGCCGTGCCATCTGCGAAGCGTCGCCCGACCCTCGGCGGTAGTGCCGGGTCGCCGCATTCAGTGCGGCTCCGGACCCGGAAAAGTCGCCTGCCTGCCGCCGACAGCCCGCGGCGATGAGCATCGCGTCGCCCTGAAGGTCGGCTTGGCGTCGGCGTGAGCAGCAACTTGGTGGGAGAAGCCCGGCCAGGGCATGAGCGACCTGAGCCCGCTGCTCGCCGAGAGCCGGGTCTTCCCGTGCTCCCGACCTGGCGGCCGCCAGCAAGGTTTCGAGCATCTCCGGCGTCCGCAGCGACGCCGTTGTTTCCAGCCGGCGGATCTGCTGCTCGGCGGGCAGGCTTACCAACTCTTCCCAACAGGCACGGGCACGCATGCCGTCGAGCAGGGCACGCAGATCCTCTTGCTGAGTCGAGTCGACTTGCTGATCCGCAGCAGGGACCGAAAAGCTGTCCGGTCCGGACGGCTTGAGTCCATATTTCCTGAGCTTCGCCCGCAGGGTATCCCGGGCCATACCGAGCAGGCGAGTGGCTTCGCGGATGCTGCCTCTGGATTGAGCGAGAGCTTTCGAGACAAGCTCCCGGTCCAGCCGTTCCATCTCTTCCTGATATCCGCCAACGATCATGACGGACTCCGGTTCGAATACCTCCTTTGGAGCAATCCACGGCTCGTATATCTCTGGCTCGGAGGAGGCTCGATCAGGCTCCTCGCCCGCGGGAAAACGGAGGCCGAATGTGGGGGTTGTCTGGCGCAGAGGCCCTTGCGCCGCGGGCACATGCCAGGAGCGCACGAGATACTCCCTGGCCTCGACAAGGTGATGCTTCACGAGCCGGCCGGTTTGCAACAAGGCCAACAGGTCTTTCCAGAGATCGATCAACTGGCCGTGGCAGCCTGATCCTGCCTGGATTGTGAGCCGGAGCGCTTCTTCGCAAACCTGTTCCGCCTTATCCAAGAGTCCCTTGCGGACCAGAGTCTCAAAATATGTCAACACTGTCAGGAATGCATCCTTGTATTGCTCCGCCGCCATGAAGCCCGCTATATTTGCCTGGAAGGCCTTCTCTGCCTCCCTGGAAAATCCCAACAAGTCGAGCAGAAGCGCTTCCAGGTAGCCTTGCAGAAGCTCCGTCCGGCGGCCTGCAACTTGCTCGTACAGAGGCAGAGTGGATGAGAAGCTGCGAAGCGCCTCCGCCGGGCGCTCCAGAAAGATAAGGCTCTCAGTGATGATGCTCCTCGCCAGCATCTCAAGGCGGGTCTCCCCCGGCCCCATGAATCCAAGGGCCTCTTCCGCGCGGCTCACCGCGTCTCCGTAGCGGAAGGCGGCGAGCAATGTACTGGCCTCTTGCACAGCGAGAGAGGCCGATACCGCCGGGTTTCGCAAGCGGCGGGCGATCTCGGAGGCCTGGGCCAGAAGGCTCAGGGCCTTCTCCAGGTGGCCCGTATCCGAGACAAGTGAAGCCTGAATGGAGAGCAGCCGCACCTCCCGGGCCAGATCACCCGTTCCCCGAGCGAGATGGAGGCGCGCCGCTTCGATGGCGGAGGCCGAGCCGGTCCAGTCCGCGGCCATGCGCCGGGAGTTCGCGACGCCCAGCATGGCCGCTCCCTGCAGGTCCTCCCGCATCGGCCGCGGGCAGATGTTTTCCGGGAAAAAGCCGGCCAGCGCGTGCGCGACCTGGTACCGCTCCTCGCCGAGGAATGGGTCGTCGGGAGCCGACTTCGAGGCCTCCGCCAGCACCGGGTCGAACATCTCGAGCGTCTGGAGCGTCGGCTCCGCCTTCAGCCGCTTGACCTGCTCCTCGGAGTCCAGGCTCTTGAGTCGCACCCAGGCGTTCCGCGCCAGGAGCCACCGCAAGGCCGCCTTCTCCTCCGCCTCGATCACGCCGACGATCGAGCTTCGAGCATCCTGGAAACACAGCGGCTCGCCGCGCCCCTTCAGCTCAGCAACGGCTTCGGCGACTTCATCCCAGCACCTGCCGCAACCAGCCAGGTGCGCGGTTGCCGAGTCCACGCCGGGTCCGGCAGGTCCCGACAGCACGAGGACCCACTCGGAACACGAAAGATGTTGTTCCATCCCATCCTCTTCTTCTCCTCCTTCAGACCCGAGGCGACAGTATATCCGGAAAAAAGCAGAGGGCGGAAAACCGCCCTCCTGGATACGAGGTGCCGGGGTCCGACCGAAGCGCGCCTAGCCGTTGGGGTCCCAGTGGCTTCCGACGTTCGTGGTCGGCTGGCCGTCGGGGTCCCAGTGGCTGCCGACGTCCGCGGTCGCTTTGCCATTGGGGTCCCAAATGCCTCCGACATCCGCGGTCGGCTGGCCGTTGGGGTCCCAGTGGCCTCCGACGTCCGTCGAAGACGCGGCACCCGCGAACAGCCGGAGCCCACCGAAAAGCAGAGCCAGAGCGAGGATAAGTTGAGGCATGAAGCCATCCTTTCGGGGATACGTGAACCCTGGACGCAAATCATTTGGCCCGGGCTAGAAGCTTTCCCCGCCGCAGTGTGCCCCCTCTTCCTGCCTCCGACAAGCCCGCGAGCGTCTGCCGGTGAAATCTCCTGGCCCTGGGCGAAAAATCTTCGCCGGTCCTCATGTGGCCCGGTTTGGCATGCTTTCCCCACGCGACTGGTCAGTCCCGACAATGTCCCTGCGGGGTGAGATCACTGGACAGCGGTCGCCCTTCCTGCGAGGTAAGAATGCCAAAGGCCAAGAAAATCGCAGCCGGACCGGTAGATGACCTCGAACCTGCTTTGGAGCCGGAATGGATCGACATCCTGACCTGCCAATGGAAGGTCTTGGAGAAGGCAATAGAGTTGTTGCAGGAGTTGCAGGAGCTGATCCCGTGCCCTACTCCGGCAGAGGTCGCCGAGATGCGGACCGGCGCGAGGCCGATCAGCAGGCACGCTTATCTGATCGCCCAGCTTCAGGTCTACATATGCGATCTGGAGGACGTTGCCTCCGATCTGAAGCTGGAGCTGGAGTATGCCTTCGATCCTCACGGAGCCAGAACGCTTCCGAATTTCTTCAACGCTCTTGCGCGGGCCGTTTCTGAGCGAATCACTCCGCCTCACCCGTTGGCGGCAACCGGGGAGCTCTGACCTGTGCAGTTGCTTGCGGTCGATCGTCTGGAGGAACTGCTGGCCGAAGTCTGCAAAGTCGTTCTGTCCCAGTATGAAACGGCCGACAACATCGCGCATGACTTCGGCGAAGAGGCGTTGGAGGAATTCGCGTCCCGAAGGTTGTGCAACTATGAGTTCCGGAATATCGAGGGTGCCATCCGGAGAGTGGTCGAATGAATGGACAGGGCTCCTCCCCCTCAGGAAAGGTGCTGCTTTGCACCACTGGCGTGTGGCCCGGCGCACCGTTGAGCGTTCCTGACCGTCGCCTTGAAGCCGAGCTGTTGGACGTTGCGGAGCTTGCGCGGCGGGCCTTCGAAAAGCCCATGGAGGCGGGAATCTTCCTCCAACTCAGGCGCGGCTGGGTGGAGCCCGACCGGTTGCGTCTCTATACGGAACTGCCGTGGCTGCAACGGCTGCCGGATGCGGAAGGGTTGATCAAGGCGCTGTTCAAGTCGGGGTGGGTCGTCCTGAAGTGCGGAAGCCCGCAGGAAGCAACCCGTCTTTGCGCATCCAGCGGCTCCAAGTGGGTGCGGGTGGTTCAACTGGGCTCTTGATATGAAGCACCGGCAACCCTTGGAAGCTGTGCTCAGAGAGATGAACGAGCAGAAACCGATGATTTCGGTGATTCTACGTCTTTGTCGTATCCCGATTGAGGATGCCTACGTCCTGTTGCACATTGCCTTGGTGGAGTGGTTTGAAAAAGGAACTGCCCCGGGAGAGCTCCTAGCCTACGTGGGCGAGAGGTGCCTGGTCTACTCGGGTGAAACGCATTCAAGTCTGGCGGAGCTGATGATTGAGGCCGGAGAAGTCCGCGGAAGACCTCATAAGCGGTCCTGAATTCATCAAGGTTTTCCCTCTCCCCCGGAGGGGGAGAGGGCTGAGGAGAGGGGAGAGGATTAAACAGCCGAAGGCTGGATCTGCTCTCTTTTCATCGACTGCCGCAGGCGGTGGATCGTGGAGAGCGCGCCGCCGAGCAGGACGACGTAGAGGCCGTACCAGACCAGGTTGATGAGCGGCTTGCGGGTCACGTCGATCGACAGCCGCGCCGGGTTCGACACTCCGGTGACCTGGAACTGGACTTGGCCGCCCGAGGCGTTGATGCCGGAGACGAAGATCGCGCCGCCGCCCGGCAGCGGCATCGGCGGGGTCTCCACCTGGCCGCTCGCGGGGTTCAGGCGGTAGAGCGGCTTGACGGTCGTCACCGTGCCGTCCGGCTGCTTCACCTCCACGATCGTGCCGATGGTCACCACGCCGCCCTTGGCCATCTGGGCCATGGCGTTGCCCTCGGCATTCAGATCAAAGCCCACGAACCGGACCTGCGTCTTGCCCGCGCGTCCGGTCTCACCCTTGGCGAGCTGGAGCTGCGGCTGGCCGGGGTCGAACTCGATCGGCGAGACGTAGAGGTCCTGGACCATCGTCTTGCGGATGTCCGGGTTCACCATGACCTGCCGCGTCCGCTCGTTCATGAAGAGCTTCGGGTAGACGAAGAACCGCTTGCCGTCGCGATCGACGACCGCGACCTCCATGCGGTCCTTCTCCCGGCCCTGGCGCGGGATGTAGCGGGTGAAGGTCAGGGTCATGCCGTCCACCTTCTTCGCCACGCCCCGCTCGAGGGTGACCTTGGTGCTCTGGTCGTACGCCGACGAGGCCAGGATGCCGAGCAGGATCACGCCGACTCCGACGTGCGAGAGATAGCCGCCGGCCGCCTGGATGCCGCCGGCCATCATCTTGCCCAGCGTCTTCTGGGCGTTCGCGGCGAGCGCCAGCGCGGCCAGGAACACGAACAGGATGTGGAGCGGCTCCTTGACCTCCCAGGCGAACGCCGCAATCGTGACCGCGAGGCTGAAGAGGAAGGGCGTGATCATCTTGCGCAGGAGGTCCCTGGGCTCCGTGCCGCGCCAGGTGAGGTATGGCACGAACGAAAGCAGCAGGGCCACCAGCAGCGCGATCGGCAGGTTCACGCGGTTGTAGAACGAGGGGCCGACCTGGCCCGGGTTCTCCATGAACTTGGTGAGGAGCGGCGCCGAGGTCCCGAGCGTGATGACCAGACCGGAGACCAGCAGGGTGATGGTCGCCAGCACCATGAACATGCCGCGCGAGAGGAACGGGTCCTCGATCTGCTCGGTCGGTACCTGGCCAAGCCGGGTGACCAGCAGGTAACCCGCGATCAGCACGAAGCTGACCATGAGCGCGATCAGCCAGGCGGAGATCCCAAGGTCCACGAAGCTGTGGACCGAGAAGTCGGCGAGCACGCCGGAGCGGGTGAGGAACGTGCCGTAGAGGACCGACAGGTAGACCAGCGCGGCCAGCACGTAGTTGGCCCGGCGGTAGCGTCCTCGGGTGCGCTCCATGTGCAGGCCGTGGATGAGCACCGTGCCGAGAATCCAGGGGATCAGCGAGGCATTCTCGACCGGGTCCCAGCCCCAGAAGCCGCCCCAGCCCAGCGTCTTGTACGCCCAGTAGCCACCCATCAGGATCGCGCAGCCGAGCACCAGGAAGCCGCCGAGGGCCCAGGGGAACGCCCGCTCGGCCCAGCGGTCGTAGTCGCGGCGCCAGAGCGAGGCCATGGCGAAGGCGAACGGGATCGCGCTCGCGGCATAGCCGATGAACATGATCGGCGGATGGATGACCATCCAGTCGTCCTGGAGGAGTGGGTTCAGGCCCTGGCCGTCGAGCGGCGTCTCCTTGAGCATCACGAACGGGTTCTCGCGCACCAGGATGAACAGCAGGCCGAGCAGGGTCAGGGTATAGATACCCATGACCGCGGCCTCGTCCTTGGCACCGCCGGCCGTCTTCTTGACCAGCACGCCGAGGAGGGTGCCCCAGAAGAGCCAGATCAGGAAGCTCCCCTTCTGGCCCGCCCAGAACGAGGCGAGCTGGTAGTGGCCGGGCAGGTCCACGCCCGAGTACTGGAAGACGTACTCGATGCGGAAGTCCCGCATCAGGAGCACGAGCACCAGGACGAGCGAGGTCAGGATCATCGAGACGGCCAGGAAGTTGTAGGACAGCCGCGCGAAGCGCAGGGCCCCGGTGTCGCCACGCAGGACCAGGGAGTATCCCCAGACCGCGGCCAGGGCGAACACCATGGCGCTCCAGAGAGCCACGGAGCCCGGCAGGTAGAGATGAGACAGATAATCCAACATGGGAGCGACTCCTGAAAAGAGGGGGCTAGCTGTACTCCTTGACCTCGGCGCCCTGGTACTTGCTGGGGCACTTGACGAGCAGCTTGTGAGCCTCGAACTCCTTGGAGCCCTCGTCGTACTGGCCGATGGCGACGATGCTGATGGCGTCCTCGAAGTTCGCCGGCTTGAGCCCCTTGTAGCGCACCCGCAGGCTCTCGTGGGTCTTGGGGTCCTGGATCGTGAAGTACAGGAAGTCCCGGGCGTCTTCATAGGACGAGCTGCCCTTTTCGAGCGCGCCGGCGACCTGCACCACCCGCGAGGCCTCGCGGGCCTGCGTGTAGGACACGTACGGGGTCAGCGTCTGCTTGAAGGACGAGAGCGAGAACCCGGCGAAGGCGAGCAGCAGCACCGCGCCGAGCAGGTAGTACCTATGGTTCTTTTTCATGGCTCCTTCTCCATGTCCTTGAGCCGCTTGTTGAGGCGCAGCAGCCAGAGGAAGATCCCCGTCCAGATGATCAGATTGACGACGACGACGCCC